>CBFIHB010000038.1:0-13999 GCA_965662415.1 Actinomycetes bacterium | reverse complement strand
ATCGCGATGGTCAGGGTGTAGGCGTAGCGAGCTCTCATGCGCCACCCCAACCCGAGCTGACCGTGGTCTGCTTCATGGCGCGCTTACGGAACAACAGTCGCCCGACTATCGGTGCCGCGACGAAGAGCAAGGTGAGCGCCAAGATGACATCGACCACCTCGGGTTCGATGCCGGTCTGGAATTGCAGTGAAGCGGCGCCGGCGCGCAGCGTGCCGACCAGCAGAGCCGCGGGGATCGTGGCAATCGGATTGGCGCGTGCAAGCAGAGCGATGGTGATGCCGTCGAATCCGAGGCCGGCGTTGAAGGAGGGTTCGAATCTGCCGGTAATGCCCAGGGTCTCGACTGCGCCACCCATGCCGGCGAGTGCGCCGCTCACCGCCATTGCCAAGAAGATGGTCTTCTTCACCCCGATGCCGGCGTAGTTCGCGGCGCTGGGGTTCAACCCAACGGTGTTGAAGCGAAAGCCTTGCGTGGTTCGCGCGAGGAACCAACCGAAGAACAGCGAGACGAATAGCGCGATCACGAAACCCGAGGGCACGATGCCGATGTCCGGCAGCACGGCTGTCTCGGCGATCTCCGGGGTTCGGGTCAGCGGCTGGTCGGGTTCCTTCAGGGGCCTGCTGGCGAGATAGTCCACGAGCGCGATAGCGACCGCGTTGAGCATGATCGTGGTGATGACTTCCGAGACGCTGCGGTAGGCGCGCAGCACACCGGCGATCGACGCCCAGGCTGCGCCGCACAGCATGCCGAAGGCGATCGCGAAGGGGATGTGGATCAGCGTCGGCATCTGGAAGTTGTAGCCGGCCCAGGCCGCGCCGATGGCGCCCACCAGCAACTGCCCCTGGGCACCGATATTGAACAGCCCGGTGCGCAAGCCAACGGTGACGGCGAGTCCGGTCAGCACCAGGGGTGTGGACTTCTCCATCACACGAGTGAGACCGTCGATGTCCCCGAGGGCTGAGGAGAACAGCACCCAGTAGGCCGTGAGCGGGTTAACCCCCTGGAACCAAATCAGGATGCCGCCGATGGCGAAGGCCAGCAGCACCGATGCAAGGGGAAGGACGATGACCTGGGCGCGGGTCCAACGCCCTGAACGTTGCGGATCGGGGTCGGTGAAACCGAGATCGGTTTGCGCGGGATCGGTCACGGACATGGCGGTGAATCCTTGCACATGGTGGGGGTGTCAATAGGGCAGTTCAGCGAATAACTCCTCCCTGTGACTGCTCGAAAAGACGGGGCGGGAGCGACCCGAAGGTCACCCCCGCCCCGCTTTCGAACGTTGCGAGCGTTCCGGCCGGACTAGTTGTCCAGCAGAGCCAAACCGCCGGTATCGATCGAACCGTCGATCAGGCCAGCCAGCACCTCGTCCACCTGGGCCTTGACGTCGTCCGGCACGGCACCTTCGGTGTCGTGGTACGGAGCCAGGCCGGTCGGGCCGAAGAAGTTACCGCCGGGGAAGGCGCCGTCGTACGACAGGAGCACGAGCTCCTCGGTGCCCTCGACCAACTTCTTCTCCGCGGAAGTCAGCAAGCACGGAGCGGCCTGCGGAACGGTGAAGTACTGGTCGATATCCACGCCGATGCAGAAGATGCTCTCACCAGCGCCGGGATCCTTGGCGATCTCGATCAGGCCACCGTTACCGGTGTTTCCACCAGCAGCGAAGATGACGTCGATGCCCTGGTCGAGCTGCTTACGGGACTCCGCAGCACCCCATTCCGGGTCGGTGAATGCGTTGTTCGGCTCGTGGTACACGAGCGTCACCTCGACATCGGGGTTGGCGGCCTGGGCGCCGACCTTGTAGCCCTCACCGAACAACTTCACCGGGGGAACGGTGTCGGTCCCGAGGACCGCACCCACCTGGTTGCTTTGAGTCATGAGGCCCGCGAGGTAGCCGGCTGCGTAGCCCGCACGATCCTCGTTGAACACCAAACCGGTGAGGTTCGGGATCGTCTCGCCCTGGAACTGGTCTACGCCAACGAAGTCGATCTCCGGGTACTCACCGGCCGCGGCGATCGTCGCCTCGGCCATCAAGAACCCGACGGTCACGATGGTGTCGTAGTCGGCTTGGGCGAACTGCGCGATGTTGTTCGCGTAGTCCTTCGGGTCGGTTGTCTCGATGTACTTGGCGAAGCCCCCGACCTTGTCCGCCGCGAGCTGGGTGCCCTCCCACGCGGCCTGGTTGAACGACTTGTCGTCCACCTTGCCGGTGTCGGTCACGAGTCCAACGCAGTAGTTCTCAGGAGCGGCGCAGTTGCTGTCGTCGGTGGTGGCACCAGAACCGGTGTCCTCCGCGGCTGCCTCCTCTTCGCCACTATCGGCCTCTTCGACCTGCTCTTCCGTGGTCTCCTCAGCGGCAGCCGTCTCTTCAGCAGTTGACTCGGCGGAATCACCGGAATCGCTGCTGCAGCCAGCTAGCACCAAGGCCGCGGCCGCGAAACCCGCGACCAATAGCTTGCGATGCATGCACATGCCTTTCTGTCGGGACTCGCTCACCGGCTGGCGCTCCGCGGACATCCCGCTTCGATCACCGATGAGGAGATTCGTGTATGCGGACACTAGTTGGCGCAGGTTGCCTAATCAGCAGCACCGCGGCATTCGGTCGAGGTCGCTACCAACTTGTAACACGACTGTCGATCTAGTCGTTACCAAAGTGACGTGTGTTACTAGTTGTGTTCAGAACGGAGTGCGCGCGGACGCCGACCAACCGCCATCGACCGGCAGCACGGCACCGTTGATCCCACTCGCCTGGTCGCCCACAAGGAACACCACCGCCTCGGCCACCTCCCGCGCAGAGACCGGGCGAGAAGTCGGCGAACTTGCCTGCCACCACGCCACGCCTTGCGGCCACTCATCGGCCAACCCCTCACGATCGATCAATCCCGGCGCCACGGCATTCGCTCTCATCCCACGTGGACCGAAATCCAATGCGAGGGAACGGGTGAAGGACTCCAGTGCTGCTTTTGCGGCGGCGTAGTGCGCGTGATTCGGGAACGCGCTCGACGCCTCGACCGAAGTGACGTTGACGACCGCCGCACCCGATCCCATCGCCTCCGCGGCCGCTCGCGTCACGTTGGCGGCCGATAGGAACGTGGCGCCGAGCATGTCCTGCCACTGGATATCGGTGAGTTCGGGCAATGGCACCGGGGCTTGATCGGCACTGTTGTTGACCAGGGCGTCCAATCGGCCGAAGTGCGCCGTAACGGCTTCGACCAGAGCCCGCGCGGGCGCTGCTTCGGATCCCAGATCGGCGCCGAAGGCGTGCGCACTGCCGCCAAGTTCCGTGATCTCGGCGACAAGTTGCTCGGCTGCTTGCGCACTGGATCGGTAATGGACTGCCACCGCCCATCCGGCCTGGGCGCTGGCACGCGCTATCGCGGACCCGAGGTGGCCCGACGCCCCGGTGACCAGCACCACTTTGCTCTCACTCACCTGTCCTCCCGCATCCGCTGCGCGATCAGCGATGAAACCTGCGACCACGGGCTGAAGTCCGTCGATGCCGTTGCCAACTCAAAGGAGGTGAACGCCGGTGCAAGAACGCACGACGCCAACGTCCAGGACCCAAGAGTCACTGTGCCCTGCCACGTGTGCGCGGGAATTCGATGATGCGGGACGTGGCCAGCTGCGATATTCGTCCCCAGGGTTAGCGATTCGTGTTCGCCCCCGGGGTGCAACACCAGTACCTGCGCCGGGGCCCCAGCGATGAAGGTCCACGCTTCGTCTTCGACGAGCCGGTGCATGGCGCTGAAGTCCTCGGGTGTGATGAGAACATAAATCGCGTTTGCTCGCTCGGTTCGCCACAACAGCGAGATCCAACACCCCTCGCCCTCCAGGTACTCCAGCTCGAGAGCAGCGATCACCTCCTCGGCTGACATCTGAGCAAGGTCCACGGCTACTGATCCTCGACATGGGCACGCGCTGCTTCCATGACCTCGTGCTGGTCCACTGTGGTTGGTCGTCGATCCGCGATCACCTGCACGCCCGCAACGAAGACATCGCGAACATCCGCGCGCCCAGCTGCGTACACCAGTGCGGTATGCGGTTCGTGCAGCGGCGTCATGTGCGGGGCCGCGGTCTCGACGATGATCACGTCGGCCTGCTTGCCCACCTCCAGGCTGCCAATCGATTCGCCCATGCCGATCGCCCGAGCTCCGTGCAGCGTGGCCGACTGGAGGACTTGCGCTGCGGAGATCGCCGCCGGATCGTGGTGTACCAATCGAGCGAGGTTCGCAGCCAATCGAAGTACCGCGAACATGTCCAAATCGTTGCTAGATGAGCAGCCATCGGTGCCCAGGCCCACGTTGATTCCCTGGTTTCGGTAACCGACCAGGTCCATCGCGCCGCTCGCCAATTTGAGATTCGAGCCGGGGTTATGGGCGATGCTCGCCCGCGCAGCCGCGATCATCGCCTGATCGTCGGCGTCAAGGGTCACGCAGTGCGCGAGCACCGTTCGCGGATCGAGCAGTCCAGCATCGGCTAGCAACCGCGTGGGGCGAGCGCCATGTGCGGCGATAGTCGCCTCGTCTTCCTTGGCATTCTCGGAAGTGTGGGTGTGAATCCGCGCATCGATCTCACCGGCGATGGCGTCGATCTCGCGCAGATGATCGGGATTCACGATAAGCGGGCTGTGCGGCATCAAGAACACCGGAACCTGAGCCCCACCGATGCGGTCAAGGATCATCGGCCAGTTACGGGCAAGGTCCAATCGTTCGTGCCATTGCATGTCGTCGGGACCGGGAAAGTCGAAGAAGACCGGCCCGATCGCGTGCCGGATACCCACCTCGACGGCGCCTTGGTGCGCGGCCTCCGGGTCGAAGTACATGTCCAGTGCCGTGGTGGTGCCCCCCAAAAGTGCTTCCAGCGCACCGAGGCGCGCGCCCAGGTAGGTGCCACGCGGTCCCATGATGCGCGCTTCCTCTGCCCAGACGGTCTCGAGGAATCCCTGCAGATCGACGTTCTCAGCGATGCCACGCAACAGTGTCATCGGAAGATGCGTGTGCAGGTTCACGAAACCGGGAAGCACGATGCCTTCCCTTGCGTCGATCACGTGCTCGCCGGTGTGGCCGGAAACATCGCCGATGGCGACGATCACACCGTCGAGAATCGCAATGCCCGCGTGCTCGAACGTCGTGGCATCGTCATCGCAGGCGAGGACGAAACGCGCATTCGTGATGATGGTGTCGACGTTCATCACGCAAGCAATCTCGCTGCTTCGGACAGCACCCGGGTGACCGTTGTCGCACCCTGTGCCACGACGGCGTTCACATCCTCGATGGTGATCGGTTCACTTCCCTGGCCTGCAGCAGGATTCGCGACGATGCACAAGCTCGCGTAGGGCAGATCACGCTCCACCGCAAGCACTACTTCGGGCACACCGGTCATCCCAACGACCGTCACGCCGGCCGCTGCAGCCAGGCGGATCTCAGCCTTGGTCTCGAAGCGTGGTCCTTCGTAGGCTCCATAGATGCCGTGGTCGATGACCTCGACTCCGAGGTTATCCGCGGCCTGCTTCCACGCCGCACGCAAGCGCGGGTGGTAGGGCTCGCCCATATCCACGTGGACTACGCCCTCAGGGCTCGAGCCATCGAAGAACGTAATCGGCCGTGCCTTGGTGAAGTCGATGAAATCGTCGATGAGCACCAGATCACCGGCATCGGTGCCGACCCCTCCGACAACGTTCACCGCGAGGATCTCGGTGACTCCGAGATCGAGCATGGCTTGGATATTCGCGCGGTAGTTGACCATGTGCGGGGGGACCGAGTGGTCATAACCGTGGCGGCTGATGAATACGGTGCGCCGGTCGTGCAGCGTCCCCACCCGCGCGCGGGTAGGTCCGTAGATCGTCTCGACGGTGATGTCCTCGGGGTCACGAAGATCTGCGAGTGCGTAGAAGCCGGTACCGGCGATTACGCCGAGTGCTGCGCTGGTCACAGGCGGCAGGTTAGCGATGACCCGGCAGGTCCTCGGGGCCGAAGCCATCGGGCAGCAGCACCGACAACGGGGTGGGGCCGCCTTCGCGGTCGATGATCAGGTCAGGTCCGCCGTGTTCCCACAGCAGTTGGCGACAGCGTCCACATGGCAGCAGCGGTCCGGGGTTGGGGCCCACGCAGGCGAAGGCGACGAGCCGCGCCTTGCGTCCTGGCTCACTCGTGCGGGCGAGCTCGCTCACCAGTCCGCACTCCGCGCACAGCGTGGTGCCGATGGATGCGTTCTCGACGTTGCAGCCGGTCACGACGCGGCCGTCGTCGGTGAGGGCGGCTGCACCTACCGGGTGCTGGGAGTAGGGGGCGTAGGCGTGGTCGCGTGCGTCCGCGGCGGCGGCCCGCAATGCGTCCCAATCGACATCTGTTTGCGATTCAGGCATAACCGGACGCTACTGCGGGCCGCTGCCGCGGCTTGGCTTATCCCGTCATTCGATGCGCGCTATCTCCTGTCCCTGCTTGGCGGTGCCTTCCTCTTCCACCAGGCAGGTGACCACACCGTCAATAGGAGCTTCGACATCGACGGACACCTTGTCCACCATGACCTCGGCGATGACCTGGCCGGCCTTGACGGCCTCGCCCGATTGGACGAACCAGGTGGCTACGACGCCCTCTGCTTCGGGATCGTTGGACATCTCCGGGAACGTGATGGTTTCGCTCATGCAGTCACCTTCGCGATCGCAGCCTTGATCTTGTCTCGAGTGGGCAGTGCCTCGTATTCCAGGACGCGCGCGTACGGCACTGGAATATCCGGGTAGCACACCCGCTCGACCGGAGCCTTGAGCATGCTCGGATCCTTATCGGCGATGGTGGCGATGATCTCACCGCTTAGTCCGAAGGACTTGTAGTCCTCATCGACGATCACGAGTTTTCCGGTCTTGGCCACCGAGGTGAGGATCGCCTCCCGATCCAGCGGCACGATGGATCGCAGGTCGAGGACCTCCACACTGGTGGTGCCCTCGAGTTCCTCTGCGACGTCCAGGCAGTGCTGAACGGACATCGACACACTCACGACCGTCACATCCGACCCCTCGTGAGCGATCGCGGCCTTGCCGATCGGCACGGTGTACTCCTCCTCGGGTACCGGCCCGATCGACCGCGGGTTCTTGGCCATCCACGGCAGACCCATGACGCCCTTGTGGAACATGAAGACCACGGGGTTGTCGTCGCGGATCGCCGAGATCATCAGGCCCTTGGCGTCGTACGGATTCGATGGCGCAACGACCTTCATGCCGGGCATGTGGGCGAAGGTGGCCCACAGGCACTGCGAGTGCTGGGCGGCATCGGAATAGCCGCCGCCCACTGCGGTCATGAGCACCATCGGCACATTGACGTTGCCACCGGACTCGTAGTGGATCTTGGCCATGTGGTTGTAGATCTGGTCGAAGCACACACCGAAGAAGTCGACGAACATGAGCTCGACAACGGGTCGCATGCCCTCGACGGCTGCGCCGATCCCGGCACCGATGAATCCAGTCTCGGAGATGGGCGTATCGATGATGCGGGTGGAACCGAACTCCTCGAATAGCCCTCCGGTAGATCCGAAGATGCCTCCGTAAGGTCCGACATCCTCACCCATCACGAACACATCGGGGTTGCTGCGCATCTCCTGGGCGATGGCCTCGGAGATCGCCTTGGCTGTGGTGACCCGGCGCGTGCCGGCGTCGACAGTGGCAGTCATCTGGTTCTCCTTTCGTATGAAACGTCGTTGTTGGGTGCGCCGGTCACGCGAACACGTGCAGGTAGGCGTCGCTGGGCTTGGGTTCGGGGCTGGAGGTCGCGAAATCGATTGCTGCTTGCACTTCGGCTTCGGCTTCGGCCTTGATTTGCGCCGCCTCTTCCTCCGTGATCAGCCCAGCGGAAATGAGGCGCTTTTCGTAGGCCGGAATCGGATCACGCTCATTCGCCTCGTTGAGCTCGTCGCCGCGATAGGCCTGCGCGTCACCTTCGAAGTGGCCCCACAAGCGCACCGTGTGGATCTCCAACAGGGTTGGCCCACCACCGGCACGTGCGCGATCGACCGCGGTCTTACAAGCCTCGTAGATCATCTCGACGTCGTTACCCTCCACGCGCTGCGATGGCATGCCGTACGCGGTCCCACGCAGCGAGCCATCCTTGATCGGTGTGGCGGTGTCACGGGCAACGGAGATCGCCCAGTCGTTGTCCTCGATGATGAATATGACCGGCAGTTTCCACATCGCGGCCAGGTTGAGCGCTTCGTGGAAGGCCCCCTGGTTCGCTGCGCCTTCACCGGCGACGGCAACCGCAACGTTGTCGGTGCCCTTTCGGCTGAAGGCCAGAGCCTGTCCGACCGCAACCGGCATGCCTTCGGCGATGATGCCCGAGCACGAGAAGTGCTGCGTTGGATCGAATAGGTGCATATGCCCGCCCTTGCCGTGACACAGCCCGGTCTCGCGGCCATAGATCTCGGCGGTCATCTTGTTCATGTCCACGCCCTTGGCTAGGGCGAGGTGGTGGGGACGGTGCGGACCGGTGATGGCGTCATCCTGAACGAGGTTCGCACACAGACCCACCGCTACCGGTTCCTGTCCGGCGGCTAGGTGCATCTCGCCGGGAATGAGTCCGGCGCCGATGTCCCACTGCGGAGCCTTGTCCGCGTGGTAGTTGGCTTGCAGGGCCGCCTCGTACGCCCTGATTCGCACCATTTGCCGGAAGAAATCGACTCGCTTGTCGTTATCAGCCATGACACTCCTCTCGCCTTGCTCGGCGCCCAACCAGCCCGTTCGTCGGGTCCGAAAATCGCATCCGTGGGCGATTCCCTCGGATTACACGGGCAGTCTGCGCCGCATGCGCGGGCGCGGCTAGGTGGGAAATTTCAAATAGCGGCACACGGACCGGGCAAAGCCGACTAACGTCCCAAGCCCCGGAGGGGGAAGAGTCCGCTCGATCCTGCGAGGTTCGATGGTCGCCTACGACAGTTCGCCCACGCTGATCCAATCCGTGCAGCGCGCACTGCACCTGATCGAGGCGGTCAGCGGGCGCGAAGGCAGAGCACATGCGAAGGAACTGGCCCGCGATCTCGGACTGTCTCTTTCGACCACCTATCACCTGTTACGCACTCTCACCCATGAGGGATACCTGCGGCGATTGGACGATGGCAGTTACGTGCTCGGTCCCACCTTGACCCAGGTGGCCACCTCGGACCGACTGGCCTCGACCTTGGCTCGGGCCCGGCCTGCGATGCAGGGCCTGCGCGATGAAGTCCGCGCCCCTGTCTACTTGGCCCTCTACAGCGACGGCGAGATCACCGTGGTCGAGATCGTCGACTCCCCCAAAGCTCCCTCGATCGACCTGTGGGTGGGCATCCACGATTCCGCGCACGCCACGGCGCTGGGCAAGTGCATCCTCGGGGCCTTGCCCGAGGACGACAGACACGACTACCTCGCCCGACACCCGCTGCACTCGCTCACCCGCCGGACGCTTACCGACGCCCGCGTCCTAGAAAGCCAGATCGACAGTGCCGGAGCCATCACGCGTGATGATGAGGAGTACGCGATCGGAGTGCACTGCCGGGCCACCCCGGTCATCACCCCGCAGTTGGTCGGAGCGGTGGCGGTGGCGCACTCGGTGACACCCCGGCTCAGCGACCGCGAGATCGATTCCGCACTTACCCGTAGCGCGCAGCGCATCCAGCGGTCGATGTCGCTGCCGATTTCCGCCTAGAACGCGTCTTTGGGTTGGTACATCCCCCACACATCACGTAGCGCATCGGACACCTCACCGACGGTCGCCTTCGCCTTCAGGGCATCACGTAGCGGATAGAGCAGGTTGCCATCGCTCGCCGCGGTGTCACGGATGACTTGCAGTAGACGGGTGACGTCGTCGTTGTCCCTTTCGGACTTGAGCTTTTCCAATCGGGCGATCTGATCGGTCTCGATCGACATGTCAACCGTCAATGGGTCGTAGTGCTCATCGCCGTCGACGGTGAACTTGTTGACGCCGACAACGATCCGCTCGCCGCTGTCTATCTCCTGGGTCACCTGGTAGGCGGACTTCTCGATCTCGGCCTTCTGGAAACCCTCCTCGATCGCAGCTACGGCCCCACCCATCTCCTCGACCCGCTCGATGAGCGCCATCGCGGCTTCCTCGATCTCGTCGGTCAAGGACTCGACAACGTACGAGCCGGCGAACGGATCGACCGTCTTGGTTACGTCGGTCTCGTATGCCAGCACCTGCTGGGTGCGCAGCGCCAAGCGCGCAGCCTTCTCGCTCGGCAGCGCAATGGCTTCGTCGAAGGAGTTCGTATGCAACGACTGCGTTCCACCAAGCACGGCAGCGAGACCTTGGACGGCCACGCGCACCAAGTTCACCTCGGGCTGCTGGGCGGTGAGCTGCACGCCGGCCGTCTGCGTATGGAATCGCAGCATCCAGGACTTCGGGTTCTTCGCACCGAACTTGTCCTTCATGATGCGTGCCCACATCCGACGCGCAGCGCGGAACTTGGCTACCTCCTCGATCACCGAGGTACGCGAGACGAAGAAGAAGGCCAGGCGTGGCGCGAAATCGTCGACATCCTGCCCGGACGCCACGGCGGCGCGCACGTACTCGATGCCGTTAGCCAAGGTGAAGGCGATCTCCTGCACGGGAGTAGCCCCGGCCTCGGCCATGTGATAGCCCGAAATGGAGATGGTGTTCCACTTCGGGATCTCCGCGCGACAGTAGGTGAAGATGTCCGTGATCAACCTCAGGCTCTGCGCCGGGGGGTAGATGTAGGTGCCACGGGCGATGTACTCCTTCAGCACGTCATTTTGAATCGTGCCACCGAGATTGTCCGGTGAGATGCCCTGCTCCTCAGCCACCAACTGATAGAGGAGCAGCAAGATCGCGGCCGGTGAGTTGATGGTCATCGAGGTGCTCACCTGATCGAGTGGGATGCCATCGAAGAGCACCCGCATGTCCTCGATGGAATCGATCGCCACTCCCACCTTGCCCACCTCGCCGTGGGCGAGCGGGTGGTCGGAGTCGTATCCCATCTGGGTCGGCAGATCGAAGGCAACGGAACGGCCCATGGTGCCGGCATCGAGCAACTGCTTGTAGCGCTGGTTGGACTCTCGGGCGGTGCCGAAGCCGGCGTACTGGCGCATCGTCCACGGCCGGCCGGTGTACATCGTGGGATACACACCCCGGGTGAAGGGGTACTCCCCCGGCTCAGCGAGCTGGGTGTCCGGATCCCAGCCGTCGAGCGCCGAAGGCTCGTAGACGGGTTCGAAGGGAAGTCCGGATTCGGTCTGGGCCATGGCCAAACCCTAGGACGACCCTTGACGAGGCGCCGAGGCGCCGGATTCGGTGTGAGCACCGCCACCTGGAGGCTCGGCAACCCGATGGGCCAGCAACGGACAATCGGGATACGCTGACCCGGACAGGGCAGCGACTTCAGGGCGCGCCCAAGTCGCCCATCGAATAGGAGGAGTACCGGTGGCCACCACCACACCCGTCGGCACGCTCTATCGCGGCGGCGAAGGCATGTGGACCTGGGTCCTGCATCGCATCACCGGCGTGGGTGTCTTCTTCTTCCTCTTCGTTCACGTTCTCGATACCGCTCTCGTGCGGGTATCCCCCGAGGCGTACGACATCATCATCGCCACCTACAAGACGCCGATCGTGGCCCTCCTAGAGGTCGGCCTCGTAGGTGCGGTCCTCTTCCACGCACTTAATGGCCTGCGCGTGATCCTGGTCGACTTCTGGTCCAAGGGCCCCCGCTTCCAGCGCCAGATGACGTGGGGAATCGCGGCAGTGTGGCTCGTAGTGATGCTCCCCGGCGCCTACTACATGCTCTTGCATTCGATCGAAGCACTGTTCGGGAGTACTTCATGAGCGCCCCAAGCATCGACGCACCCCGCTCGCTGAATCGTCGTTCCGCTCAGCGCAGCAACTTCGAGCTCTACTCGTGGCTGTTCATGCGGATCTCGGGCATCGTGCTCGTCTTCCTCGTGCTCGGGCACCTTTTCATCATGAACTTCCTCGACGGCGGCGTGCAGCGCATCAACTTCGCCTTCGTGGCAGGTCGCTGGGCGAGCCCGTTCTGGCAATCCTGGGACCTCATCATGCTGTGGCTGGCGATGCTGCACGGCACCAACGGCATGCGAACGATCATCAACGACTACGCCGAGCGCGACCAAACACGGTTCTGGCTCAAGATGATCTTGTACGTCTCCTCGGGCTTCATCATCCTTCTCGGGACGCTCGTCATCTTCACCTTCGATCCCAATATCGGCTGATACATCCCCTACCTGGAGGCGTGGAGTAGATATGCAAACCCACACTTTCGACGTCATCATCGTCGGTGCCGGTGGCGCCGGAATGCGTGCTGCCCTCGAATCGAGCACCCGGGCGCGCACCGCGGTCCTCACCAAGCTTTACCCGACCCGCTCGCATACCGGTGCGGCCCAGGGCGGCATGTGTGCCGCTCTCGCGAACGTCGAAGAGGACAACTGGGAGTGGCACACCTTCGACACCATCAAGGGTGGTGACTACCTGGTCGATCAGGACGCCGCGGAAATCATGTGCAAGGAGGCGATCGACGCCGTCCTGGACCTGGAGAAGATGGGTCTGCCCTTCAACCGCACCCCGGAGGGTCGCATCGACCAGCGTCGCTTCGGTGGTCACACTCGCAACCACGGCGAAGCCGCGGTCCGGCGGTCTTGCTACGCAGCCGACCGCACCGGCCACATGATCTTGCAGACGCTCTACCAAAACTGCATCAAGGAAGGCGTGGAGTTCTTCAACGAGTTCTACGTGCTCGACCTGCTGCTCAACGAGGACTCCGGCGAGCCGGTGGCCGCCGGAGTGGTCGCCTACGAACTGGCCACCGGTGAGATCCACATCTTCAGCGCGAAGTCCATCGTTTTCGCCACCGGCGGCTACGGCAAGGTCTGGAAGACCACGTCGAACGCTCACACCCTGACTGGCGACGGCATGGGAATCGTGTGGCGTAAAGGCCTGCCGTTGGAGGACATGGAGTTCTACCAGTTCCATCCCACAGGCCTAGCCGGCCTCGGGGTGCTTCTCACTGAAGGCGCCCGCGGTGAAGGTGGCATCTTGCGCAACGCCTCCGGCGAACGGTTCATGGAGCGCTACGCCCCCACCATCACGGACCTCGCCCCCCGGGACATGGTCGCTCGCGCAATGGTCCAAGAGGTGCGCGAAGGCCGCGGCGCAGGCCCGCACAAGGATTACGTCTACCTCGATCTCACCCACCTGCCCGCTGAGCAGGTGGAAAGCAAGCTTCCCGACATCACCGAGTTCTCCCGCACCTACCTCGGCGTGGATCCGATCACGGAGCTTGTTCCGGTGTTCCCCACCGCCCATTACGCCATGGGCGGAGTGCCGACCAACGTCGACACCGAGGTGCTGCGCGACAACGAGCACGTGGTACCCGGGCTGTACGCCGCCGGGGAGGTCGCCTGCGTGTCGGTGCATGGCGCCAACCGCCTGGGCACTAACTCGCTGCTGGACATCAACGTCTTCGGCCGCCGCGCTGGTATCGCCGCGGCTGAGTACGCCAACTCGGTCGACCATGTCGAACTGCCGGGCGATCCCCAGGGCGCCACCATCGCGTTGGTCGAGAAGCTGCGCTCGGGTACCGGCAGCGAGAGGGTGGCGGCTATCCGCAAGGACATGCAGGACACCATGGACATGAACGCCCAGGTGTACCGCACTGAAGCCACGTTGAAGCAGGCGCTGACAGACGTCCAGGAACTCAGGCGTCGCTACGCCAACGTGTCGATCCAGGACAAGGGAACCCGCTTCAACACCGATCTCATCGAGGCGATCGAACTCGGGTTCCTGCTCGATCTCGCCGAGGTGACCATCGTCAGCGCCCTCGAGCGCAAGGAGTCCCGCGGTGGCCACGCGCGCGAGGACTACCCGAACCGCGACGACGTCAACTTCATGCGCCACACCATGGCCTACATGGGCACCGATATCAGCGGCGAGGAGTACGTCCGCTTGGACTACAAGCCGGTGACCGTCACCCGCTACGAGCCGATGGAGCGCAAGTA
>CBFIHB010000037.1:0-14119 GCA_965662415.1 Actinomycetes bacterium | reverse complement strand
TGGGTCGCCCTACTTCAGGAAATCCGGTACGTCGAGATCGTCATCGGCGTCATCGAAGACCACCGTGCGCGGTTGCTGGACGGTGGGGATGTCCCCGGTCGAGTCGGTCGCCTGCACGACCGGCGCGACCTTCTTCATCGGGGGCTCACCGCCCTCGAATCCAGCGGCGATCACCGTCACTCGAACCTCATCGCCGAGGGTGTCATCGATGACGGCGCCGAAGATGATGTTCGCTTCGGGGTGCGCGGCATCGCTGACCAAGCGTGCAGCCTCATTGATCTCGAAAAGCCCGAGATCGCTACCACCGGAAACCGACAACAAAACACCGTGCGCACCATCGATACCGGCTTCGAGCAACGGGCTGGAGATCGCCTTCTCCGCGGCCTGCATCGCTCGATCCTCACCACGAGCCGAGCCGATTCCCATCAGGGCCGACCCAGCGGCGTGCATAACGCTCTTGACGTCGGCGAAGTCGAGGTTGATCAAACCCGGGGTGGTGATCAAATCTGTGATGCCCGAAACCCCCTGCAAGAGAACGTGGTCAGCTTGGCGGAAGGCATCGATGACACTTATCTCACGATCGGCCAAGGACAGCAGGCGATCGTTCGGGATGACGATCAAGGTGTCGACCTCCGAGCGCAGATCCTCCACGCCCTGGTCGGCTTGCACCTGACGACGACGTCCCTCGAAGCCGAACGGACGCGTCACCACACCGATGGTCAACGCGCCCAGGGACCGGGCCACCTTCGCCACGACGGGTGCGCCGCCGGTTCCGGTGCCGCCGCCTTCGCCGGCGGTGACGAAGACCATGTCTGCACCCTGCAGCACTTCCTCGATCTCCTCGATGTGGTCCTCGGCGGCTTTACGGCCGACCTCGGGGTTCGCGCCGGCTCCGAGCCCACGCGTAAGTTCACGACCGATGTCCAACTTGACGTCCGCGTCGCTCATCAACAGCGCTTGCGCGTCGGTGTTGATCGCGATGAACTCAACGCCCTTAAGGCCGACCTCGATCATCCGGTTGACGGCATTCACGCCGCCGCCGCCGATGCCGACGACCTTGATTACTGCCAGGTAGTTCTGGGGAGCCGCCACAGCTCGTCCTTTCGTTCACGTCGGCGCGAGGGGGCGCACCGACTGGTGCGGCATCGGGGGCTGACTCTCAACCTCTACTTCAGGGTCAAACTTCGACCTCCCGTAAGCCGGCGGGAGAGTAGGGGGTGGTGCGGGTGTGGCGCAAGGTGAAAACGCCCGGATTCCGAAATTCCTTGATTCGATATCCGATTCCTCGCCCCGTGAGCCCCTATTCGTCCTTGGGGCCGCGTTCACCGAAGGTGGTGGGCAATTGTGGGGCACTGACGTCGTATCCCCTAGCTCGGCGCGGCAACAAGGACGCGAGAACCTCGGCCTTGAACTCCGCTTCTTGCGCGTTCCCCCATCGCACGATGGCGTCGTTACCCAACAGCAGACGGATGTCATCCGGGCTCACGGCCTGCACCTCGCGTACGCGTCGCTCGATGTCCTCGGGCAAGGATGCGACAACGGCCACTGCCTCAGGGATCGCTCTGACTTCACCCCTGATTACCGGGTCGGTTAGCCACAACCCTCCGGGCGGATCGAATACGACGCCGCCAGCATCCACGCCTTGCCGAATCGGATCGCCATCGCGGTCGAAGGGATCATCGGATTCCACGACCGCGACCGGCACGCGTTCGGTCACTGCTAGCACGATGGAATCAGGCCAACCACGACGAACTTCAACCGTGTCGACCCACGGCAGTTCACCGATGCGCTCAGCCGCGCGATCGGCTTCCACCAGGGCGATGGGCGTGCCAGGAGTGATGCCGGCAGCGTTCTGCACCTGCTCCGAGCCAGCCACCTGGCCCTCCTCGGATAAACCGACCACTCGGATATCGCGCACGGACAAGACCGAGGAATAGAAGACGGTCCACAAGGCTGCGGCGATCAACGCAATCACAGCAAGGAACGCAACCAAACGAAGACGACGCCTGCGCTGTTGCCGGGCAACCCACCGATCCGGGATGCCTCGACCCTTCGGCAAGCGCAATCGCAGACGCGACCAACGGCTTCGGGCGATGGCAGTCTCTTGCGGTTCGGGACCGAGCTGGTCTTGGGGCTCTCCTCGATCGCGTGATGGCAAGGATCGCCCTTGATCCCGTTCGTCCGTGGTCTGCACCCTCATCGCCGATCCCGAAGGATTTCGATGACCTCAGCGCCGAGCATGCCGATATCCCCGGCACCGAGTGTCATGACGATGTCTCCTGGCTCGGCTCTATCGGCAAGCGCCGCGGCCACCGCGGTCCACGACGGCTCGAAGACCACATCGTGCGGCGGCAACGGCACATTGGCGGCCAGTGTCTGGCCGCTGGCGCCAGGGATGGGCTCCTCCCCCGGAGCGAACACCTCCAAGACCACCGCAACGTCGGCCAACCCGAGCGCGGCGCCGAACTCTCGCACGAACATGGCGGTCCGGTAGTAATGGTGAGCTTGGAAGGCCACGATGATCCGCCCATCACCTACCACTTCGCGGGCGGCTCGCAATGTTGCCTCGATTTCGGTGGGGTGATGGGCGTAATCGTCGTAGACACGGACACCGGAAACCTCGCCCTTGAAATCGAAGCGTCGACGGGTTCCCGAGAAACCCTCGAGTCCGGCGCGCACGTCTACCGGCGCGTAACCGAGCCCGGTAGCCGCGGTGTAGGCGGCGAGGGCGTTCAACGCGTTGTGCCGACCGGGGACCTTGAGAGCGACATCACCTTGCCGTACTCCATCGACCACGATGTCAAAGCACCAGCCCCGCTCACCTCGGCGAACATCCACCATGCGCACGGTGGCATCGGCATGCTCTCCATAGGTTCGGACGTCGACCTTCGATGTCAGCAATCGGTCTGCGAGCTCCAACGCCCCTGGATCATCGGCACACACGACCATGAATCCACCCCGGTCACCGATACCTCTACCGAAATCATCGAAAGCCTTTTCCAAATCCGCGAAATCCCCCCAGTGATCCAGATGGTCCGGTTCCACATTCGTGACGATCCCGACTTCGGCAGGCAGGGCGAGGAAGGAACCATCGCTTTCGTCGGCCTCAACGACGAATTCACGTCCAGTGCCCACATGGGCATTGGAACCAGATTCATTCAGTTCACTGCCGATGACGAACGACGGGTCGGCACCACACTGCTGTAGAGCAACTGTCAGCATCGATGTGGTGGTCGTCTTGCCGTGAGTGCCCGAAACCGCGATTCCGGTGTAGCCGGACATGATCGCTGCGAGCGCTTCGGCCCGAGACAACACGGGGATTGCGTGCTCGCGGGCGTAGACGCGCTCTGGGTTGTTGACCGGTATCGCGGTCGAAACGATGACGGTGTCCGCGTCCACCTGGGAACCGTGCCCAACCCGCGCGTCGATACCGAGCATCCGAAGCGCCTGCAAGCGACGGGAATCCTTGGCATCGCTGCCGTGCACCTCGACCCCACGAGCGGTGAGCACCCGCGCGATCCCGGACATCCCCGCACCGCCGATGCCCACGATGTGAACGCGACCCAACGAGGTCAGATCCCGCTCGTGCATCGTCCCTCCTTCACCCGCGTGCGACGCGGATGATCCACGCTGCCATCTGCTCATCGGCATCGCGTTCCCCGAGGGCCGCTGTTGCAGCGGCCATATCCGCCAAGCGCGTTCCATCTTGGACCAATTCCACGATCGCATCGGTGAGCCACTCCGGCGTGAGTTCCGCGTCCGAACGCTGCAGACCCCCACCTGCCTGCACGATTGGTGCGGCATTGCGGTTCTGCTCGCCGTTCCCGATCGGCAGCGGAACGAAAATTGCCGGGATGCCCACCGCGGTCACCTCGGCGCACGTCATTGCCCCGGCCCGGCACACCACCAGATCCGCCGCCGCGTAGGCCTCATCCATCCGATCGAGATAAGCGACTGGGACATAGCCAGGCCGGGGATCGGGAAGATCGTTATGTGCACCAACGGCGTGCAGAACCTGGACCCCCGACGCGGTAAGTACGTCTAGCGATGCAGCCAGGACCTCATTGATGTGCCGCGCCCCTTGACTCCCACCGAACACCAGGGCGACAGGGCGATCCGGCGCCAGACCCCAACGGCTGCGCGCCTGCTGCCTGAGTCCGGGCCTGTCCAGCGAGGCGATAGAGGGCCGGATCGGCAGCCCCAGATGCCTGGCGCCGGGGATGACGTCGTCATGCACGCTCGCCACGTGCGGGGTGAACTTCGCTCCCAGCACATTCGCGAAGCCCGCTCGCGAATTGGCTTCGTGGATGATCAATGGGGTCCGGGTGCGACGCGCAGCCACGTAGCCGGGCACGGCGACGTATCCGCCGAATCCGACGACGGCATCAGCGCCGACTCGGCGCAAATAATCTGTCGCTTGCCCCACTCCTCGAACGACATGCAGTGGGAAAGTGGCAGCAGCAATATTCGGTCGCCGTGGCAGCGGCGCAGCGTCGATAGTGGCGATTTCGTATCCACGAGCGGGCACCAGGGTCGATTCCAGGCCTCGAGAACCGCCGAGGAATCCAACGGTGATGTCCGGGTCTGCTCGCACGAGAGCATCTGCGGTATTCAATGCCGGCTCGACATGCCCAGCAGTGCCCCCGGCTGCGAAGACTATGTGCATCGCCGAGTCCGTCAACGACGTCGCAGCGCCTGGGCCGTGCTGCGCCGCCGCAGTGCGCGACGAGCACCCGGTTCGCGCTTGGCGAAGGCCATCAGCATCCCGATGGCGGTGAGCGTGGGAATCAATGAGGACCCCCCGTAGGAGACCAGTGGCAAGGTGACACCGGCAACCGGCAGCAACCCGAGCACTCCCCCGATGTTCACCACCGCTTGAACGACGATCCATGAGCCCACCCCAGCGGACGCATACCGCACGAAGGGATCGTCTGTGCCGCGGCTTAGCCGGAATACCGCGAAAGCCAGCAGTGCGAAGAGCGCAAGCACCGTCAAGGTTCCAACGAGCCCGAGTTCCTCGCCGATTACGGGGTAGATGAAATCGGTGTGCGCTTCGGGCAAGGTGCCCCACTTCTCACGGCTCGCACCGAGCCCGACTCCCCAAAATCCCCCGGTGCCGAGGGCGTATTGGCCTTGCGTGACCTGCCAGCCGAAACCGAGCCGATCGGAATCTGGATCCAGCCAGGACAAGATCCGTTCCATTCGGTAGGGGGCCGCGAGCGAGAGCACCCACACTGATACTGCTCCCGCGGCAAGGAAAGCGGCGAATACTCGAAGTGGTGCACCCGCCGCGAACAGCATGCCGGCCAAAATCGCACCGAGCATGACGGTGTTTCCGAAGTCACCTTCGGCGACCACCAGGACCATCATCACCAGTGCTACCGGGACGATCGGAACAAGCAGCCCGCGCCAGGTGTCCAGACGTCGCGACGGCCGGGATAGGACTTCCGCTCCCCACACCACCAGGGCCAACTTCGCGATCTCGCTGGGTTGGAAGCGGAAGGGACCGAAGATCTCGATCCAGTTGCGTTGACCCGCTACTTCAACCCCGATGATCAGCACTGCAATGAGGAACCCGAAGGCGGCTAGCAATAGCGGCCAAGCGAAGGCCCGCCAGAACTCAATGGAGGTGCGCGCTGCGAAGAACATCGCGATTACACCCAACAACGCGAAGAAGCCCTGGCGTTGGGCAAGTGTGTACGGGGAGCCGAATACCCGAACGCTCTCGATACTCGATGCCGATAGCACCATGATCAAGCCAAGGAGCAGCAATAACAGCGCCGAGCCCATCAGCAAGTAGTACGCGCTGAGCGGATGCTGCAAGAGCAGGCTGACTCGCGAGCCCCGAAGGATGGGCGGAATGGGGGGCTGCGTGTGTGAAGGCTCCCACGTGCGGGTCGGTTCGCTCATCGCGCGGCTGACTCCAGCACGGCCTCGACGAACGCCCGACCCCGGTGGGAGTAGTCATCGAACATGTCCCATGAGGCGCAGCCCGGAGCAAGCAGCACTACATCACCCGGCAGCGCACGCTCACGTGCGGCCGCGACAGCCTCGGACATCGCACCAGTGTCCGTGCGCTCGACGATGATCACCGGCACATCCGGAGCGTGTCGCCTCATGGCATCTGCGATCTCCCCGGCATCGGAGCCCACCAGGACCGCGGCGCGCAATCGATTGGCGACTTCGCTAACCAGTTCGTCGAAGCGCTGCCCCTTGGCTAAGCCTCCACCTATCCACACCACGGACTCATAGGAGCGCAGCGACGTAGCGGCTGCATGGGCATTCGTTGCCTTGGAATCATCTACGTACCGGATCCCGGCAAATTCTCCTACTTCGGCGATGCGGTGGGCTGCGGGCTCGAAACTGCGCAATCCGTCGCGAACAGCCTGCGCCTCCACCCCGTAGGCCCGTGCTAGCGCAGCGGCACCGAGTGCATTGCTCACGTTGTGCTCGACCAAGGGCCGGATGTCGGAGAGTGCCGCCAACTCCTGGGCCGATTCCGCACGCTCGGCAATGAATGCCCGGTCGACGATCAGGTCCTCGACCACGCCGAGCATGCCCACTGACGGCACACCTTTGGTGATGCCGATAGCTCGACATCCTTCGATGACGTCGGCTTGTTCGACCATTCTGCGCGTTGCTGGCTCATCGACGTCATAGACCGCGGCAATTCGACAATTGTGGAAGATCCGCGACTTTGCCAAGAAGTACTGATCTCGATCACCGAAGTGATCGAGGTGATCATCGGCGAAGTTCAAGCAGACTGCCGCAAGCGGGCTCATGCTGTGCACGAAGGGAAGTTGGGGAGCTCCGACTTCGATGGCGATCGCATCCAGCTCGTCGTGCATCACGACGTCCACCAGCGGGTTACCGATGTTCCCGGCAGCGACGGTGCGGGCACCGCTCGCCCGAAGCATCGACTCCAGCATCAACGTACTGGTGGTCTTACCGTTGGTACCGGTGACACACAGCCACTCAGCCGCACCGGTGCGGGCGCGCAATCGCCACGCCAACTCCAGTTCCCCCCAGACCGGCACACCCTCGGCGATCGCGCCGTTGATGAGGGATGCGTGCGGCTTCAAGCCGGGCGATACGACGAGGACATCGGTCTCCGCTGGAAGTGGCACCCCGCCCCCTAGGAAAACCTGCACCCCGAGCATGCGCAGGACTTCAGCTCGTTCGGCTTGTCGATCGGTGTCGTGATCGTCGATGACGGTCACGATGGCGCCGAGTTGCATGAGCGCATCTGCGCACGAGTAGCCGGCCACACCGAGGCCGGCCACGGTTACTCGAATGTTCGACCAGTCCGAATCTCTATCGAGCGCGTGGACGGATCTTCCACTCACGCCCGCACCCATTCCGCGTAGAAGAGAGTCAGTCCTGCGCCGATACACAGGCCCTGGACGATCCACATACGTACGACTATCTGGATCTCCGGCCACCCGAGCATTTCGAAATGATGGTGCAACGGCGCCATCCGGAACACGCGTCGACCGGTCATCTTGAAGGAGCCGACCTGCAAAATGACTGACACCGTCGTGATCAAGAAAAGCCCCGCGATGAACGGCAGGAGTAGTTCCGTGCGCGTCAAGATGGCAAGTCCGGCAATCCCACCACCGAGAGCCAATGAGCCGGTATCGCCCATGAAGATTCGGGCTGGAGCGGTGTTCCACCACAGGAAACCAAAACACGCACCAGCCGCTGACGCAGCCACGATCCCCAGATCGAGTGGGTTCTGCGTCGTGTAACAGAATTCGGTGGCCGCGAAGGCGCAGTTTTGTCCGTACTGCCAGATTGCCAGCAGGACATACGCCAGGAAGCTCATCACCGACGCCCCGACCGCTAATCCGTCGAGGCCATCGGTGAGGTTGACACCGTTCGTGGTGGCCGTGATCAGGAACCACACCCAGATCAAGAACAGCCCGAGTGGTAGCACCAATGAGGTGTCGCGAACGAACGAAACGGCCATGGAAGCCGCCGTCTGGCCATCCGCATCGGGGAACTGAACCGACAGATAGGCGAAAGCGAAGGCGACTAGGGCTTGTCCGACCAGTTTCGTGCGGGCCCTAAGTCCGGTGCTGCGCTGCTTGAAGATCTTCAGGTAGTCGTCGGCGAGACCCACAAGCCCGAGCCCGACCATCAAGAACAACACGAGGAGTCCCGATGTCGTCAGCGGGCGCCACGTGAGCAGATGGGTACCGAAATACCCGAAGAGGACAGCCAGCAAGATCGCCACCCCGCCCATCGAGGGCGTGCCGCGCTTGGACTCGTGATCGGGATATTGCTCTCCGTCGCTGGAGACACGGATGGCCTGTGAGTATCCGCGTCGAGCCAGCAACTTGATCAGGATCGGAGTGCCGACCAGCGAGGTAACCGAGGCAATCGCCAAGGCGATGACGACAAGCCTCATACGACTTTCCCTCCATCACCGAGCAGGTGCGCGGCGATTACCTCTAAACCCACAGCTCGCGATGCTTTCACGAGAACCGCATCCCCGGGTCGCAGCTGCTCATCGAGCAACTCGATGGCGGCATCGACATCGGGTACCCAGATCGATTCCTCACCCCAGGATCCTTCGTTGCTCGCCGCCAGATGCATCACCTTGGTGGCCGGACCAACACACACCAGGCGTGAGATATCCAGCCGGACCGCCAACCTGCCTATCGCGTCGTGTTCCGCTGTGGACAGGTCGCCCAGCTCGCGCATCTCGCCCACGACCGCCCAGGTGCGGCCCTCGACATCCATGGAGCGCAATGTCTTCAATGCGGCGCGCATCGACTCAGGATTCGCGTTGTAGGCATCGTTAATCACCGTGACACCTGCGGCGTTCGGGCGTACGTCCATGCGCCACGGACTTTGGCTGGTCGCCGCACTGAGGTGCTCGGCGATACGGGCCACCGGCATCCCGCATTCGTGGGCCACCGCGGCAGCGGCTAAGGCAGACGACACGAAGTGCTCACCGTGCATAGTGAGTCGCACTGACTGTGGAGACTGGCCGCGTATCGCAAGCTCGAACCCTGCGCGGCCGGCTGAATCTACTCGCACTTCCAGGGCACAAACATCGCTCGTCGGCCCTTCGCCGAACCACAGGACCCGTGCCGATGTGCGATCCACCATTGCAGACACCTGCGGATCATCGGCGTTCAACACCGCCACTGCGTCGTCACGCAGGCCCTCGACGAGTTCGCCCTTCGCTCGGGCTATATCCGAGACATCGTCGAGCATTCCCGCGTGGGCGGTGCCGACGTTGAGCACCACTGCGATGTCCGGATCCACCAGATCCGCGAGGTAGCGAATGTGTCCAAGCCCGCGCATCCCCATTTCCAGGACCAGGTATTCGGTTTCGGTGTCGGCTTGCAGGACGGTGAGCGGTACGCCGAATTCAGTGTTGAAGGAGCCGGGAGCTGCCACGACCCGCCCGTCGAGAGTCTGGGCGATCAGGTCCTTCGTGGTGGTCTTCCCTGAGGATCCGGTCACACCGATGACCTTCGCCGTCAAGATCTCTCGTCGGTACCACGCGGCGAGCGCGCCGAGCGCAGCCAGTGAATCGTGCACGACTATGCACGGAACCTGAGGTAAGTCCCGTTCGGCTAGCACCACACGGGCGCCGGCGTCCACGGCAGTCACGGCGAAATCGTGGCCGTCCACCCGCTCGCCTCCACACGCCACGAAAAGGTCCCCCTGTGCAAGTCGACGAGAGTCGATCTGCACGCCCGTGGCCACGGATTCCCGAGGCAACGCATCGGCGTTTGCGTTCAAGCGACCGCCCACCGCTTCTGCGATGGCACGAACCGCCAATGGTTTCACGTGTTTTCTCCTTGACCGCCCCCGTCATGGTGGAACCTACGTCGCACGAAGGATGCCAGGACGAGTCGGTCATCGAAGGGAACGACCCCGTCAGCGAGTTCCTGGAAGGCTTCGTGGCCCTTGCCGAGCACCAGAACGACATCGCCTGCCTGGGCGATCTCGACAGCCCACTCGATGGCCTTCTCGCGGGGGGAGATCTCGTGCACCTGGGCGCTCCCGACATCGACTCCCCGACGCACCGTGTCGCGTATCGACGCCGGGTCCTCACTTCGAGGATTGTCATCGGTCACGACCACAACATCGCCATTCGATGCCGCACGTCCCATCGCCGGGCGCTTTTGCCGGTCTCGGTCACCACCCGCGCCCAGGACGACGATCACGCGCCCAGGACCGTCAGCGCGCTGAGCCACGGCCGAATTGACTACTTTCGCGATCGAATCCGGTGAGTGCGCGTAGTCCACCACGAAATCGATGCCCTCGACCGAGTCCACCACTTCCATACGACCAGGAACCCGTGCGGCAGCGATCGCGTCCGCGCTCTTCTGCGCGGGCACGCCACGTGATGCCGCCATCGCGATCGTGAGAATCGAGTTGGCGACTGCGAAGTCCGTAGGGATCGGCAACGTGAGTTCGGCGCTTTCGGGACCCTCGATTCGAACGGTCGCCCCCGACCTACGTGCGCGCCAGTCAGCCTCCACATCGGATCGAGTGGTGGTTGTGATGACCGGGATGCCTGCACTGTCACGCAAGCGCTCACCCCATGCGTCATCGACCATTACGACACCCACAGCCGCACGGTCGCTATCGAACAGCTCGGCTTTCGCCGCGAAATAGGCATCCATCGTCCCGTGGTAATCCAAGTGATCGTGGCTGAGCCCGGTAAAGCCCATGACATCGAACCCGACGCCGTCGACCCTGCCCTCTCGCACGGCAATGCTCGAAACCTCCATAGCGACCGTGGACGCACCTGCATCACGCATGTGCGCGAGCACCTGCTGCAGATCGGGTGATTCGGGCGTTGTCCGTGCTTGCTCGATGGGGGTTCCATCTGGCAGGCGAGCACCGATCGTTCCGACTACGCCACATGGGACACCTACTGACTGCAAGGCGGCTCGCAACAGATACGTGACGCTCGTCTTGCCGTTCGTCCCCGTGACTCCGAGCATCGCAAGCTGGCTCGCCGGATCGCCGTAGAAGGCCCGCGCGACGAACGCCATGGATCTTCTGGGCTCGACTACCTCGACGATGGGCACGCCTGAGTTGGGAAGCGAGTCGGCGATGATCCCCGCTCCCACAGGATCGGTCACCACCGCCACTGCTCCGAACTGCACCGCTTGCGCGGCGTAATGGGCGCCGTGAGTTTGGTGTCCTGGCAGAGCGAAGAACAGGTCGCCGTGACCGGCCTCCCGCGAGGAGTAGGCGATTCCCGAGATGTCGACGTCTCGGGCCGGCCAACCCGGGCTAGACCGATCGGCAAGCCCAGCTTCGCGCAGGAGATCGGTCAGCCGCATCGTCACCCTGTCTTCAGCGTCAGTTTCGGTGCGCGCTTACCCGAGGGCGGAATCTGCAGCGCCTGCAGGGCATGCGTGGTTATCTCCTTGAAGACCGGGGCTGCGAGTTCACCGCCCCCACGACCGCGCTTAGGCTGATGGACGAATACGCCCACTGCCAACCGGGGTTCGTCGGCCGGAGCCACGCCGATGAAGGAAGCCGTCACGTCTCCCGCGTAGCAGCGGCAATCCGGATCCACGAACTGAGCGGTGCCGGTCTTTCCTGCGACGCGATAACCGGGGATGCGAGCTTGTGGGGCGGTACCACCTTCACCCACGACTGCTTCCATCATCGCCATAACCTGACGGGCGGTGTCCTGACTGACCACACGATCACGCTCCCCTGTCGGCATCTGCGTCACAGTGCCGTCAGGATCAATCGTTCCCGAGATGATCGATGGATCGACCCGGACCCCACCGTTGGCGATGGTGGCGAACACATTGGTCATCTGCACCGTTGTCGCCGAGTAACCCTGACCGAAAGCCATCGTCGGGAATGTGGTGCCCGACCACTTCTCACGAGGCAGCATCAAGCCTGCCGATTCCCCCGGCAGGCCGAGATCGGTTTTCTTGGTGATTCCAAAGCGCTCCATGTAGCGGGCGAGCTCGACTTTGGGCATTTTCTCTGCGGCCAGGATCATCCCGATGTTGCTGGACTTGGCGAAAGCACCCGTCATGGTCAAGCGCAAGGTGCCATGGTCCCAGTAGTCACTGAAGCTTTTGCCACCGCGCTTCAGCCTGCCGGGGACTTTCAGGGGTGTCAACGGATCGACCACTCCCTCGTTTATTACCGCTGCTGCGGTGATGACCTTCCCGGTAGAGCCAGGCTCGAAGATGTCGGTGATCGCCCGATTGCGCCGTTCTTCGGGGAGCGACTGGGTTAGACGGTTCGGATCGAAATCCGGTCCGGTAGCCATGGCGAGGATTTCACCGGTTTGCACATCCATGACCACGGCAGTCGCGCTCGATGCTCCAGAGCGACGCACCACCCCATCGATGGCCTCTTGTGCGACGAACTGAATATCTCGATCGATGGTCAACTGAACATCCGACCCGGGTACCGCGGCGACCGAAGACCGATTCTGAGTGGGTATGACCCTGCCGCCCGGACCGCGTTCGTAGGTCTGCTCACCCGGAGTCCCGGTGAGCAACTCGTTGTAACTCGATTCGATGCCAGCGCCACCGGCGCCATCGGCGTTAACGAAGCCGACGATGTGCGAAGCCAATTCTCCGGCAGGGTAGATGCGTCGCGACGTCTCTTGACTGAAGATGCCCGGCAACCGCAATGCCGAAATTTCATCCCACGTTTGCGGGGTCACTCCCTTGGCGACGTACATGAAACGCTTCTCACCGGTTAGCCGATCGGCGAGCACGTCTTGGGGTACCTCCAAGATCGGGGCAAGTTCGACGGATACGGCTGCCGGATCCTCGATCAGCGTTTGATCTGCGGTGATGTCGCGTGCCTCGACAGTCACTGCGAGCGCCTGACCGGAGCGATCCAAGATGCTTCCTCGGTAAGCAGGTATCTCCATCGTGCGCAGGCGCTGAGTGAGAGCGGCATCGGCGAGCGCCTCGCCGCGAACCGCCTGAAGGTCGACCAACCGTGTGGCAAAGATCGAGGCGATGATCGCGGTCGCCAACAGCAACGCCGTTCCACGTTTGCGGGGGCTGCCGGGAGTGAAGTCCGAACGCGGAGGATCTTCATTGCCGCCGCGTGCGGACTCCTTACGACGCGGCTTGGTCGGGTTGCGGGTGCTCACCGGTCGCCACCTTCGATGACAGCACCGTCGCCAGCGGATTCGCTCGGGCCGGTACCGCTATCAACCAGCACGGCACCGTCCGTTACGCCGGGAAGGTCAGCTTGCTGCCTGGCTTCGTTTTGACGAGCCTGCTGAGTTGCTTCATCGAATTGCTGCTCCGCGCCAGGCTCGACGAGCACGGCTCCGTCCCCGACCTGTCGACGCTGCCCAGCCTGTGCGTCCTCGGCCACGATCGGACTCGCATCCTGTGCCTCCGCCGTTGTGACGGGATCCAACAAAGTGGCGGTCATGGAAGTCGCAACGTTCTGGGTACGGGTGCGATCTCCCTGCGCGGGCCGTGCCTTGCCCCTCACCTGACCGCTGGGAATGGTCAAGAAAACCGGTCGGTTACTGGGCACCATTCCCAGTGCACGTGCCTTGGCTTCGAGGATTGGAGGTGCCGCGGCGGCCGCCAGCGCCTCGGTGAGCGCGGCTTCGGTGCGCGCCAGTTCTCGTTGTTGCGACTGAAGTTCACTGACCGTGAAAGCAGTTTGGGCAACTGAGGTGTTGATCACCAGCATGACCACCAACCCAAGCGCGAGGATCCCGGTTATGAGTACGGCGAACAAGCCCCTGCTTGCTCGCTCAGGGCGCAACGGCGCAACCAGGCGAAGGTGCGGCAACTCCCCGCGGTGCTTGCGCCCTGCTGCTCCTGTCGCGTACTCGGTGGTCGCTTCCGGCAGTTCCGAAAGCTCCGCCAGTTCCACTATTCCTGCGGCAGGTGCGCTCATGCTGCGACCCGCTCGATGGCCCGCAGCCGGACAGACGAGGCCCGAGGATTGGCCGCGATCTCCTCTTCGGATGCTTTCTGGGATCCACTGATCAGCAGCCGGAACGCCGGTTCGTGTCCCTCGGGAATCACCGGCAGATCGATCGGCACGTCCACTCGCGTGCGCCGGGTGAATTCCGACTTGACGATGCGATCTTCCAGCGACTGGTAGGAAAGCACCACCAGCCGCCCGC
>CBFIHB010000036.1:0-14753 GCA_965662415.1 Actinomycetes bacterium | reverse complement strand
TGTTATCGCCGGGACCCCTACCGAACAGGTCCAATTCCCGATCCCGCTTCGCATCCGGCAAACCGACCAGCACGGCTGGGTCGATGCTTCCATGATGCTTCTCGTAGACGGCACCACGAATCCTTGGCTCAGTTACCCGCACCACGCGACCATGGCCAAGGGCACCACTCGCACCATCAGGCCGACCGTTGTGGGCCTACCGGGAGCCACCTATGAATTGCAGGGAACGTTGCCAGCTGGACTGAGTTTCGATAGCACCAGCGGGGCCATCAGCGGCAAGGCAACGAAGCTTTCCAAAGAGCCAGCTGAGGTCTCGGTTCTGGCGGTGCTGCCTGACGGGACCGTTGCCACCAGCGACACCTTGCTGATCACGGTACGCAAGAGGGCCATCCCGATGGCGGTGACAGCAGTCAAAGCAACGAAGGAACTCAGGCAAGGCAAGAGGACGACTGTGGTGCGGAAGGTGAAGCACACCAAGGCATCAAGAACCCGCGCCCAGGTTACGTGCGAAGGCTGTACCTACACCTTCAACAAGAAGACCGGGAAGGTTCGAGTCAAGCCCGGTAGGAGCACCGGGGAAATAACGGTCAAGGTGACCGCGCGTCCGGTCGGAAAGAAGAACAAAGCCAAGTACCGACATCACGTGTGGACGCGGACCTGGAGTACGCGCTAGCGCGAAGTTTCAATTTGGGTAACAGGTTAGCTGTTTTCGAGCCCCTCTCTATGTTGGGATTGCTGCTGTGAAGTCGTGGATACTCCCGGTGCTCCTCGGCGCACTCGTCTCAGGGGCCTGGGCTTGGCTCGCGATTTCCGCACAGGAAGAGGCAAGTGGGCTCACAGTTCCCCAAATGATCGTTGCCGCTCTTGGACTGTGGGCAGTCCTCGTGTGGCGAACGCACGCGTGGGTGATGAGGCGACTGGGGGGAGCATCCGTAGGTTCGATGATCGCGCGCAGCCTTGGCGAGGGGGCAATCGTGGGTGCCCTTATCGGTGCGGGCGTGTACGCGCTGGCGGTGGCGCAAGATGGCACTCCGGTAGTCGATCTATTCATTTTCTTGACGATGTCCGTCTGGGCCGTTCTTGGTGCAGGTGTGTTCTTCGTGCTGGCCGTCACAGTTGGATTGATCGTGCGGGCGCGGCCGATGGAAATGAGGAGTGGTCGTGCCTAGTAGGAGTGCTCTCGTTGCGGATGCTGGGGGCTAGGCCAGACGACGTTCTAGCGACTAGCCGCCTGCAGTTGCACGCCGATCCCGCTGAGCACCGATGTTCCTGCCAGGGAGTCGATTGCCTCGACATCGACCAGTGCGTTCACGTTGGCGTCGGTCCATCCATGCGGCACGCATACGCAACCGGGCGAGATGTCATCGCGGACGGAGGCCGGCAGGGTGATGGAACCGGTCTCGGTGGTGACGACTACGTCGGCGCCGTCGCTGATACCCAGCTCGGATGCGTCGTCGGGATGGATCATCGCGGTGGGAGTGTTGGAGCCACCGGTAAGGGTCGGCAAACCCTTCATCCACGAGTTATTGCTGCGAAGGTGACGCCGACCGACCAGTGTGAAGCGAGGCGGGGGATTGATCACCCCGAGCAGTTTCGTTGCGTCGCTGAGCGCATCGAGCACGACCGTCGGTGCGACATCGATTCGACCCGAGGGGGTGCGCAGCACCTCGGG
Organism: Actinomycetes bacterium; assembly: GCA_965662415.1. GTDB lineage: Bacteria > Actinomycetota > Actinomycetes > S36-B12 > S36-B12 > S36-B12. The sequence continues at coordinate 13,081 of CBFIHB010000036.1, read as the reverse complement.
CAATCGGGGCTCGAGTGGACCGAGATCGATGCCGTGGGGGTTATCGATCAAGTGCTGCAGGGACAGCCCATCGGGGTGGGAACCGAACCCGTCTCCATACGGACCCGATCGGATTCGCAGGTCCAAGATCCGATCCACGCCGGTGCGGTGGAAAACGGCCCCGAGTAGTTCCTCGGGCGTGCGGCCGTGCGCCCGCGATGCTTCGTCGTTGCAGGCTTGGGCGGCGACGGTGTAGGCGATCAGGTCCTCGATCTGCGCCACAGTGGGTTCCTGGCCCGAAGCAATTCCTGCCGCGATCGCGGCCAATTGGGCGAGGACCTCGGTCTCGTCCTTCTCGCCATCGGGAACTTCGAAGATGGCAGGGGAGTAGCGGGCTTGGTTGCGCACGGCGAGGTTGTTGAAGACCACATCGTGCTGCGGACGAGTCAGGGGAGAGGCAACGGGCAGGATGACGTCCGCCAGGGAACTTGTCGCAGTCAGGTAGGGGTCCACGCTCACCAGCAGGTCGAGTTCACCGAAGGCCTTCGTGAGTCTTTCCTGGTTGGGAGTGGACACGATCGGGTTGCCACCGATCACGAATACCGCTCGAATGCGCTCACCGGTCTGCGGATCGGGTGTGTCGATCTCCTCGGCGAGCGTTGACGCGGGGAATTCCCCGAGCGCACTGGGCAGCCCTCGAACGCGGGTGCGCCGCCTTCCGGGGATCTGCACGCCGTGGCCGGTGCCGGGTGTGCCCTCGGTGGATGGGCCCCCGGCGACCGGGAGGGGGAACATCACTCCGCCGGGGCGGTCGAGAGACCCGATGGACAGATTGATGATGTCGATCAGCCACGATGCCAGGGTTGCCATGGGGAGGATTTCACCGTTGCTGGTGTAGCCCGACGTGGTGGTCCCCATGCGGCCGTAGACCGCAGCAGTGGGGGCGGCCCGCAGTTCGGTGGCGATGCGCTGCGTGGTCTCTGGGTCGATTCCGGTGAGCGGTGCAGTGGCCTCAGGTGAGAACGGTGCGAGTGCATCGACCACGCTGCGCCATTCGCCTTCGTCGATCCAGTCTCGTGCCGCTTCGAGTGTTGCTTCCGGGGCCAGGAGGTGAGCCAGGGAGGCCAGCCAGAGCGCGTCGGAGCCGGGCCGGATGGAAATGTGTTGGTCAGCGGCTGCCGCGGTCCTGGTGCGCACTGGATCCACGACCACCAATTGACCGCCGCGCTTGCGCAGTGCACGCAGACGACCGGGGAAGTTTGCGGCAGTCATCATGGATCCGTTGGAGATGAGCGGGTTCGCACCGAGCATCAGGAAGTAGTGGGTTCGATCGACATCGGGCACAGGAACCGACAGTGCCGTCCCGTACATCAGCGCGCAGGCGACCTGCTTGGGCATTTGATCGACGGTGCTCGCCGAGAAGCGTTGGGTCGTTCCTAATGCCTTGATGAATGCCGGGAGGTAGAACGCGCCGGAGAGGTTATGGACGTTCGGGTTACCGAGGAACAGACCGACCGATTGCGGACCGTGCTCGGTGATGATCGGGGTGAGTCGATCGCGGATCGCCCCGAATGCCTCATCCCATGTCGCCGGCGCCAAGGTTCCATCCGGCTGGCGCAGCATCGGTGTGGTGAGCCGATTGGGGTCGGCGTGCAATTCACCGAGCGCCACGCCCTTAGGGCAGATGTACCCACGGCTGAACACATCCTCAGGGTCTCCACGGACCTCGACGACGGAGGCACCTTTCGAGGCGTCGGAGCTATCCGGTCCGTCGATCGTGAGGATCAACCCGCAGGTCGCCTCGCACAGTGGACAGATGCGCGGAGCCGTCTTCATGACGACACTGTGCCAGGAACGGTACTGATGCGGGAGGAAACGGCGAAGCCCCTCACCATGGGGCGAGGGGCTTCACGGGGCTGGGAAAGGGCAGCGCCCTGGTCCTTAGGTCCGGGATTCCTCTTCGGCTACCTGCTGTGCATTGGTCTTGGGCATCCCGGGGTGATGCAGCACGCCGCCGTGGGCGTTGTAGATGACGTCCCGCTCCTCGTAGTCGTGCAGGGGGGATTCGAGCGCGGCCTGTTCCGAGGCATGGTGCTGGCCGGCTTCGATCTCGGCGTCGCTCGGGCGGGGAACATTGTCGCCGTAGAAGAAGGAGCTGACCTTGTGCCGCAGCAACTGCGCGCGGTAGCGGGGGTTACGCACGCCGTCTACATCCGCCTTGTCGGGCACCGGCAGCACCGGGGTGTCCGGCTTGCTGCTGATGACAGCGAGTTCCTTCTCGTTGAGCGGTTGGTGCACCTCGATGAACTCACCATGCGGTAGGCGAAGCACGCGACCGGATTCGTAGCCGTGCAGCAACTTCTCGCGGTCACGGCGCTGCAGGCTCAGGCAGATCCTCTTGGTTATGACGAACGCCAGCGGCGGCAGCACAATCAGGGAGATCTGCAGGGTTCGTGAGATCGCGTTGATCGACAGATCGAATGCGGTCGCCACGAGGTCGTTTCCACCGGCCAGCCACAAGATGCCGTAGAAGGTGATCGCCATGACGCCGATGCCGGTGCGAACCGGAGCGTTGCGGGGACGATCTAGCAGGTTGTGCTCGCGCTTGTCGCCGGTGGCCCAGGCCTCGAGGAAGGGGTAGAGCGCCAGCAGCGTGAACAAGATTCCCGGGATGATGACAGCGGGGATCAACACGTTCCAAGAGATCGTGTAGCCCGCGATCACCGTTTCCCAGTTCGGCATCAGCCGGAGGGCGCCGTCGAGCCAGCCGATGTACCAGTCGGGCTGGGTGCCGGCGGTCACCTGGTCTGGTGTGTAGGGCCCGAAGATCCACACCGGGTTGATGTTCACCAAGCCGGACAGGAGAGCCACGATGCCGAAGACGATGAAGAAGAAGCCACCGGCCTTGGCCATGTAGATGGGCAGCAGCGGGTAGCCCACCACGTTGTTGTTCGTGCGCCCCGGCCCGGGGAACTGGGTGTGCTTTTGAGTCCACACCATGATCAGGTGCACGGTGATCAACGCCAGGATCAAGCCCGGTACGAGCAGGATGTGCGCGGAATACAGCCGGGAGATGATTTCCGTACCCGGGTACTCACCACCGAAGACGAAGAACGCCAGCCAAGTGCCCACGAGCGGGATGGCTTGCAAGATGCCGCGGATGATCTGCAATCCGGTGCCGGAGAGAAGATCGTCGGGCAACGAGTAGCCGGTGAACCCGGCGGCGAGCGCGAGGGTGGTCAGGGCCACGCCGATCAGCCAGTTGAACTCGCGGGGCTTACGGAAAGCCCCGGTGAAGAACACGCGGAACATGTGGACCGCGACCGCCGCAACGAAGATCAGCGCCGACCAGTGATGCATCTGCCTGATGAGCAGTCCGCCACGAATGTCGAAGCTGATGTTCAGCGTGGATGCGTAGGCCTCGGAGATGTAGACACCCTGGAGCGGGACGTAGGAGCCCTGGTAGACGACCTCGGCCATGCTCGGCTTGAAGAAGAGCGTGAGGTACGTGCCGGTCAACAGCACCACGATGAAGGAATAGAGGGCGATCTCGCCGAGCATGAACGACCAATGCTCGGGGAAGACTTTCGAGAGGTTCCGCGACAGGAACTTGTTACTGCCCAGGCGTTGGTCGACGAAAGTGGCGGTCGACCCGCCAACCTTCTCGACCGGGTGTGCCGGAGTGCCTGCGGGGCTCATCGTGCTCATCCACGCTCCCAGAAACTCGGTCCAACTGGCTCTGCAAAGTCCGATCGTGCTACGAGGAATCCTTCCTCATCTACGCCGATCGGCAACTGCGGCATCCGGCGGGCGGCGGGGCCGAAGATGACGTTGCCGGAATCGGCGAGATCGAAGGTGGATTGGTGGCACGGGCACAGCAGGTGATGGGTGCGGTGCTCGTACAGGGCGATGGGGCAGCCCACGTGGGTGCAGATCTTGGAGTAGGCCAAGATCCCCTGGTAATCCCAGCCGGCGCCCTGCTGCGAGCGGATCTCGCTGGGATCCATCCGCACCAGGATGATGGCCGCCTTGCCGCGCTCCCGGAAGTTGGCGGCCGGATCCTCCTTGGTGTCCTTGATCGTGTAGGGCAAAGCCGAGACCAGGCCACCTACCGGGATCTCCGCGGGGAGCATCCCCTCGATGCCGTCGCCGGTGTCGTGGCCGATATCGGGGACGATGCGCATTCCATCGCGCCACGCGGTCGTGGAGAGGATCTCCGCCGGATTGACTCCCGGCGGGGACTGCCACAGGTCGCGAAGCATGATGATCAGCGGGATCGGGAACAGCGCGAGTGCACCGATCAATGTGCGGCGGATAATCGGATAGCGGGCGAAGCCGGACTCTTCCTTGCCGCGCTCGTAGGTCGCAGCGGCTTCGTCGGTTTCCTCCTTCGGGGAGGTCATCGTGTGGCGCTCCTGCACCACCTCGACGTCGGGCATGAGCTTCTTGGCCCATTGGATCGCGCCAGCACCGATGAAGAAGATTGCACCGCCGAAGGTCAGCCCGAGAGCCAGGTTGCTCGCTCCGACCACACCGAGGACCGGGACGTACACGGTCTGGTAGACGTCGATGCTGACGTAGGCGACGACGAACAGCAGGACGAAAAGCATCGAGAGGGCGAACATGCTCGCCACTTGCCGCTCGGCTCTCCGGGCGGCTTTGGGATCGGTGTCGGTGACGCGCGGCTTGTGCGGGATATCAGCGACAGGCAGGTAGCCGGGCTTGGGTTCGCCGTGCTCAGGATTGGCGGGAAGCTTGCGCTCGAGGTCCTTGCTCATCGTGCCTTGATTCCGATCCAGACGGCCGCGGCGATCAGCGCGGCGAATACGGCGGTCCACATGAACAAGCCCTCGACGACCGGCCCTAGGCGCCCGAGGGACAGACCGCCGGGGCTGGGCGCCTGCTGGAGATCGTCGATGTAGGCGATGATGGCTTGCTTCTCCTCCGTGGGCAGGGTCTCGTCGGAGAAGATAGGCATGTTCTGTGGTCCGGTGAGCATCGCCTCGTAGATTTCCTGCGGGGTGGCGTTCATCAGACTCGGGGCGTATTTGCCGTTGGTGAGCGCCCCTCCACCGCCGGCCGCTTGGTGGCACTGGGCGCAGTTGATACGAAAGAGCACGCCGCCTTGGGCGATGTCGGCGTCAGCGAAGTCGAGTTGCTCGGCGGTCGGTATGGCCGGTCCGGGGGCCAAGGAGGCTACCCAGGCAGCCATCGCGAGGATCTCGTCCTCGGTGTAGATGTTCTCCTTGACCGGTGCCTGTGCGCCTGGAGCGGCCATCGGCATCCGACCGGTAGCTACCTGGAAGTGCACCGAGGCTGCGCCCACACCGATGAGCGAGGGTCCGTTCTGCGTTCCTTGCGCCTCGAGTCCATGGCACGACGAGCAACCTTCGAGGAATAAGCGTTCGCCTTCCTCGACCTGTGTCTGCGAACCCATGGCCGCCTCAGCTGGGGCCGTGTTGCTGACAGCGGCGTAGCCACCGCCGACCACCAGGAGCGCGAACCCGAGTAGGACGACCGCGACCCAGGGCCTGCGCCGGCGTTGAGCCAGGAACTTCACGTTTCGGTGCCTTCCCTTCGTGGTGAACCGGGTCTACTGCAGAACGTAAATCATGAAGAACAGGGCGATCCAGACGACATCGACGAAGTGCCAGTAATAGGACACGACGATCGCCCGTGTTGCCTGATCGTGGGTGAAGCGTTTGGTGACGTACGTGGTCGCTAGCACGAACAAGAAGGCGATGAGGCCGCCGGTGACATGCAGGCCGTGGAAGCCGGTCGTGAGGAAGAAGGCCGATCCATAGGCACTCGAGGAGAGTGTGAGCCCCTTGTGCACGAGTTCGGCGTACTCGAAGACCTGGCCCCCGATGAAGAAGGCGCCCATCAGGAAGGTGATGACGAACCAGCGTCGCAAACCCTTGACGTCGCCACGCTCAGCGGCGAAGACGCCGAGCTGACAGGTGACGCTGGAGAGCACCAGGATCGTGGTGTTGATACTGGCGAAGGGAATGGCGAGAAGCTGGGTATCGGCGGCCCAGACCTCGGGGTTGACGGCGCGGAGCGTGAAGTACATCGCGAACAGCGCCGCGAAGAACATCAGCTCGCTGGACAACCACACGATCGTCCCGATCGAGACCATGTTCGGCCGATTCGCCGGGGCATGGGCGTAACCCGCGGGGACCTGCGTCGTGTTGGCCACGACCAAATACTGTCATGGTTTCGTGAGAAACGGTGGGCGGGTCGGGCTCAAAGCAGTGCGATCTGCGCCACTGTCGTTTTCGCTCGCCGCCGGGGGCCCTTAGAGTGATCCCGTGAGCGAGGATCAGGCAACCGAAACTCCTTTCCAGGTCTTGGTATTCAGCGATGACCGCAACGTGCGCCAGCAGGTCCTGTCCAGCGTCGGTCGGCGCCCGGATCCCACGTTGGCGCCCGTCGAGTTCACCGAATGCGCCACCGAGCCGATGGTCATCTCCCGGACCTCCAATGCCCGATTCGACCTGCTGATCTTGGACGGCGAGGCGGCGCCCGCCGGCGGCATGGGAATAGCCCGACAGCTCAAGGACGAACTCTTCGGCTGCCCGCCCATCTTGGTGCTCATCGGCCGGCCGCAGGATGCGTGGCTAGCCACGTGGTCTCGGGCCGACGCCGTGGTGCCGCACCCGCTCGAGCCGATCGCCGTGGCTCGGGCGGTCTCCGCGCTGCTTCGCAAAAGAAGCGACAGCGCCATCGCTGGCTAAACGGCCTAGATGTCCACCCGCGAGGATTTTCAGTGGCCCGCCGTCTTGGCCTCGGCGATGTCGCCGTCCGGGGCCTCTCCACAATCACTCGCGTGGGCGATGGATCAGATGCTCGCCGACGGGGCTACCCCAGCACAGATCGCGGCCCTAGCGAGTGCCCTGCGCACTCGAGGGGAAACCGCCGAGCAGGTTCGCGCGCTGTTGGAGGCGATGCTGGCTAGGGCGGTGCTGATGGATCGCGGTGAGCGACCGGATGTCGTCGTCGATGTGGTGGGCACCGGTGGTGACGGAGCGAACACCGTCAACATTTCGACCATGGCAGCACTCGTGGTGGCGGCTACCGGGGCGCCGGTCATCAAGCACGGGAACCGCGCGGCCTCGAGTTCTGCGGGATCGGCTGACGTTCTCGAAGCCCTCGGAGTGGCCATCGAGATGCCCGGCAGCGAGGTTGCACGCAGTGCCCGTGAGATCGGTATCGGCTTTTGCTTCGCCCCTGCCTTCCATCCGGCGTTGCGCTTCGTTGGCCCCACTCGTCGCGAACTAGGCGTTCCGACGGTCTTCAACATCTTGGGTCCGTTGGCAAATCCCGCTGAGCCTGAGGCGATGCTGGTCGGCTGTTCGCGACTCGCGTCCGCACCGACTATGGCCGAGGTCCTGCATGAGCGTGGCGTCCGGGCGCTCGTGGTCCGCGGATCCGGCGCACTCGAGGGCCTCGATGAGATCTCGACGGTCGGGCCCACCACTATCTGGGATGCCACCGGGGCACAGGTCGTCGAGCAAGTGGTCGATGCCACCGAATGGGGTGTCGAGCGTGCAACACCTGAAGACCTTCAGGGCACATCTGCGCAGTTCAACGCCACTGTGGTCGAACGCGTACTGGATCCCGCGACCGATCGCTCACGGGATCGATCCATCGCTGCAATCACCGATGCGGTAGTAGTGAACGCTGCGGGCGCGTTGGTGGCCTATGACGCTGCCATCGGTACGTCTGATGCGGGTTTCGTGAGCGAACGAATCGCCGCGGCACTACCGCGGGCGCGCACTGCGATCACGTCGGGTGCTGCGCGGGATGTCCTGCGCCGGTGGATCGGATTTCGTGCACGCTAAGGGCTCAGCCGACGTACAGGATGCGACTCACGCGTTGTGTGCCGGGTGCCGGACCGACGGGGCGCGATGCGCCGGCGCGATCGGAGCGTTGCCGATAAGGGTCGAAGTCCGCCGCACTGACCAAGGACATCGGCGAACCAGATCCGATCGGCCACGCAAGTGGCGACCGCACGTCGACAAGACGAACACCCGGGGTTTCCAGCCACCGAGCCAATGCGGACGTCTCCTCGGTTGTGGTGAGAAGCGATTCGGTTACCTCGGCTGTCTCGATCGCCGCGGCGGCGGTGGCCCGTGCATCTGCGCCCTTCGGGCAATGCGCGGCCGACACCAAGCGACCGGAGCGGATCACGTGAATTGCCCACCCGCCGCGGTTGTCCGGCTCAGCGGCGACGACCTGCTCGGCATCAACGAGGCCGCGGAATCGGTGGTGGCGAGAGCTGGCAGCGCACAGGTCGATGACGGAATCTCGAACCGAGCTCGCGTCCTCGAAGCGCTCCATCGCGGCCAACTCACGCATGCGCTCTTCGGCGGCGGTGAGCACGACTCGTAGGTCCCCGTCGAAGACCAGGTTGATCACCGTGGCGGCGCGGTCATCGAGTCCGGAGTCGCCGAGAATCCCGCGCTTCTTGGTCAATCGCATGAGGGTTTCGGCGATGCTGCGTGCAGCAGATCGAGAAGGAAATGGCCCCCAAGCACCCTCGGGAACCACGCCATCTGTGGACTTGCTCGCCACGAGTCGAGGGGCGGGTCGCATCACCAGCCGCAACCACCAACTGGTGGAAGCTTGCCGGGAGCGCCGGTTGTAGTGCGGACGGCGCTGGCTTATCAATCGGATTTCGCGGATGCGCGCTTCCAGCGTGGTTGCACAGGGGATCGCCTCCACCCGATCGGCGATCGCGATCATTTCGCACATCCGCGCGCGATTCTCGGCCGCTGTGAAGTAATTGCGAACTCGAGCGCGAACGTTGCCGGACGTTCCCACATAGAGGGGTGCACCCTGTTTGTCGACGAATGTGTAGACACCGGGACCGTTGGGCAGGCCCTGCGCTAGATGACGCTTTGTTCGTTGCGCGGTCGAGACCCGCCCGACGAAATCGCGCAGGTCTTCCCAGGATCGGACACCGAGCGAGCCGACGCGCTCCATCAGGCAGTGCAAGACATGCGTGGTCGCGCGAGCATCGGCCAACGCTCGGTGGTTGGGGGTGACTGGCGCGCGGAAGTGAGCGGCCAACGTCGCGAGTTTGCAGTTGCGAACCTCGCCGGGCAACAAAGCCACGCGGGCCAGCCGGGCGGTATCCAAGGACCTGCCGGGGAACCAACTGAGGTCGTAGCGCGCGCACGCGGCCTTCAAGAAGCCAAGATCGTAGGGAGCGTTGTGTGCGACGAGGACCGCATCGCCAGCGAACTCCCCGAAACTGCATACGGCGCCTGCGACGGATGGAGCATCGAGCACCATGGCGTTGTCGATGCCGGTCAAGGCGGTGATGTGCGGTGGGATTGAGGCTTCCGGCCGAACGAGAGTCGCGAATTCGCCGATCACTTCCCCGGCGAGCACCTTCACCGCGCCGATCTCGGTGATGCCTGCGCTCGTGGCCGGACCGCCGGTTGTTTCGAGGTCGACGACGACGAAGACCACCTTCGCGAGGTCTTCACCGATATCCCCGAATGTCAATTGAGTATCCGGAAGTTCGTGGATGCTGGCCATCGCTGAAGACGCTAGGGAACGGGTGTGACACTCCAGTGNGAACCGACCGCACGGTAGGTTCCCTAGGCATGAGTGCGCTGCTACCGGACGATGCCTCCCGCCTTCGCTGTGGGCACTGCGGGAATCTCACGAGGTTCGATGTGGTTCGCACCAGGCGCACGAGCGAGTACTGGCATGCGACATTGGCCGGAGACGTCGACATCGAAGAGGTCACTGATCTCGCCGAGGAGGTGGAGACCATCCGCTGCCGCTGGTGCTCGGCAAGCGATCGCATCGAGGTGGTCCCGCGCCCGGAATTCGGCGGCCCGGACAAGGAAGCCGCGGGCGACGGCGGCGTCTAGCGCAGGAGCGGGCAGGGGTGCAGTGTCAGACCCCGTCCCTAGCCTCGCGCGCATGGTCATCGACTGCGATTCATGCCAAATGGCGGGGCTCGCCTGCCACGACTGCGTCGTCACGGTCCTGCTCGGCACACCGGAGGTGCCCCAGGTCCGTGAGGAAACGGAAGGGCCATCGGGCGGGGAGTCCGCCGAATCGGCCTTTGCGCCTGTGCAGCTTGCCGACGATCACGCCCGAGCCATCGAGGCCCTCGCCGCTGGAGGACTGGTGCCGCCGCTGCGCTTGCAGCGCAGGGCCGTCTAGGCCGCGACCGCCCAACGCGGGTGGGACCGTCCTGGGATATTCCTGGGATCCCCGTGGTGCGCTTCGTCACCATTCTGTTACCTTGTGGAACCGGTGATAGGGCAAAGCCGTCACACCGAGGTCACTTCCCCACGGAGACCACGTCCCCGGTGACCACCGAATACGACGACCACCAATTACGGGGTCGGGGCACACCGTGCCCGACCATACGAGGAGGCCGAGAGTGCGGATGCGGCAGCGGACCCGGATGGCCGGGCTCGCGCTCGCCCTCGGCGGGCTGATCGCCACCGGCTCGGTCGTCTCCCCGGCGCAAGCGGCGCCCAATCTCGAGCAAGTTCGCATGCAGGTCATGGATCTTGAGTCCAAGGCCGAGTCCGCAACCGAGCGGTTCAACGAGGCGCGCAACGAACTCGCAGACGTCCGCCGCACACTCGATGCCCTGAAGGCCAAGGTCCGCCGGGAACGCCGGGAGATGCGCGAGATCCTCGGCGCGGTCGACGATCTTGCGCGCGCCGCTTACACCTCCGGAGGGCTTGATACCTCGTTGCAGGTGCTCCTCAGCGATGACCCGAATGAATTCCTCGCCCAGGCCGCGGCCCTAGATGCCGTGCAACGCGGCCAGGCCGCTGCCTTGCGCAAGACCGCCACCGCACGCTTGCGCCTGGCCCAGTCCGAAGCCGCGGTGCTCGACAAAGAGGCCCGCGCCAAAGACCTGCGCAGCCGGATGAAGGACTCCAAGCAGGAGGCCGATGATCGGCTGGCCGACGCCGAGCGGCTCCTTGCGAACCTCGAGGAAGAAGAGCGCCAACGTCTCGCCCAGATGGCTCGCGAGGAGCGGGAGGCAGCACGGGCGGCCGCTGCGGCTGCTGCGGCCGCGTTGAACTCCGGCTCAGGCGGTGGGTCCTCTAGCGCCGGTGGTGGCTTCACCGGCAGCGGCCGTGCCGCCAAGGCCGTGCAGTATGCGCTGGCGCAGGTCGGCGATCGCTACGTGGCTGCAGCCAGTGGGCCCAGCGCGTTCGATTGCTCAGGGCTGACGATGACTGCCTGGCGTCAGGCCGGGGTGTCTCTTCCGCACTACAGCCGCTCGCAGTACTCGGTTACCCGACGAATCCCGCTCAGCCAGGCTCAGCCCGGCGACTTGGTCTTCTACTTCGGTCGCGGGACGCACCACGTGGGCATGTACATCGGCAACGGCAAGATGGTGCACGCAGCCAATCCGCGCTCGGGTGTGCTGGTTTCCAACATCCTCGGTCCCTGGTACTCCAGCCGATTCAGCGGAATCGGGCGCGTGGTCGGATAAGACCGCAATTCACAACCCTGAACTGACGATGGGGCCGACCGGTTATCCGGTCGGCCCCATCTGTCGTCGTGATGGGAAGAGCGCGCCTACGCGTAGATCTCCTCGATCTGAGCCTCGTACTCCTTCAAGACTACGCCGCGCTTGAGCTTCATCGAGGGAGTCATCTGGCCACTCTCCTCGGTCCACTCATCGGGCACGAGAACGAACTTCTTGATCGCCTCGGCGTTCGAAACGGCCTTGTTCGCTTCGTCCACTGCGCCTTGGATCTCGGACAGGACCTCGGCATCGGACATGAGGTCTGCAGCAGTGAGGGATTCGTCCTTGCCCTGCACCTTCAGCCACATCGGCAGTGCTTCGGGATCGAGCGTGACGACTGCAGCCACGAAAGGCTTTTGGTCACCGACCACCATGCACTGGCTCACCAGCGCGTGGCTACGCAAACGGTCCTCGAGAACTGCCGGCGCGACATTCTTTCCACCCGCGGTGACGATCAGTTCCTTCTTGCGACCGGTAATGCGTACGAAGCCGCGATCGTCGATCTCGCCGATGTCTCCGGAGTGGAACCAGCCGTCTGGCTCGAGAACTTCGGCGGTGGCGGTCGGGTTGTTCCAGTAGCCAACGAAGATCTGCTCACCTGCCAGCAGGAGCTCGCCATCCTCGGCGACCTTCACGCTGGCGCCCGGGAAGGGCTGACCGACCGCGCCGATCTCGATTGCGCTGGGTCGAGAGACGGTTGTTGCCGCCGAGGTCTCGGTGAGGCCGTAGCCCTCCAGCACCGTGACGTTGATGCCGCGGAAGAAGTGGCCTAAGCGGGAGCCAAGCGGGGCGCCGCCGGAGACTGCCCAGCGCACCTGACCGCCCATGGCGGCTCGCAACTTCTTGTAGACGAGCCTGTCGAACAGTCCGTGCTTGAGCTTCAATCCGAAGCTCGGGCCGCCCTCGTCCAGCGACTCGCTGTACTCGATGGCCGTGTGCGCAGCCTTGTCGAAGATATTCCCCTTGCCCTCCGCTGCCGCCTTCTGCTGGGCGGAGTTGTAGATCTTCTCGAACACACGGGGCACGGCCAGGACGAAGGTCGGCTGGAAGCTCTGCAGGAGCGGCAGCAACTGCTTGACATCGGGAGCGTGGCCGAGTCGAGCCTTCGCACGCACGGCACCGAGCTGGATGAGCCGTCCGAAGACGTGAGCCACCGGCAAGAACAGCAACGTGGATGATCCTGGAGCCTGGAAGACGTCATCGAGTGCCGCGATGACGTTCTCTACCTCGAACATCAGGTTCTTGTGGGTGAGCATGCAGCCCTTGGGGCGACCGGTGGTGCCGGAGGTGTAGATGATCGTGGCCAGCGTGTCGGGCTGCACCGTTGCGCGGCGCGCCTCGAGTTCTTCATCGCTGACATCCACGCCGGCTGCCTTGAGGGTCTCGAGATCGTCGTTGTCGAAGACCCACACCCGGGTGACATCGGGCAAATCCGGAGCGACCTGATCGAAGACGGCCTTGTTCTTGGCGCTTTCCAAGAAGGTGGCGACCGAACCGGAGTCGGTGAGGTTCCAATGCACCTGCTCGGCCGACGATGTCTCGTAGATCGGCACCGAGATCGCACCGGCGTACCAGATG
>CBFIHB010000035.1:0-14894 GCA_965662415.1 Actinomycetes bacterium | reverse complement strand
GCTACCCCTGTTCACCGATCAGCCCTTCACGGTCGTCGCTGCCGGGACGCGCTACCTGCACGTGCTCGCGACCACCGACTTACTACCCGCACCCGAGGGCCCCGAGGTGGCCGTGAGCGATGACCTCGCCGGCATGTCGTGGACGCTGCGGTTCTTCGATCCGGTGATCGCACCAGGACTCGGTCTTGTCGACGAGGTATCCGAGCCAGCACCCGAAGCCGTTCGCGAAACGCTCGGGGTGCGGACGGTGCTCTATCACCTCTCAGTGCCTCCGGGCGCCGGACTCACTGCGCACCATGCACAGCACGCCGGTACAGGTCTGGCGCACTCCCAGGCCGCAGCCGACCGGGACTTCACCTCCATGACTCAACTACGGCCGACCCACGGCGCCTTGGTGTCTGAGATGTACTCGGCTCATACCAATCAGATGCCGAACGCACTGCGGCTACTTGCGAATGAACTCGTTGGTCGAACACTCGTCGAACGCGACACTCGTGACATGGACGAGATGCGTCGATCAACCCTGCGCGCTCTTAGAGACGAGTCACCATGAGCGAGGATCTACTCGACGCTGCGCCAGCTCCGCGTCGCGCGCATTCGACGCTCTCCAGCGTCCGCAACGCAGCGCGCCTATTGAAGGAATTTTCCAAGGGAAACCGGGAACTAGGTGTCACGGAACTTTCCAGACGCCTGGGCATCGGGAAAAGCACTGCGCATCGTTTGGTTAACACGCTCGCTGAGGAGCGGTTGCTGGAGCAGGATCCCGATACCGGTGCATACCGACTCGGCTTGGCCATGTACGAACTCGGAACCTCCGTCTACTGGCATACCGATCTGCACGAAGCATGCACCCCGGTCATCGACCAACTTCGAAACGCAACTAAGGAGACTGTGCAGGTTTCGGTACTCGATGGCCGCGAGGTCGTGTACGTCGAACGGCGGGAGAGTCCACAGACTCTTCGTCTCTTCGGGCGCGTGGGGCATCGCAACGATGCCCACTGCACAAGCACAGGCAAGCTATTGCTGGCGTGCCTACCGCCCGAGGAGTTAGATCGCACCCTGCGCGGGTGGCGGCTACCGGCAAAGACCCCTCACACCATTACCAAGATCGAGGTTCTTCGAAGCGAGATCCAACAGATTCAGACCCAGGGCTGGGCGCAGAACATCAACGAGGCGGAGATGGGTGTTGGATCCGTCGCTGCTCCAGTACGAAATGGGTTGGGCGAGGTAGTTGCGGCTGTCTCCATCGCCGGCCCAGTCCAACGGCTTGGTGGGGAATCGCTACGACGCTTCGCAAGGCCGTGCATCGAGGCGGGGCTTGCTATCAGCCGCAGGCTCGGTTACCGGGATTCACGGAGAGGAAGCACATGACAATGCTGACCGATGAGCAAGCACGGACATTCGCGAATGCTCTCTACGAAGCCCGCGAATCGCTGACACCCATCGCACCCTTTACCGAAGAGCAGCCCGAACTCGGCATGGCCGACGGGTACGCGATCCAGCAACACCTGGTGTCACGTCTGGTGGACGACGGTGAGCAGATCTGCGGATACAAACTGGGACTTACCTCCGCTCCGATGCAAAAGCTGCTCGGGGTCGATCAACCCGACTTCGGCCCGGTCTTCGCTAGCACCGTGCACCGCGACGGCGCTGAGGTCTCGGTCGATTCCTACATCGCGCCCCGAGTCGAGGCGGAGATCGCCGTCATCTTGGAAACGGATCTTGCCGGCCCTCACTGCACCGTGGCCGACGCATCCCAGGCCACCCGCGGTCTGGTTGCGTCTATCGAGATCGTCGACTCTCGAATCCGTGACTGGAAGATCAAGATCGCCGACACCGTGGCCGACCTCGCTAGCAACGGAGCCATCGCCCTCGGCAACCTCGTCGTTCCCCTCGACGGGATCGATTCGCGACTCATCGGCATGGTCTTCACCAAGAACGGTCAGGTCATCGCGACCGGCGCCGGCGCGGCAGCCCTCGGTGATCCGCTTGCCGCCGTCGCATGGTTGGCCAACACCCTTGCGCCGCTGGGGGTCACACTGCCGGCCGGCAGCGTCATCATGACCGGAGCACTTCACGCCATGGTCCCGATGGAGGCAGGCGATGTCTTTCGCGCCGAATTCGACCATCTGGGCCCGATCACTTTGCGAATCACCGGAGAGGAGAAGTAAATGCGACAACGCTGCGCGATCATCGGCTCCGGGAACATCGGAACGGATCTGATGTACAAGATGCTTCGAAGTGATGTGCTCGATCTCGTCGCCCTCGTGGGAATCGACCCCAACAGCGACGGCCTAGCGCGCGCTCGCCAACAGGGGCTGGAGGCCCCACATACCGGCCCCGACTGGGTGCTGGAGAACAGCGAGAGCATCGACATGGTCTTCGATGCCACAAGTGCCTACGTTCACGTCCGTCACTACAAGCAATACGCCGAGGCGGACATCACCGCCATCGATCTCACACCTGCGGCCCGTGGCCCCAAGGTGATCCCACCCGTGAACCTCTACGACCACCTCGATGCGCCCAACATCAACATGGTCACGTGTGGCGGACAAGCCACCACCCCGATGGTCTACGCGATCCGCCGTGCCATCGATCACCTCCCCTATGCGGAAATGGTCAGCACCGTTTCGAGTAAGTCCGCAGGACCAGGGACCCGACAGAACATCGACGAGTTCACGAAGACCACATCGACCGCCCTACGCGAGATCGGCGGTGCCGAGAAAAGCAAGGCGATCATCATCTTGAATCCAGCGGAACCACCGATCCTGATGCGCAACACCGTCTTCGCCGGTCTACCTGAGGGATCCGACCATCAAGCGGTGCTTGATTCCATCCACGAGATGGCGGCCGAGGTCGCCCAGTACGTTCCCGGTTACCGGCTGAAGAATCCACCGGTAGTGGAAGAGGGACCGTTCCAAACACCCGGAGGTGTGGTTCCGCATAGGGCTGTCGTTCTGCTCGAAGTCGAAGGTGCCGGGGACTACTTGCCCACCTATGCAGGCAATCTGGACATCATGACGGCGGCGGCCATGCGGGTAGGCGAAGCCGTCGCTCACGCGAAGTCGGAGGTGCCCGCATGAGTGTTGTAGGCAAGCAGGTGGACTATCGACTCATCGACTCGACGTTGCGTGATGGATCGCACGCGATCAGCCATCAGTACGACGAAGACGAAGTGATCGCGATCGTTCGTGGGCTCAGCGCTGCCGGAGTCCAAGTAATCGAAATCGCCCACGGTGATGGATTGGGTGGATCGAGTTTCAACTACGGCTTCTCGAAAGTCGACGAAAAGGAACTCATCGCCAGGGCCTGTCAGGAGGCTGGAGATTCAAAGATCGCCTGCCTGTTGATTCCCGGTATCGGACTCGCGGACGATCTCAAGGACGTCCACGAACTCGGTGTTGGCATGGCGCGCATCGCCACGCATTGCACCGAAGCCGATATCAGCGAGCAACACATCCAGACAGCAAAGAAGCTGGGTATGGAAACCATCGGCTTCTTGATGATGGCCCACATGAACTCCCCGGAGGGACTAGTCGAGCAGGCACTGCTTATGCAGTCCTACGGTGCTGACGCCATCTACATCGCAGATTCAGCCGGGGCCATGACTACGGAGGACGTCCGACGCCGCGTCAACGCTCTGGTCGAGGCACTGGATATTCCACTCGGTGTTCATGCTCACAACAACCTCGCGATGGCTGTGTCGAATTCGATCGCCGCTTACGAGGAGGGCGCAGCGAATCTCGACGGAACGAGCGCAGGTTTGGGAGCCGGTGCCGGCAACTGCCCCACCGAGATCCTTGCGGCGGTCTCGGACAAGTACGGCATCGAGACCGGAGTCGACCCGTTGAAATTGATGGATGTTGCAGAGGAAGTCGTCCGTCCCATCATGCCCCGTCAGCAGGTAATCGATCGCGCGGGTCTGATCCTCGGCTACGCAGGCGTCTACGGCTCATTCCTCCTGCATGCTCAGCGTGCCGCAGAGCGCTACAACGTCTCGCAAGCAGACATCCTCTTGGAGCTCGGACGTCGCCAAGTTGTCGGAGGCCAGGAGGACATGATCATCGACGTTGCCCTCGAGCTGGCGAATAAGCATTCGAAGGAGTCCGCATGAATCAATCGGAACTAGCCGAGCGCCTCATTAGCGCGGCTCGGGAACGTGTGGCAACCACTCCACTGACAGATGACTACCCGGAACTCGACGTCGAGACCGCCTACACGATCCAAGATGCTGTGGTTCAGGCCCGTCGAGACAGTGGAGCCGTGGTTTCCGGCGCGAAGCTCGGACTCACGAGTGTCGCGAAGCAACGCCAAATGAATGTCGATGAACCCTTGTACGGGTGGCTCAGTGACGACATGGCGATCGACACCGGCGAACAATTGGTCTGCGACCGCTTCATCCAGCCGCGGTGCGAGCCGGAAATCGCCTTTCTCCTCGGAGGGGATCTAGCCGGACCCGATGTGACTGCCGCGCATGTCATCGCTGCCACGGATCTCGTTTTTCCTGCGGTCGACGTACTCGACTCACGATTCGCCGGGTACTCATTCACTCTGCCCGATGTGGTTGCCGACAACTCCTCGTGTGCCGGATACGTGCTCGGGGGTCAGGGCATCGATCCCACCGGATTCGATCTGCGGCTGACCGGATGCGTATTCGAGAAGAACGGAGAGCTTATTGCCACCGCTGCAGGCGCAGCGGTGCTCGGGCACCCCGCTGCCAGCGTCGCATGGTTGGTTCGCAAACTCGCATCTCGGGATCAGGGTCTCGAAGCAGGACAGGTTGTTCTATCCGGGTCCATGACCGAAGCGATCGCAGTCGAGCCCGGTGACGTCATCACCGCCAGGCTCGATCGTTTGGGCACCGTCGAGATCCCTTGCGTCTAGGAGGAATACATGCCCTTTATCCAAGTCACGCTGATGGAAGGCCGCACCATCGAGCAAAAGCACGAACTGATGAGGAAACTCACTCAGGCGGTGGTCGATTCTCTCGGCAGCGATCCAGCGCGAGTTCGGGTTGCCCTTTATGAGGTTTCCACGGACGAATGGGCTGTGGGTGGGGAAGCCATGTCGGTCATCCAAGCCAAGCAGCAATAGCGAGAGCCCCGCCTTCCATGTGGCACCGCGTTCTTCCGTACGACGAACTCGTCGAAGGGGTCATGCACAAGGTTGCACTCGACAACCGTGACATCACACTCGCGCTGATCGAATCCTCCCCGAGGGCGATAGCCGACGTCTGTCCACACCGAGGCGCATCACTAAGCGATGGGCTGCTTCGAGGTGGCTGCGTCACCTGCCCAGCGCACCTGTGGCGATTCAGTTTCGTCGATGGGCGCAAACAAGGTGACCCCCGCACTGCGGTGGCGACCTATCCCACACGTGTAGTGGATGGATACGTCGAAGTAGACATACCTCCACTTCCGCAGGAACGGTCCATGCGCGAAATCCTCCTCGCACACGCACGAGGGGAAGAACTCGAATGACGGCTTCTGGGCTATTGCTGGATGTCGGAGTCGTCCTGTTCAAGTCCGCGTGGGAAATCGCCGATGACTACGAGCGCATCCAGGGACTGCCGCCGGGAACCGTCGTTGGTCGTGGACCCTTGGACCCACAAGGTGATGAACGTTGGCAGCGCTACCAGGCGGGGGAGGCCACCGAGCGTGAGTACTGGCTGGACTTCGCGGCGAAGGCCCAGGCCAATGGCGCACCCCTGGACGGTCACCCGACCCTGATGCGGGCGATGTTCCAGACTCCGGGGATCGACGCGGTTCGTCCGGAGGCGATCGATTTAGTCCAGCGGGCTCGAAGTGCCGGCCGGGCGCTGGGGATCTTGACGAACGAGTTGATGGACTTCCAGGGCCGGGAATGGGTCGAGGCCCAGGAGTGGTTCCCCTGGTTCCCCGTCTTGATCGATTCCACCGAACTCGGCGTTCGCAAGCCCGATCCCCAGCCGTATCTGATCGCCATAGAACAGATGGGACTGCCCGCATCGCAGATCGTGTTCATCGATGACAATCCGACCTACGTCGCTGGTGGCCGAGCGGTGGGCTTACAAAGCATCTTGCTCGACGTCCAAGATCCGGCGGTCGCCTTCGCCGAGGCCGCTCTTCTTTTGGGACTTACCGACTGATCTGCATCACCACGGCCTTCGGCTCCGTGAAGAACTCCCTACTGAAGTTGCCACCCTCTCGGCCCACTCCGGATTCCCCGACCCCTCCGAACGGCGCGCGCAGATCGCGGATGAAGAAGCAGTTGACCCAGACGGTTCCCGCATTCAGCCTTTCAGCCACTCGGTGAGCCCTGCTGAGATTCTCGGTGAACACCATCGCGTTCAATCCGTACTTGGTGTCGTTGGCGATGTGCACAACTTCGTCTTCGGTGTCGAACGGCTGTACCACTACAACGGGCCCGAAGATCTCTTCGCGACAGACCCGGGCAGCCGGTGGAGCATCGACGATGATCGTTGGCTCGACGAACCAACCCTCTCCCACTCCCCCGGTGACGATGCGGCCACCATCCTCAGCGAGCGTGTCGAAATAACTCGTCACTTTCCGGAAGTGGGTTTCGCTCGCCAACGGGCCAAATTCGGTGGTCGGATCCTTCGGATCGCCTTGCTTCATCGCCTGCGCCGCAGCCGCGTACTTCTCCATGAAAGCGTCATAGATTCCTCGCTGCACGAACAGCCGCGATCCCGCGAGGCACACCTGGCCCGCGTTGCGGAAAATCGCCTGGATCGCCCAGTCGACTGCATTGTTGAGATCGGCGTCCTCGAAGACGATGTTGGCTCCCTTGCCGCCGAGCTCGAGACTGACCGGAATCAGATGCTCGCTTGCCGCCGCACTGATGATCTTGCCTGTAGTCGACTCACCGGTGAAGGTGATGCGATCAACATCCGCGTTATGGGTCAACGCCTCGCCTACCGAATCAGGACCGAATCCGTGGACCACGTTGAGAACCCCCGGCGGCAGCCCTGCTTCCAACGCCAACCTTGCCCAGATAGTGACCGAAGCGGGCGTGTCCTCAGCTGGCTTCAAGACGACCGTGTTCCCCCAGGCCAAGGCTGGCGCTACCTTCCAGGTACTGAGCATCAAGGGAAAGTTCCAAGGGGAGATCGCGGCCACCACGCCCGCGGGACCATAGGTGGAGTACGCGTGGTGTCCGGTATCCATCGGGTAGGCCTCAGCGGCGGTGAGGCGAGCGTGATCGGCGAAGAAGCGGACGTTCCATGCGCTGCGCGCTACGTCATGGTGCGCCTGGGTAACCGGCTTGCCCATATCGCGGGTATCGGCAAGCGCCAACTCATCTGCGTTTTCCATCATCAGGTCCGCGAGGCGGTGCAGGATCTGCTGTCGCTTCTCGTAGCCCATCGAAGGCCAAGGCCCGGAATCGAATGCCTTGCGGGCTTCGACCACCGCCCGATCCGCATCAGCCGCCGAGCCGAGGGCCACCTTCGCCCAGGGTTCCCGCGTAAAGGGATCGATACTGTCCATGGTTCGCCCGTCGAGCGAGTCGACCTCATGACCGCCGATGACGTGACCGAATTTTTCCATGGGCTAAGTCTGTCGCTAAGCGTCCCGCTATGCGTACTAACTTTCCCGCCAAGCGGGACGCTGGACTAAGACGATTAGGGCTGTGGCCAGGTGTCGGTGAGCCGGTAACCCGCTGGCCACGGATCGCTTGGATCCCGGTAGTACTGGCTGGTCCCGTACACCCACGCCTGTCCGGTGATGCGCGGGATCACCGCCGGTCGGTCCGCCACAGCGGCTCGATCGATGATCGAGCATTCGAACACCGAGTCGATGATCGAACGGGCGCGATACAACTCGCCTACTGCGAGCTCCCCGCGCTCATGCAGCAGCGCGAGCAGCGCCGAACAACCAGTGCCGGTGGGTGACCGGTCGATCTTCCCGGGATTGATAGCGCAGGCGTTACGCGAAGTAAGTACTCCGTCGATCTCCTTGAGTTCGTCGACTAGATAAGCGAACGAGAAGTGCTGCCACTCCGGCAGTTCGGGATGCTCGAAGCGCCATTGACGATTCGCGGCATCACACAGCGCCCGTCCGATCTTTGCAATTCGTTTGGCGTTCTCCGGCCGGATCTCCACGCCCACGTCCGCAGCCGAGGCGATGACGAAACTGTCGCCACCGAAAGCGGTGTCCACGCGAACATCGCCAACACCAGGGACGGAAAGCACCTCGCCACGACGCTCGACGAAACTCGGCACGTTGATAAGGGACAGGGAATCGACTACTCCTTGATGACACGAAGCTTCTATCCGCACCGTTCCCGCGGGGGCTTCGAGTCGGACCTCGGTGACCGGCTCGGTCATCGACACTTGGCCGGTATGCAGCAAGACAGCAGCAACGCACATCGAATTCGAGCCGGACATCGGCGGAGTGTCCTCAGGCTCCATGATGATGAAACCGGCATCGGCGCCGGGATCGAACGGTGGGACGAGAAGGTTCACATGTCGAAAGACGCCACCGCGAGGTTCGTTGAGCAGGAAGTCGCGGAGGTAACCATCTTGGGCGATGAAGCGGGACTGCTCCCAGAGCGAACTCCCGGGAGGCGGAGCGATCCCCCCGACAACGACATCACCTACCTCGCCCGCTGCGTGGCAGTGGACGACGTGAACAATCCGATCCGTTCGCACGGTCGGACCCTAGTGCGCTCAGCGGCGCGGTCGGATAGTCATCACCTTGGTCATGGTTGCCACGGGATAGTTGTCCCGGAATGCTCGGCTGGGCGTGAACTCCACCTTGACGGTGTAGTCGCCGGGAGCCAAGCTCGCGCTGATTCGCTTTCGCTTGAGCGCCCGCTTGGCATTCGAGCCCAATGGCTTCAGCCAGCGACCTTTGGCGATCACCTGACGCTCCCGGCCAGCCGAATCGATGATCGTGATTCGGGCCTTGCCCTTGATGTTCGCCGTATTGGCGATCACCGCGAAGGACTTACGCGATCCTGCTCGCGGACGCTTGGCTGCTTTCAACGTGAGGGTTACTCCCTCGGCGATCGTCACCGTCTGACCACCGGACACAGGGGTCGGCGCTGGCGGCGGGGTGATTCCGACGCCTACCAGGGATGAGTACGACGGTGTACCTGGACCACTGCCGTTTACCCCTTGCACGGCTACCCGCAAGAACTGATTGGTGTTCGAGGCAGTTGCCACATAGGTCTGAGCCGTGGCTCCCGCGATGTTTGCACAGGTATTCGGATCCGCACCATTGGTGCACGCCTGCCACTGGTACTCGAACCTGCCCGGCGTGAAGTCCCAGGTGCCGTTGGTAGCCGTGAGTGTTGTGCCGGCGCGCACCCCGCTATCGGGCGAGATCGTGGGCGAGGCTGTAGCAACGGGAACCTGACCGGAGACGATGCGCGCGACCTTGCCGGCCTGAGTTTGTGCAACCCAGATGTTGGTGCCGGGGCCCTCAGCTAGTCCGGTGGGGACCGAATTCGGACTAGTGAGCGTGTACTCCCCCAAGGGAGCCCCTTGCGCCGAGTACTTGGCCACGGAATTCCTCGCAGAGAGCGATACCCACATGGTGTTTCCGACACCGTTTGTCAGATCCGAGGGCGCCCCGGGAACCGCCATCTCCAGGACCGTGCTGTCGGCTACGAGTTTGCCCAGTTGGCTGCGGGCTGTCATCGCGAACCAAATCGACCCATCGACGTTCGCGATGCCCGTGGGATCGGATGCGGTAGCCAGCGGCACGCTGCCGTACGTGGTTCCGTCCACCAGCACGTACGCGATGCGATCCGCGCCGGCATCGGTGAAGTAAAGGCGGCTACTGCCCTCAGGGCCGTTCACAATGCTGTGGGGCCGGGAGTTGGCCCATGGAACATTGAACATGGACACCGCACCGGCCATAGTGACCCTGCCAATACGACCGCCGAGCTCGGTGAACCACATGTTGCCGTCTGGACCGGCGGTAATGTCCTGCGGTCGCATCGTGGGATCTGGCAAATCGATGACCGACACGGCTCCAGCCATCGTTATCCGTCCGATTTTTCCACCATCGCGCAAGGTGAACCACATGTTGCCGTCTGGACCGGCTGCAATTCCCCATGGGTTTCCGACATTGGCTGGCAACGGAAGGGCATAGGCGGTCACGGCCCCTTCGGGCGTAACTTTGGCGATTGTCTTCGATGCCCCGCCCGTCACCCACATGTTGTTGTCCGGCCCCTTGGCGACATCCCGGGGAGTGGCGCCTGCCGCAAGACCGATCTCCGTGACGTCTCCTGGTGCCGCGCTCGCTACTCCGGCACCGAGAAGACCCGACGCGACGAGAGCAATACTCGAGACGATTGCCGCTGAAATCCTGGTAACAGACCGCATGCCCCCACCGTCGCACAATCGACAGCGGCCTTATAGGACCGCGGGGGCCGTGTCGCGCTCAACCAAGCGCCAAAATCCCTGCTGCCGCAAGGGCGAGCAGGACCCCGATCACCTGTACGCGCGACAATCGCTCATTCAGAAGATAGCGAGCCAACACCACCGTCGCCGCTGGGTACAGGGATCCGATAACGGCAACAACAGCCAAGGACCCTCGCTGAGCAGCAAGTTGGAAGACCGCGTTGGCCAGTGCATCCAGACTTCCAGCCGCAAGGGCGAGGTTCCAGGGATACGCGACCTGCGGATCGCCCTGCTTGGCACCAGGGCGCCGAAAGAGCACCAGCAGCACGAGGAGGACCAGCACACTGGAAACCCAGCGTCCGATGGTGGCGACCCAAATCCCGGAGTCCGCTGGCGCCGTTCCCAACACACTGAGGTAGGCGCCGATTGCTAATCCGCTGGCGAAGGCAAGGAGTATCGCGTGGACCGGTGTTGCCCGGTGGGTCCCCGTTTGTCTGCTCACGAGGACTACGGCGATCGCTGCAACTGCGATACCGACCATCGCCGAAGGCGAAAGCGATTCCCCGAGCGCCAGGCCGACGACGACCGGAACGGCTCCAGACAGCACAGCCGTGACGGGTGAAACGATCCCCATCTGACCGCGCGTCAAGGCGGCGTAGAGAAGACCCATAGCCACAGCACCGACTACTCCGGCCAGCGCTCCGACCAACCATGACTGTCCTGACAAGTCGCCAGGAATGAGAATCAAGGCAGCAACCGTGATGAGAACTGCGCCGGCTGGGTAGGAGACGGCCAGCACTCGGATCGTTCCGACTCGACGCGCGGCTAGTCCGCCCAAGAAGTCGGAGGTGCCCCAGGACAAGCTGGACAGCAGCGCGAGCATGGCGGCCATCGACGACGTCCCTTCCGGCCGAATCGCGAACCAGATGCTGTCGGCCGCGGAAGGGTACCTAAGGCACTGCCATACTCGCCGCCATGACGCGCATCGCATCCGGACCGTGGGAGATCGATGCCATTACCGACTACCTCGCCGATGCCGTGATCCCGCTGCGGCTGGCCACCAATGGCGCTTCAGGTCCCCTCGTACAGAGCCTGTGGTTCACACCAGACGGCACCCATCTGTGGTGTTGCACCCAGCGCACGTCCTTACTTACGCGCAGGCTCGAGCGTGACGACCGCGTTGGATTCGAAGTGGCCGCCGATGTACCTCCCTATCGTGGGGTGCGCGGCACGGGCATTGCATACGTGAGCGACACAAGTGTTGAGGCCACGCTGCGCACCCTCATTCACCGTTACCAGGGAGACGAAGCGACCCCACTGAGTGAATGGCTGCTGTCCCGCGTCGAATCTGAAGTGACCATCAGAATCGAACCTCGGACCTTGTCTTCTTGGGACTACTCGCCACGTATGACCCCATGAAGCGTCGATGACGACTAGTTCTCGGCAGACCGTCTTCGTTTTCATTCTGACGGTCGCGTTCTTCGGTGCCTCATTCCCGGCGATCAAGGTCGCCGAAGAGAGCTTCTCGCCGGCATCGATAGTCCTGCTACGGGCGGTCTTCGCTTCCGCTGCACTCGCCCTGCTGGCACTGACCCTTCGAGTCTCCTTACGGATGCCGCTACGAGACCTGCTCATCGCTGCCGCGATCGGTCAATTGGGCATCTCACTGTTCCAACTGATCTTGAACTCAGCAATCGCACAAACATCAATCGGCGTGGCATCGACAGTGGTCAACACCGCTCCACTCATTTCCCTCGCTCTGTCAGCACTGATCTTGCGCGAAACCATTCCGCTATGGCGTTGGATCGGAATGGGTATCTCCTTCGTCGGCATCTACCTGCTTGGTACGAGCTCCGGTGTCTACAACACCCAAGGCCTACTGCTGTTGGTTATCGCGGCCATCAGCCTGGGCATTTACTCGGTGGCACTCAAGCCGCTCCTGGCACGGCAGCATCCCTTAGCCGTCACATTTCACGGCACCTGGCCTGGGATCATCTTCTTCGCCTGGGCCATTCCAACGATACGAGTAGAAGCACCGACCGCCTCATTGGATGCGTGGATGGGTGTGTTGGTTCTCGTGGTGGTCGTTACCTGCGGTGGCTATGTCTTACTCGCTCGACTCATCCAACTGCTTCCCGTCTCACGGGTCGTCGTCTACTACTACTTGGTCCCGCCAACAGCAATCGTCTATTCCATGGTCCTCTTCCGAGAACTCCCGAGCGTGCGCGAGGCTATCGGAGTCGCAATCGTTATTGCCGGCGTTGCACTCGCGTTGAGCGCCCGCACTTCTCAGGCAAAGACCGCAGAAGCGACGTAGTCACCCTCCGCGCATCCGGGAGGGATCAAGTAACTCGCCGAACCGATAGTGACATTCCATCGGTTGAAGGCATCCTTCTCGGCCAGGCGCTGCTGCATCGGAATGAAGGATTTCCGCGGATCGGCTGTGTACGCAGCGAAGATCAGTCCAGCGTCTTGAACACCGTCGACGAATCCATCGTCATACGTATACGGGCGACGCAGGATCATCTCCTCATCGCTGGCCGCATGGGCAATACGCACATGCGCACTCGACGGGATTACCGGCAGCCCGTTGTCATCAAGGACATCGAAACGCACCGGATCACTCTCACTATCACCACCCAACGGTGCACCAGTGTCGAGTTTGCGGCCGATCACCAATTCCTTCGCACCGACATCCATGCGATCCCACTCATCGAGCAGCATGCGAATTCGGCGGACCACGACCACCGTTCCGCCAGCCGACCAATCCGGTGCACCCTTCGTCCACACCGCAGTGTCGAATTGCGCGCTGCCGGGCACCGGATTGACCGTTCCATCCACTTGACCCATCAGGTTTCGGCTCGCTCTACCACCGTCATTGGCGGGAGTCGGCGACCGGAAACCCGGCTGCGCCCACTTCACTGTGGTCAATGTCGATAGGCCCCGAACCACCAACCGCTGGGCGTGCGCGAGAGTGAGCGGATCATCCGAGGCGATCTGCAGGTAGAAGTCCGTTCCCGACCACTTGTCCTCGAGTTGATCGGTGCTGAAGGCCGGAATGGTGGGGAAATACGCGGGGATCTGATCGCTCTTCCCGGTCTTCTCGAACAACGAGTGCCCCAAACCGACCGTGAACGAAAGGCGAGCCGGCACCTGTGAGATCTCCGGCTCGGTGTCACCCAGGGCGGGTGTGCCCGCCATCAGCCGAGCCGCGTCATCGCTCACGATGCGCAGAACACTGGCGGCGTTCGCAGCGCTTGGCTGCAGCAGGTTCAGTCCCAAAAAGACGGCGTAGGTCTGCTCGGGTGTATCGATCCCGGCCTGGTGAATGCCATGGAAGTCGATGGTCTGCCGCGCGGTAGCAGCGGCCGGATTGTCGTGGCTGAGCGGAGGGCGAGCGGTCGGCTCGGCCGCTACCACTGCCCCGCTGGATGCCGGAGCCGTAGCCCGACCGAGGACCACCCCGCCGGCGGCGCCGGCCAATGCGGCGCCGCCAACGGTGAGTAGCCCACGACGAGTTACTCCCTTGTGCTGCGGATCGTCGTGGTCGTCCATCAGTTCATTCCCATCCCACCGTGATCCATGCCGCCGTCGAGATCGTCGTAACTCTCATTGGCGCCGGCGAAGACCCGGCCCATGGCGTCGAACAGGACTCGACCACCATCGGCGGTGATCAATCTGATCGGCACCTCTTCTCCGGCA
This sequence comes from Actinomycetes bacterium, assembly GCA_965662415.1. Lineage (GTDB taxonomy): Bacteria > Actinomycetota > Actinomycetes > S36-B12 > S36-B12 > S36-B12. The sequence goes on along the minus strand of CBFIHB010000035.1, from coordinate 841 downwards.
GTGATCGACTGCTTGATCTTCATCAACATCATGTGATCTCCACCGGGTTTCAAGGTCACGGTCTCTCCGGCAGGAACCACGAACCCTCCTGGCTTTTCCTGCATCTGCATGGCGCCGCCTTCCATCAGCACCTCGTGCAGTTCCATCGCAGGGGTAAATCGAATCGACCGAGCCGCGATGATGCGGATAGGCTCGTCGGTGGGATTTGTGATCGTCGCGAAGGCTGATGTCATCCCGGAGTCCATAGCCTTGATCCAGGCATCCTCGACGATCAGTGGCGAGGATGTGCGCTTCATGCCTTCACTCCAACGCAACTGTGAACCGTCCCGCTCGCAGACGAAGGTCTGACCTTGGGCAAAGCGCGTGGCTCCGGACATCGAGCACTCCGAACCCTCACGGGGAGCGGGGTCGGCCTGGACAGGGCTGGCGAGGCCAACAGCTAGTAATCCAACAGCAACGGCCACCAGGCCGCTTGAACGAATGCGCATGCAAATCTCCTAGACAAAGAAGGTGAATTACGGACACGAAGACGCGCCCGCACCGCCTCGTCGGGAGTTCGGTTTGGGCGCGCTAGACCGATACAGGCGGCGCACGACCCGAAGCGGCCGACATGCACAAGGCATCGCGCCAAGAAACCGGATGTTGAAGAACAGGAACGCTGGCCTCCGCCTGCACCTCAGGCAACACCAGCGCCGGAGCCCCGAGGATCCGTCGCGCAGCCGCCATCCAGCGCATCGCCAGCGCTTCGGACTTCGCGAACAGCACCGCCGCCACCCCGGCGGCAGCGATGTGTGCTGCGAGCATCGGGGTATCCGGGATCAACGCGAAGGCGTGGTGACCC
>CBFIHB010000034.1:0-15012 GCA_965662415.1 Actinomycetes bacterium | reverse complement strand
ACCCAGTCGATGCCGGCGTGGTAGAGCAAGACCCCGATGATCGCAATGGCTCGCAGGCCATCGAGCCCGGGCAGGTAGCCCATCTCACCGGCGGGGCGCCCGGCGTCGAGCCGCCAGGGCATCCGCAGATCGGCGGCTGCGGAAGCGGGCGGCGAGGTCACCGCTTCATGCTAGGCGAGGACAGGTGGACGGCGGGTAATCACGAATCGCGAAATAGGTGAACGCGCGCGCCCACCTTCTCGCGCAGTTCGTGATCCAGCACACCCATTCCTTCCGCGGGGGCTAGGCACAGAACCCCGACCTTCCCCTGGTGCATGTTGCGGTGCACCTCCCAGGCAGCTTGGCCGGTCTCCTGCAAGGGCAGGACCTTGGACAAGGTGGGGTGGATCATCCCCTTGGCCACGAGACGGTTGGCCTCGAAAGCCTCGCGGTAGTTGGCGAAGTGGCTCCCCACGATCTTCTTCAGGTTGTTCCACAGGTACCTGTTGTCGTACTCGTGCATGAATCCCGAGGTGGAAGCGCAGGTGACGATGGTGCCGCCCTTGCGCGTCACGTACACGCTCGCACCGAAGGTCTCGCGTCCGGGGTGCTCGAAAACGATATCGACATCGTCGCCGCCGGTCAGTTCGCGGATCTTCTTGCCGAATCGCTGCCATTCCTTCGGGTCTTGGGTGTGCTCGTCCTTCCAAAAGCGGTAGCCCTCCGCGGAGCGATCGATGATCAAGTCCGCTCCCATGGATCGCACGATGTCGGCCTTCTGGGGGCTGGAAACAACGCAGACCGGAATGGCACCGCCGTTCAAAGCGAGTTGTGTTGCGTAAGAGCCGAGTCCGCCGGAAGCACCCCAGATGAGAACGACGTCGCCTTGCTTCATTGCTCCGCCGTTCTTGGAAACCAACTGGCGGTAGGCGGTGGAGTTCACCAGCCCGGGCGCTGCCGCTTCCTCCCAAGACAAGTGTTCGGGTTTGGGCATCAACTGGTTGGCCTTGACGACGGCTACCTGAGCGAGGCCGCCGAAGTTGGTCTCGTATCCCCAGATGCGTTGCTGCGGATCGAGCATTGTGTCGTTGTGACCGAGCGGTGATTCGAGCTCGACCGACAGGCAGTGCGCGACTATGCGATCACCTGGTTTCCAGGCGTGGACTCCCGGACCGGTGCGCAAAACTACGCCTGAGGCGTCCGAACCGATGACGTGGTAATCGAGTGCGTGGCGAGTTGCGTCCGAGTTCGCGCGTGCGTACCGATCCAAGTGACCGAAAGCCGAGACCGGCTCGAATATCGAGGACCACACAGTGTTGTAGTTCATGCTCGAGGCCATCACGGCGATGAGCGCCTCACCTGGAGCCAACTCCGGAACCGGCACATGCTCGATGTGGATGGATTCCCGCGGATCCTTGTCCTTGGACTCCCGTCCGGCGAACATCTGCTCCTCGTCCCGGTGCAATGTGGCACCTAGGTACTGCGCAGGTATCGGAATGTCACCGATTGCCGGATCTAGTGACTCGATAGCGGTGACGATCGGATCGAAGGGGTCTGCAGCATTCGCCATGGCGTCATTCAATCGAATTCAGGAAACCGAGGGGAGGAATCCGGCATTCCAGGCAACGACGACGCCGACCGTCGCGACCGTCGCGACTGTTGCGAAGAGCACGAGGCGCCGGATGCGACGGAAGGCCACGAGTGCGGCTACCGCCGCAATGGCTCCGACCGCTATCCAGGCGGCGCCGGGAGCTGAGTCGAGAACGCCGGAGATCTGGTCGAGTGCGGGCAGGTCCGGCAGTGCCGGCAGGGCCGGCAGGGCTGGCAGGGCTGGCAGTGCGGGCACGTCCGGGAGTGCCAGGAGATCGAGGGGAAGCACGTAGTGATTGTGCGGCAACGAACCCCGTTGTGGGGGTAGCCGCGCCCTAGGGGGGAGCCGGGGGCGGTCCGGGGCAGTCGTGGGTAGCTAGTGCTGCTCGGTGTGCTGGACCAACTCGATGAGCACCCCGCCGCTGTCCTTGGGGTGGGTGAAGTTGATCAAGGATCCTGCGGTTCCACGCTTGGGCTCGTCGTAGAGGAGTCGCACGCCCGTGGAGCGCAGATGCTCGCTGGCTGCCTCGATGTCGGTCACGGTGTAGGCCATCTGCTGGATGCCTGGGCCGCTTCGATCCAAGAACTTCCCGATGGGGGAGTCCGACCGCAAGGGCGCGAGCAGTTGGATCCAAGAACCCGACGCGCCCACCTCGAGCATGGCTTCGCGCACGCCCTGTTCCTCGTTTACCTCCTCGTGCGCGACGCTGAAGCCGAACGCGCGGGCGTAGAAGTCCACTGCCTCGTCGAGATCGGCTACGGCGATTCCAACGTGATCGATGCGGGTTACCCAGGGCTGCATGGCAACTATGGTGTCACCCGTTGCGATCAGTGTGCACGTGAGGAAGGAAACCCATGTCTTTCAGTGATGGAGCGGTCGTCTTGGCCGGTGCCCGCACCCCAATGGGTCGGCTCCAAGGATCTCTGGCCGGGCAGTCCGCGGCGGATCTCGGCGGAGTTGCGATCGCGGCAGCCATCGAGCGCTCGAGGATGCCTGCGGAGGACATCGACTACGTCATCATGGGTCAGGTCCTGCAAGCCGGCACGGGGCAGAACGCTGCTCGGCAGGCGGCCATCAAGGGTGGTCTAGGCATGGGCATCCCGGCACTGACGATCAACAAGGTGTGCCTATCGGGGATCGACGCGATCGCTTTAGCAGATCAACTTATTCGCGCTGGTGAGTTCGACACGGTCGTCGCGGGCGGGATGGAATCCATGTCCGGTGCTCCGCACCTGCTCGTCGGATCCCGCGAAGGTGTGAAGTACGGGGACTGGACGATGGTCGATGCCCTCGCCTTCGATGGTCTGACCTGCGCGTTCGATGAGTGTGCGATGGGGGCGGCCACCGAGAACTACAACGAGCGCTACGGGCTCACGCGGGCCGAACAGGACGAAGTCGCGGCGGCGTCCCACGCGCGCGCGGCAGCGGCGCAAGAGGCCGGGCTGTTCGAAGCGGAGATCGCGCCGGTGGCGATCCCGCAGCGCAAGGGCGATCCGATCGTTGTGACCGAAGATGAGGGCATCCGGGCGAGCACCACCGTGGAATCCCTGGGTGGATTGCGGGCGGCTTTCGCCAAGGAAGGAACCATCACAGCGGGCAATGCCTCGCAGATCTCCGATGGCGCTGCCGCGCTGATCGTCGCATCGCGTGCGCAGGCTCAGGCGCATGGGCTGAGCCCGATCGCCGAGATCGGATCGCACGGTGTGGTCGCCGGCCCTGATCCTTCCTTGCACGAGCAGCCGGCTGCAGCCATCGAAGCGGCCTGCGCGAGAGAAGGGATCGCGGTCTCGGATCTTGACCTGATCGAGATCAACGAGGCATTCGCTGCGGTGGCTGTTGCGTCCATCCGACGTTTGGGAGTGGACGAAGGAATCGTGAACGTCAACGGCGGTGCCATTGCCCTCGGCCACCCGATCGGCATGTCGGGAGCGCGCATCTTCTTGCATCTGATCTACGAGTTGCAGCGTCGCGGTGGGGGGATCGGTGCCGCGGCCTTGTGCGGTGGCGGCGGTCAAGGCGATGCGTTGTTGGTCAAGGTGCCCGCTGCATGACCCAGGTCCGGCCGGCCCTAGCTTCGATCGTCGACGGCTTACGTGAACGACGCATCAGGGATGTAGCACGAGCCATCACGATCGTCGAGAACGGTGGGCCCGATGCCGAGGCCTTGATGGCGGCTGTGACAAGGGGGGAGGAGAGCGCGACAGCCGAAGCAACGTCCCACCGAGCGCAGACCATCGGGTTGACCGGCTCGCCCGGTGTCGGCAAATCGACCATGACCGCGGCGTTGATCGCGGCGTTTCGCGAGCGTGGCCGCTCGGTGGCGGTGCTTGCTGTGGATCCTTCGTCGCCGTTCTCTGGTGGGGCCCTGCTCGGTGATCGGATCAGGATGCAGTCGCATTCAGCCGATGCCGACGTCTTCATCCGATCGATGGCATCGCGCGGCCATCTCGGCGGACTTGCGGCAGCAGCCGGCCAGGTGTTGCGCGTATTCGATGCCGCGGGATTCGATGTGGTGTTGATCGAGACGGTTGGTGTCGGGCAGTCGGAGGTCGAGATTGCTGCGGCGGCCGACACCACCGTGGTGTTGGTTGCACCCGGCATGGGAGATGGGATCCAAGCAGCTAAAGCGGGCATCTTGGAGATCGGTGACATCTTCGTGGTCAACAAAGCCGATCGTGAGGGAGCGTCGAGCACCGCGCGTGAACTACGTCAGATGATCGCGCTGTCGGTGGAGGATTCGTCCGCAGGCGAGCACTGGCAGCCGCCGGTGCTGACCTCGGTAGCCAGTACCGGAGAAGGCGTACCCGAGGTGGCTGAAGCAATCGATGAACACCAACGTTGGGCCGCAGGGCACGGCGAGTTGGTGCGTAGGCGAAGGCAGCGGGCTCGAGAGGAAATTGCCGCGACTTTGACCGGCATAGTGCGCCGCCGGCTGGATTCTGCTGATGTCGCAGCACGCGTGGATCAGGTTGCGGACGAGGTCGCACAGGGTCGGATGGACATCCATAACGCTGCTCGTGACTTGTGGTCGGTGATCGGTGGGCGGCCGGAAGGCGCGGAGCAGGACGCGGGCGAAGTTTCCTAGCGACGCCGCCATGCGCCGGGCTCGGCCAAGTAGGCCTTCACCGCCGGTGGGAAATGCCCGGTACGTACATCGGCGATCGTCGTGTGCTCGAGGACATCGCGCATCGCGGCGCGTAGTGCCACCCACACCTCGCGCAAGTGGGCTGCCGCACCCTCGTAGTGGACATCCTCGGGACGAAGATCGCGGACCGCGGCCAGCGGGCCGTCGAGAGCGCGCACCACATCGGCGATGGTCACTTCGCCGGGGTCTCGGTCGAGCCGGTAACCGCCCTCCGCGCCGCGCTGGCTGGCCACGATCCCGGCCTGACGGAGCTGTCGCAAGATGCCTTCGAGGAATTTCACTGGAATGTCCTGAGCGGCGGCTAGTGCATCACCTTTGGTAAGCCCGCGCGGATCGCGTTGCCAGGCTTCGGCTAGTTCGACCAGTGCCCTGGTGCCGTAGTCGACGCGCGCTGAGACATGCATGGGAGATTCCGGGTGTCCTTCCGCTTTCGCGTACCACGTTCCGCCGGGCAGTTGGGGCATACCCGGCATGGGCCACAATAGGGCCGTGAGCACACCGAATTTCGCCGGAGCAGTGGACCTGGGGGCCCTCGCCGCCCAAAAGGAGCAAAAGCGCAAGAGCGAAGCGGCTCTCGCCGGGGCTCCAGCAGGGGTGGTCTTCGATGCCACTGCAGCCAACTTCCAAACCGATGTGATGGATCGTTCGATGACCGTTCCGGTCATCTTGGACCTGTGGGCCACGTGGTGTGGGCCGTGCAAGCAACTCTCGCCGATCTTGGAAAAGTTGGCGGCCGAGTACTCAGGTCGATGGGTACTGGCGAAGGTCGACGTCGATGCCGAGCAGCAGATCGCTGCGGCCTTCCAAGTGCAATCGATTCCCTCGGTGTTCGCCGTGATCGGTGGCCAGGTGGCACCCCTGTTCCAAGGGGCGCTGCCCGAGCAGCAGATCCGCCAAGCCGTGGACAAAGTTCTCGAAGTCGCCGCCAGCCAAGGGATCAACGGGACATTGGACTCCGATGGCCAGCCCGACCAAGGGGAAATGATCGATTCCGAGCCGCCAGGGGATCCGCGGTTCGATGCAGCGGTCGAGGCGATCGATGCCGGTAACTGGGCGGCCGCTCGGCAGGCCTACCAGCGGGTGCTGGATGAGTCTCCAGCAGATGCGGACGCCGCCGCGGGACTCGCCATGGTCGATCTGTACGAACGTACCGATGGGATCGATCCCGATTCGGCCATCGCGCACGCTTCTCCCGAGGACATCGAATCCCAGCTTCAAGCCGCTGACGCCCGGGCGTTGCAGGGCGCTTGGAGCGAGGCCTTCGCCCTACTGATCGAACTCGTTAGCCGCACATCCGGCGATGAGCGCGAGCGCGTGCGCAATCGCCTCGTGGAGTTGTTCACCCTCGCTGGCGATGATCCCTCAGTCCCGGCAGCGCGCACCGCGTTGGCGAGCGCGCTGTTCTAAGGGCCTGCTACGAGGGGCGCTGCGCCGCGAAGTAGCACGCAGCCAGAGGCGGCAGCGTCACCGCGGCCGACGCCGGTCGTCCCGCCCACGGCTCCTCGACTGCGTCAATGCCGCCGAGGTTGCCGATTCCAGAGCCTGAATAGATTCCTGCGTCGGTGTTGAGGATCTCCTCCCAGCGTCCTGCCCACGGCAGTCCAATGCGAACATCGCCGCGTGGAACGGGAGAGAGGTTGATCACCGCGACTACGCAGTTGCCGTCGTTGTCCCAGCGCAGCCAGGCGAAGGTGTTGTTGTCGGCGTCATCGGCGCTGAGCCACTCGAAACCCGTGGCCTCGTGGTCGCGCTGCCACAGAGCCGGGTTTTCTCGGTAGACCCGATTCAAATCTCCAACCACGCGCACGATGCCCTCGTGTTCGGGGAACTGCAGCAACCACCAATCCAGGCCGCGTTCACTAGACCACTCCTCCGATTGTGCGAATTCCGCGCCCATGAACAGCAACTTCTTGCCCGGGTGCGCCCACATGAAAGCCAGATAGGCACGCAGGTTCGCCAGTGCCTGCCACCGATCCCCGGGCATCTTTGCGATCAGGGAACCCTTTCCGTGGACCACTTCATCGTGCGAAAGCGGCAGGATGAAGCGTTCAGAGAAGGCGTACATCAACGAAAACGTCATGTCGTTGTGGTGGTGGCGGCGATGCACGGAATCGCGCTGCATGTAGCCCAGCGAATCGTTCATCCAGCCCATGTTCCATTTGAAGCCGAAACCCAATCCGCCTGCATAGGTGGGTGTGGTGACCCCCGGCCACGCGGTGGATTCCTCGGCGATGGTGACGACACCAGGGACTCGTTTGTAGACGGTGGCGTTCATCTCCTGCAGAAACTGCACCGCATCGAGATTCTCCCGACCGCCGTGTTGATTGGGCAGCCACTGGCCTTCGTCCCGCGAGTAGTCCAGGTACAGCATCGACGCGACCGCATCTACTCGTAGTCCGTCGATGTGGAACTCCTCGAGCCAGAACAAGGCGTTGCTGACTAGGAAGTTACGCACCTCGTGTCGTCCGAAGTCGAAGACGTACGTGCCCCAATCCGGGTGCTCGCCGCGGCGTGGATCGGGATGCTCGTACAAGCAGGTGCCATCGAATCGGGCCAATGCCCATTCATCCTTCGGGAAGTGCGCGGGGACCCAGTCGATGAGGACTCCGATGCCAGCCTGGTGAAGGCGGTCAACCAGATACCGGAAGTCATCGGGTGAACCGAACCGCGAGGAAGGAGCGAAGTAGCCGGAGACCTGGTACCCCCACGATGGGCCGTACGGATGCTCGGCAACCGGCAGTAATTCCACGTGCGTGAAGCCGGTGTCCAAGACGTAGGCAGTCAATTGCTCTGCCAATTCGTGGTAGTCCAAACCGATGCGCCATGAACCAAGGTGAACTTCGTAGATGGACATCGGCCCCACATGGGGATCTCGCTCGGTGCGAGCCCGCATCCAATCGTCGTCTTTCCAGGTGTATGTCGATTCGAAGACGACCGAGGCGGTTGCTGGTGGAACTTCGGTCTCGAAGGCCACCGGATCTGCCTTGTCACGCCACCGGCCGTCGCGACCGAGGACCTGGTACTTGTAGCGAGTGCCGGTACCGATCCCGGGCACGAACAATTCCCAAACCCCGCTCGAACCCAAAGAGCGCATCGGGTGGGCAGCACCGTCCCAAAAGTTGAAATCACCGACAACGCGCACCCCGATAGCGTTCGGCGCCCACACCGCGAAGCAGGTTCCCTCGACCGATCCGAAGACACTGTCCATTCGGTGGACATGCGCTCCGAGGTGCCACCACAGCTGCTCGTGGCGTCCCTCTCCTAGCAGGTGCAGATCCATCTCACCGAGGAAGGGCCAGAAGCGATAGGGATCATCGGAGGGGATGACGTCCCCTTCGTACTGCACATCGATGCGGTAATCCGGGACCGAAGAGGCGGGCACCACGCACATCCACACGCCACGCGCTTCGTGGTCCATCGGGATGCGCTTGGGGGAACCAGCGGTATCGGGCAACACAACCGTGACCGAGCGTGCCCCTGGGCGCAGAACTCGGATCGTGACGGTGCCATCGAAGGGGTGGGCACCCAAGATGGAGTGGGGGTCATGGTGCGCGCCGTCCACGAGCCTGTCGAGCTCGGCCCGATCCACCGGTGCCGGCTTCATCGGGTCGACACCGAGACCACGTGGGCCACGTTCTCCCAGGGGCGAAGTTGGACGTAGGTCTGGGCGGCCCACGTCCAGGTATGGCCGGTGATTTCGTCATGGGCGATGAAGCGCTCGCCGGGGTCGAGACCAAGTGTGACCAGATCCCACCACACGGTGCTGGCCTGTTCTCGGTGCGGATCGAGCAGGCAGGTGACCAGGATCGTGTCATCTCCCACCTGCTTGCTGAAGGCGATGATGTCGTCGTTGTCGGTGTGGTGGAAGCGTAAGGAACGCAAGTCCTGCAACGCCGGATGGGAATTTCGGATCTCGTTGAGTAGTCCGAGGTAGGGCGCGAGGGTGCGTCCTTGCCTCTCGGCTCGATCCCAGTCGCGGGGTCGGTACTGGTACTTCTCAGAATCGAGGTACTCCTCGCTGCCAGGACGCACCGCTACGTGTTCGAACAACTCGAAACCGCTGTACACCCCGTAGGTGGGGGAGAGCGTGGCCGCGAGAGTTGCCCTGATCGAGAACGCCGCCGGACCTCCGTGCTGCAGATACTCGTGCAGGATGTCGGGCGTGTTAGCGAACAGATTCGGACGCATATAGGCCGATGCCGGGCCTGCGAGTTCGCAGAGGTACTCGATCAATTCGTGCTTGGTGTTCTTCCAGGTGAAGTATGTGTAACTTTGCTGGAAGCCGACCTCCGCAAGAGCCTTCATCATCGGCTGTTTGGTGAATGCTTCGGCCAGGAAGAGCACGTCGGGATCGGTCGCATTGATCGCTGAGATGAGGCGATCCCACAGCCATAGCGGTTTCGTGTGTGGGTTGTCGACTCGGAAGATGCGAACACCATGGCCCATCCAGAGCCGGACGATGCGCTCGATCTCCGCGTACAGGCCCCCTGGATCGTTCTCGAAGTACAGCGGGTAAATGTCTTGGTACTTCTTCGGTGGATTCTCGGCATAGGCGATCGAGCCGTCATGTCGGATGCCGAACCACTCGGGATGTTCATGTACCCACGGGTGATCGGGCGAGGCTTGCAACGCCAGATCGAGTGCGACCTCCATCCCGTTGTCCGTCGTTTCTTGTACGAAGTAATCGAAGTCCGTCCACGTCCCTAGGTCTGGATGGAGAGCATCGTGTCCACCACTTTCATCACCGATCGCCCACGGTGATCCCGGATGTCCGGCCTCGGGTTGTAGGGAGTTGTTGTATCCCTTGCGGTGCGTTGTGCCGATCGGGTGGATCGGCGGGAGGTAGATGACGTCGAAGCCCATCTCGGCAATGGCTGGGAGCCGATTCGCAGCAGTGCGCAAAGTGCCGGAGGTCGGAGGATCGAGGATGGCGCCCTCGCTGCGTGGGAAGAACTCATACCAAGCGCCGACGAGGGCTCGTCGGCGCTGGACCAGGATCGGCCACGGACCGCTGCTGGACTCCTCGGTGCGTGGTCCGAAGACGTCCATCGCAGACAGGACTTCGGGCGTGGTGGCGGCCGCGAACCGCACCTGGGCCGGGAGTCGGGTATCGCGCATGGTCGCCGTGGCAGCGCGCAGGGTGCTGCGAATGTCCGTCCGGTTCCTGGGTAGGCGCCTGGCAGCGGTCGACAGCACCGAAGCGCCCTCGGCGAGTTCGAAATCTACATCGATTCCCTGAGCCACCTTGATACGCGCCCGCTGCAACCAGGATTGCCAGGGTTCGGTCCAGGCGTGCACGGTGAACGTCCACGAGCCCGGAGTGTCCACCCGCACGAGGCCCGACCAGCGATCCACCCCGGATGGATCCGGCTGCATTCGCACGTGCTCGCCGGTCCCACCCTCCGGCGCGGACGTTCGGACTTCGACGGTGATGGGCGCGTGACCATCACGGAACACGGTGGCCCCGACGGGAAAGGTCTCGCCCTCGGCGGCCGCCGCCGGCCGGAGACCGCACGCCACGACCGGCCAAACATCCACGATCGGAATGCGGCCGGTCAGGCCATCGTGGGGTGGGGCGGCGGACTTGCCGGTGCGCGCCGACCGCTGAGGCATGAGGCGAGCGTAGTCAACGCACCGACGAAACAGGCACGCAATACCCGGGCACTACGGTTGCAGCCGTGAAGGCGATACGACGCTTTACCGTCCGTTCGGTCCTGCCCGAGGCACTAGCCGGGCTCGAGGAACTCGCCTTGAACCTGCGCTGGTCATGGCACCCACAGACCACCGACCTGTTCGCGGCGATGGATCCGCAGCTGTGGCGTGAGTGCGGGCACGACCCCATGCGGCTGCTCGGGGAAGTATCCGCCGAACGTCTGACCGAACTAGCCGCCGATGACGGTTTCGTGGCCTGGGTCGCCGGAGCCGTCGAGGACCTCCACTCCTACCTGCGCACCCCGCACTGGTTCCAGCGGTGGTCCACCGACGAAGACCAGGAGTCAGGGCAGCGCTCGGCACTGACCGGCATCGCCTATTTCTCGCCGGAGTACGGAGTGGCCCCGGCGCTTCCGCAGTACTCCGGTGGTCTGGGGATCCTGGCCGGCGATCACCTGAAATCGGCGAGCGACCTAGGTGTGCCGATCATCGGGATCGGCCTGTTCTACCGGTCGGGCTACTTTCGTCAAAGCCTCACTCGCGACGGCTGGCAACGGGAGCAGTACCCGCTGTGCGACCCCGATAATTCTCCGATCACGTTGCTTCGCGAAGAATCGGGAGCACCGGCGCGGGTCAGCATCGAGTTGCCGGGCGATCGCGTGCTCGCAGCTCGCATCTGGATCGCCCGGGTGGGTCGGGTGCCCTTGCTGATGCTCGACTCAGGCGTCGAAGAAAACGGTCCGGCCGAGCGGGAGGTAACCGATCGGCTGTATGGCGGAGGCGGCGAATACCGACTTCAACAGGAGATGTTGCTAGGCATCGGTGGCGTTCGCGCATTGCGCGCCTACTGCCGAATCACCGGGACCCCGGCACCGGAGGTGTTTCACACCAACGAAGGTCACGCGGGCTTCCTCGGGCTGGAGCGCATTCGAGAGATCCGAACCGAGAACCCACAAATCGATTTCGACACAGCATTGGAAGCCTCGCGCGCTGGCACGGTGTTCACGACCCACACTCCCGTGCCTGCGGGCATCGATCGCTTCCCGATGTCGATGATCGAGCAGTACTTCGGCGGCTCGCAGGCTAGCCCGCAGGTGCCCGTCGAGCGCATCATGCACCTCGGATCCGAGGATTACCCCGGTGGCGATCCGGCCGTGTTCAACATGGCGGTCATGGGGCTGCGGCTGGCAGGGCGAGCCAATGGTGTGAGCCTGCTGCACGGTGAGGTCTCACGCGGGATGTTCGCGGGGCTGTGGCCCGGCTTCGACGCCGACGACATCCCGATCACCTCCATCACCAACGGAGTGCACGCCCCAACCTGGGTGGCCAGGGAAGTGATGGATCTTGCGCACGAGGCGATCGGCGAGGACTTGATGCAGCAAGCGCGCGGCTGGGAGGCGATCGCGCACGTCGATCCGGGTCGCATCTGGCACATCAAGCGCATCTTGCGCGAGCGCCTGGTGCAGATGACACGCGAGCGTCTGCGCGAATCGTGGCTGGCTCGGGGAGCGGCACCGGCCGAACTCACCTGGATCGATGAAGTCTTGGATCCGGACATCCTCACGATCGGCTTCGCGCGTCGGGTGCCCTCGTACAAGCGATTGACATTGATGCTGCGCGATCAGGATCGTTTGCGTGAACTGCTGCTCGACCCGGATCGACCGATCCAGTTGGTCATCGCGGGCAAGGCCCATCCAGCCGACGATGGCGGCAAGGCGCTGATCCAGCAGCTCGTGCAGTTCACCGACAACGAGGATGTCCGCCACCGCATCGTCTTCCTTCCCGACTACGACATGGCCATGGCCGAGGTCTTGTACCCCGGCTGCGACGTGTGGCTCAACAACCCGATCCGCCCGCTCGAGGCCAGCGGCACCTCCGGGATGAAGGCCGCACTGAACGGCGCGCTGAATCTGTCGATCCTGGATGGCTGGTGGGATGAATGGTTCGACGGTGAAAACGGCTGGGCGATCCCCTCGGCCGATGGCATCGAGGATCCCGAACGTCGCGACGATCTCGAGGCTGCTGCGCTGTATGACCTGATCTCGCACTCCGTGGCACCCACGTTCTACGGGCGTGGAGACGACAACATGCCGCATCGGTGGCTGGAGATGGTTCGGCACACACTGCAGACGCTCAGTCCGAAGGTGCTTGCGAGCCGCATGGTTCGCGACTACGTAACGCGGCTCTACCTGCCGGCGGCCGAGTCCACCGCGAGCATCTGTGCAGACGAATACGCGCTCGCTGCTTCGCTTGCTTCCTGGAAGGAGCGGGTTCGCAAGGCTTGGTCCGGGGTGCGGGTGGATCATGTGGAATCAGAGGGGGCCGGGGATGTGGTGACCGCCGGTTCCTCAATCTCGGTACGGGCGTACGTGTCGCTCGGCGAACTATCTGCGCAGGATGTGAGCGTCGAGGTGATTGCCGGGCGGGTAAACGCCGATGACCGCATCGAAGCTCCGAGTGTGATCGCTATGGAGCCGGTTGAGCAGTACGAACAGAACCGGTGGCAGTACCGGGTAGAGGTGCCCTTGGATCGCAACGGTGCTTTTGGTTACACCGTCCGGATGCTTCCCGCGCACGACGGCCTGATTACTCCGGTGGAGTTAGGGCTGCAGGCAGTGCCTACTTCCGCTCGGGGCATGACCGACGGTCCGTTGCGCTAAGGAAATCGCCCGAAGCGTCCTGCGATACGCAGCTGCCCGGGAAATTCACCGCACGGCAACTCCTCGGCAAGGTGGATTGGGCATTCTGGCCCCGAATTGAGTAGTCGAGGGGAATTCGCACGTGGAAGCGGCAGCTCGTAAGCACGCGGTAGCCCGGGTGCTCGACACAGCGCCTGTGGGCAGACGTCGCTTGGGAGTCTGGGCCTTGGCTGCCTCGGGTATCGGTCTGGACGGCTACGACCTGTTCATCATGAGCGTGGCAGGTCCCTTGATCGTGGCCGATCTGGGCTTGAGCAGTTGGCAGGACTCGGTGGCCGTTGGCGCTGCGGTGCTCGGCGCCGTTCCCGGCGCCCTGCTGTCCGGACGCATCGCCGATCGCATCGGACGTCGCGCGATGTTGAAGATCGATTTGTTGCTGTTCTTGGTCACGGCGATCGCATCGGCATTCGCATGGGATGTGTGGTCCCTCGCGGTTTTCCGCTTCTTCCAAGGCATGGCCGTCGGTGCTGAGTATCCGTTGAGTGCCTCGATGGTCAGCGAGGTGATGCCCGCGCGGAAGCGAGGCGTATGGATGACCGGTGCGTTCTCGTTCCAAGCGGTGGGCATGGTGTTGGGCGCAGGCGCGGGCTTCTTGTTGCTGTCGTTGATGCCCGATGAGGGCACCTGGCGCTGGATGCTGCTCTCCGGGGTGATTCCAGCAGTGATCGTTGCCATCCTGCGCCTGCGGATACCCGAGAGCCCGCGTTGGGAAGCCGAACGCGGCAACCTCGACCAGGCCGAACACGACACCGAATGGCTCACCGGTCAGCGGCCAGTCGTGACCGATGAGGACATTGCCTTCGCGCAGGTCTATCAGGCAGGCCCACAGCCCCGGATGACGTTCAAGGACCTGTGGGCACCGGTCCGGCGCCGGGCCTTGATCTTGACGACGGTTCCGTGGTTCTTGATGGACATCGCCTTGTACGGCATCGGTCTGTTCACGCCGACGATCCTGGCCGGATTGACTGGAGCTGATCCGAACACGCACATGGCGAAAGACGATTTCATCGCTGCTGATATCGCTGCGACTGGTCAGGCTGCTTTCACGGACGTGTTCTTGATCATCGGTTTCATCTTGAACATGATCCTGGTGGAACGCGCCGGCCGCATCCAATTGCAGATCGTCGGTTTTGTGGGCATGGCCATTGGGCTGGGAACACTGGCGGTCGTAGGTAGCGGCGGCCCCCTGTGGATACTCCTGGGTTCCTTCATCGTCTTCAACACCATGGTGAACATGGGGCCGAATGCGACCACCTACCTGCTGCCGGCCGAAGTCTTTCCGACTCGACTACGGGCGACGGGTCACGGAGTCGCGGCAGCCGCGGGCAAGGTTGGAGCCGTGGTCGGCACGTTCTTCCTCCCCGTGGCCACGAGCGCGTTCGGCCTAAGCCCGACCATCGCAGTCATCGCTGTTTTTGCTGTGCTCGGGGCGGTGGTGACGTTCTTGTTCCGGATCGAAACGCGAGGGCGGGAACTACGCGACTGAATCGCCGGGATGGACCTGGATCCGAAGGCCGGTGACTGTTCCGGCCGCACCTAGGGAGGACAGTTCCATGGGCGGTGCGTGTGGCTAGTCGGACTTGATCGGCTTGCCGTCCGGGCCGCGCTTGATCGGCTTGCCGCCGCGAGTGACCATCGGTGGTGGTAGGCGCAGGCGGCGCAACTGCAAGGCGCGCATAACGGCGTAGAGCATCAGGCCGCGGCGATCGGACTTCTCGGGGAACTGCTTCTTTGCCCGCAAATTGAGCTGGACGAGCAGGATCGTCGTGTCGATGACGATCAGCGCGGTGACCGCGAAGAAGGCTAAGGACACGAAGGACTGCAGGGCCGGGTTTTGCACGAAACCCAGCAGCAGGACCGCGATCGCGATGAAGATGAAGTATTCGGCAACGGTCACTCGGGCATCGACGAAATCACGGACGAAGCGTCGGTTCGCACCTCGGTCG
>CBFIHB010000033.1:0-15208 GCA_965662415.1 Actinomycetes bacterium | reverse complement strand
CTTGCTCAGGCTGGCTTGGCGATGTGGTTCACCGTGGGGGACGAAGCGGCGCTCTCGTATCCGTACGCCGTGATGACGTCGCAGGCACAACTTGAGCAGCGTGGAATCTGGAACCCGGAGTTCTGCGGACCGGTCGAGCAACCTGACGCATCCTTGAGCGTTATCGCGCACTGGGATGCCGGGCGAAACGACAATGCGAATCCCAACGGGGAATACACGATCGTCCGCAATACTGGGAGCACTCCCGTTGATATCAGCGGTTGGCTCCTGCGCGATTCGAGTTTGTCCTTTTGGTTCAACTTCCCAGAGGGGTCAGTACTGCAGCCCGGTGATTATCGAGTGGTTCACGCAGGGGAAGGGCAACCGGGTTCGCCGAATCCTCGTGATCTTTATATGGGATCCCCTGGTGCCCTACTGGCTAACACATCGGACGATCGCTTCACAGGAGACGGTGTCTACCTATTGGACAAGTCGACTGCTATGCGGACCTGGTTTGAATGGCCGTGCGTGATCGACTGCACCGATCCAGCCCAGGGGACATTGCGTATCACCGATGTCAATCCTGTCGCCACCGCGAAGAAGCCTGCGCGGGCGGCAAATCAGGAATACGTCATCATCCAGAACACAGGGGATCAGGAGATCAATCTTGACGGCTACTACCTGCGCTATCGCAGTGCGAGTTACCCCTTCACCGTGGACTCACGTATCGCCCCCGGCAAGAAACTGACGGTCTTCATCGGCAAAGGCGTGCCAACCAACAAGACTCAATTCTGGGGGCGTGACCGTCCGCTGCTCATGAACAGTTCGGGCACTGTCGAGTTGTTGTCTGAACGGAACGTACTGATCAGTAGCAAAACCTGGTAGGCCCGACTTACCGTCGGATTGTGCACATCGCGCCTGGCCTACGAAGGCTTCGGTCCTACGACCGCCGTGATCTACGGGGAGACATCATCGGCGGCATCACTGTCACCGCCTATCTGGTGCCGCAGGTCATGGCCTACTCGACGCTGGCCGGACTTCCTGCCACCAGCGGGTTGTGGGTTGTGATTGTCGGCTTCGTCATCTACGCCTTCGTCGGAAGTTCACGCTTGCTTTCCGTAGGCCCGGAGAGCAGCACTGCCCTTCTGACAGCAACTGCACTCGCGCCACTCGCGGGTGGGGACCCGTTGCGCTACGCGGCGTTGGCCGCGGCGTTGGCGTTGATCGTCGGATGCCTCGCTCTACTCGCCGCCGTCCTCCGATTGGGCTTCGTCGGCGATCTTCTCGGCAAGCCGCTGCTGATCGGGTACATGGCGGGGGTGGCGGTCTTGATGATCTCCAGCCAGGTGATGTCGCTCACCCAAACACCTGGGAATCCCACGACGTTCGCTGAAGAGGTCCTGGCGATCATTCGGAACGTACAGGTGTCGTCGTTTGCCTGGGCGCCATTGATCATGGCCACTGCGATCGCTGGCGCCCTTGTTCTTCTCGGAACCCGCATGCACAGCGTGCCGTGGCCATTGATCCTGGTTTCGGGAGCCGCCCTGCTCACCGCCGCGCTTCCGTCCGCGGCCTCGGCCTTGCCCACAGTGGGGAGCATTCCCGTCGGAGGTCCCACGATCGGGGTCCCCGCTCTCGCTGCCTCGGACCTCGGAATCCTGGCACTCCCCGCGTTCGGCATCGTGGTGGTCGGCTACGCGGACAACTTGCTCACCGGCCGCATGCTGGCGATCGGTACCGGCCACCGGGTGCATAAGAATCAGGAGTTCGTTGCGCTGGGAGCAGCGAATGTGGGGGCATCGTTCGTGAGTGGGTTTCCAGTATCTTCCTCCGCCAGCCGCGCGGTGATCGCTCGCTCGGCGGGCGCTCGGACACAGGTGTACTCACTCGTGGCTGCAGCCTTGGTGCTCGTCGTGCTACTCGGCCTAGGAAACATCCTCAGCACTTTCCCGCTGGCAGCCCTTAGCGGCTTGATCATCTTCGCTGCCCTATCTCTGGTGGATATCGGCGAGTTCCGTCGCCTGTGGCGCTTTCGCAAGCGGGAATTTCTCTTCGCGCTGATAGCAACGATCGGCGTTCTGGCCTTCGGACTCTTGTACGGCATCGCCATCGCCGTTGCTGTCTCGGTAGTCGACCTACTAAGTCGCGTTGCCCGACCGCACGCGGCGGTCCTGGGAACGGTAGACGGGGTACCTGGTTGGCACAGCATCGTGGACTACCCCGGGGCACAACAGGAGCAGGGACTCTTGGTCTTCCGCTACGACTCTCCTCTCTTCTTCGCGAACGCCGAGGATTTCCTGCGCCGAGCCCGAGGGGCCTTGAGCAAAGCGCATGGGACTCGCTGGATGCTGGTGAACGTGGAAGCGGTGAACGAGGCAGACATCACCGGACTCGATGCACTCGCTGAACTAGTGGATGACTGTCAGCGCCGTGGAATTCAGCTCGGACTCGTTCGCGTCAAGTCCGAGTTAATGGTCGAGTTGCAGGCACACGGCGTCTTGAACACCATCGGTGATGCCTACGTCTTTCAGACGATGCCTACAGCTATCGATGCCTTTCGTGCCTCAACACCGGACTAGCGGGCTTTCGCCTCGCGCTCGGCGCGACGACGAGCGCGCCGTTCTTCTTCCAGTCGATGTGCTTCCTCGAGAGTGGGGGCGGAACCACCGTGCCGAGCGGGAATCCACGCGGCTCCCGGCGGCTGATCGGGATACCGCTCGATCGTTGCGTCGAGTAGTTGGGAAAGTTCACCGCGCAACTCTTCGGTGAGCTCATCTGGATCTTTGCCTCGTTCGATCAAGCGAGGCTTCCCGACCGTCATGCAGATTGTTCTGCCGCGGGTGAAGTCCTTTACCTCATACCCAAGCACCCGATGGCCGCCGAAGATGATCATCGGGATCATCGGCACGTTCGCGGCGCGAGCCATCCGGATCGCACCGTTCTTCAACTCTTTGATCTCCAAGGACTGGCTCATGGTTGCTTCCGGAAAAACGCCGATCAATTCCCCGGACTTCGCTGCACCCACCGCGTCACGGAAGGCCGCCGAGCCAGCGTCCCTGTCTACCGGGATGTGCTTCATCCCGCGCATCAACGGCCCGGCAACCGGGTGCCGGAAGATCGAATCCTTGGCCATGAAACGCACCAGACGACGACCCCGCATGTCCGCAGGCACACCGCCGAGCGCGAAGTCGAGGTAACTCGTGTGATTGATCGCCAGAATCGCTCCCCCGGAAAGGGGGATATTTTCCTCTCCGACGATGTCGAAGCGGATGCCAAGGGTGCGAAAGATGCCCTTGAAAGCGCCAACGATTCCTCGATACAGCGGTTCAGCCATTTGTCGGACGCTCTGCTCGCGATGTGAGTGTCCAGATGAGCATCCCGCCGCCCCACGGGCCGATGACCCAGATCGGCCAGTAGTAAGGGGCCGGGCCGCTACCCATCCAGGTGGCGAACCAGATGATGTTGACCAAAACGCCCACACTGAGCCACGACGCCCAGGCAGCCTTCATGTCCCGGCGTTCCTTCTCAGCCCGCTCGACGGCACCTGTATGCACCCCGACTGTCGATCTCTCGGGGACTGCTTCGTTGCTGGGGGGAAGGTCCACCGTCAGCGCGGTCAGGTCCGCATACGTCTTGGCAATTTGCGCGCGACCGAGCCGGTCTTCGAACTCCGCTTGGTCTAGTCGCCCCTCAGCGAACGCTTCTCGCAAGACAATGATCACGTCATCACGATCGGCATCACCAACTCGCAGTTGCGGATCTTTGTTCGCTGGCACGCCAGTAAGGGTAGTCCCGAGTCAACGAAGGGGCGGTAGCCCGGGCGCCTGTGGGTGAGCGGGCGACGCAAGATTCTGTGATGGCGATTGCGCTTCGAGAAGCGCATGCACTTCACTCGCTCGATACCGACGATGACCGCCGAGAGTGCGGATGCTGTGGAGCTTGCCGGCTTTGGCCCAACGCGTGACGGTCTTGGGATCGACGCGAAACAGTGCAGCGACTTCAGAAGGTGTGAGGAGTTGCTCCGACTCCGGACTCTGGCCCGACACTGCACCTCCCAACGGTTCGCTGCGGACGTTCGATCGCGAGTTCCGCAGCGACCACTAGCCCCGTACCTTTCCACTAGGCAGGGCGACAAGGCAAGCGAAAACAATCACAAACTCAATGTTTCGAAGCAATTCCCCGAGTCTTCGGAGATTTCCCGCACCCTAGGGTTGTCCCATGCAACGCGAAATGATCGTTGACCCATGGGCAGGTTTCGACGGCCATGAAGAGGTGCTCGTCGGCCAGGACGACGCTTCGGGTTTGCGCGCGGTTATCGCTATTCATTCGACCGCACTCGGTCCTGCGCTCGGTGGCGTGCGCATGTCGAGTTACTCGCATGCTGGAGCCGACAGTGAAGCGCGTGCTGCTGCATATGCCGATGCACTTCGACTTTCGCGGGCTATGACGTATAAGAACGCACTCGCCGGATTGCAGCACGGCGGCGGTAAGGCAGTGATCGTGCACGACCCGAGTGACAAGCCACCCGATCTGTTACGCGCATTCGGTCGCATGGTGTGCTCCCTTGATGGCCGTTACGTCACCGCAGGTGACGTTGGTATGCGAGTCGAGGACATGGACATCATCGGCGAATCTTGCCGCTGGACAACCGGCCGATCCCCGGACAAAGGTGGGGTGGGAGATTCCGGAATCCTCACCGCGATCGGTGTGCACGCGGGAATGCGGGCCGGCGCCCAAGAGGCTTTCGGAGCTGCCGACCTCGGTGGCCGCACCGTGGCAGTAATCGGAGCCGGGAAGGTAGGGGGTCGGCTGATCGGACACCTGCTCGATGACGGGGCCTTGGTGGTCGCCCTTGAGCCGGAAGCGTCCGTGCGTGCCGCGATCGATGCCGCCTACCCCGGTGGGGTGACGTGGGTGGACGATCTCGATGCCTTGCTGTCGACTCGACCGGAAGTGGTCTCGCCCAACGCGCTCGGGGGCTTCCTGACAGTCGATTTGGTTCCCCTTCTGGCCGCGAGCGGGGTCGGGTTGGTGTGTGGGGGTGCCAATAACCAGCTAGCGAGCCCCGAGGTGGGCGATCTCCTGGCGGAGCACTCAGTTCTGTATGCGCCTGATTTCTGCGTTAACTGCGGTGGGGTCATCCAGGTGGCCGAAGAGCTCGTGGGGGCCGACGTAGATAAGGCCCGAGCCAAGGTGGAGCAGGTCTTTCAGACCACCGCTGACGTCCTGACCAGAGCCCGCGAGGAGGGCTTGACCCCCGTACGGGCTGCTGAGCGGGAGGCCGAGACCCGGATCGCCGCCGGGCCCGTCTCCGGGGGCCGCTGATGCGCGAAGGCCCACCGGGGAGGTAGTCTGGCCCCTCGTTGTGGTCCCGGGATCACGGTCCGGATGGCCCAACGCGAACACGTCCACCGACTACCGGGGAACCGGATGAGGGGGTCGAGCCATGGGGCGCGGCCGAGCAAAGGCTAAGCAGACCAAGGTCGCACGAGCATTGAAGTACGGCGGTCCACAGACCGACCTGGAGCGGCTCCAAGCGGAGCTCGCCGGTGGGTCGGAGTCCGCGTCCGAGTCGACGCAGGACGACGAGACCGATGATCCCTACGCGGATGACCCGTACGCCAAGTACCTCGAGGACGAAGACGAGGATTAGCGGTATTCCCCCGTCACCCTGACGGACCCGCCTCCACCACCCTTCGCTGAGGCGTCGCCGCTCTCGCCCGGTCGGCGGTCACGTACCTGCCCGCATGGCCAGGCAGATATCCCCGACCGATCAATCGATGCCAGGGCATCGTCGAGCGAATCGGCGGGTACCAGGGCGACCATGCCAATGCCCATATTGAAGGTTCGTTCCATCTCCGCGACGGACACCCCACCGCGCTCGGCGATCACATCGAATATGGCCGCTGGTTTCCAGGATCCACGATCGACATCCGCGGCGAGATTCTCAGGCAGCACTCGTGCAATGTTGGCTGCCAGACCGCCCCCGGTGATGTGCGAGAAAGCGTGGACATCGAGCCGGTCAGCGAGTTCGAGGCACACCCGGGCGTAGATGCGCGTCGGCTCGAGCAGTTCCTCCCCGATGGTGCGGCCGAGTTCGGGCACCTGCTCATTCAGCCGTGAGCCATCCCCGTCGATCAGGACGTGGCGCGCTAACGAGTAGCCATTGGAGTGCAGTCCGCTGGATGCCATCGCAATCAGGACATCGCCTACCTGCACCCGCTGGGCACCGAGGAGCCGCGCTTCATCGACAATCCCGGTTCCCGCAGCCGCAAGGTCATATTCATCGGGCGCCATGAGCCCCGGATGCTCCGCGGTCTCGCCACCGATCAGCGCGCAACCGGCCTGAACGCAGCCCTCCGCAATGCCCGAAACGATCGCCGCCATTCGGACAGGATCGACGGATCCGGTGGCGATGTAGTCCGTGAGGAAGAGTGGCTCGGCCCCGCAGACGACGAGGTCATCGACAACCATCGCCACGAGATCGATTCCAACGGTGTCGTGCTTGTTCATCGCCCGCGCTACAGCGATCTTGGTACCGACTCCGTCTGTGCTGGTGGCTAGTAGGGGCCGTTCCATGTCTCGGTAGTCGGCAAGATCGAAGAGCCCCGCGAAGCCTCCAAGTCCGGCGAGCACCCCCGGACGGTTCGTTCGAGCTACCGAGCTGCGCATCAGCTCTACCGCACGTTCGCCCGCCTCGACGTCGACTCCGGACGCGGCGTAACTGGCGCCTTCCATCAGGCGCGTTCCAAGGCGTCGCTGGCGCCCCCACCGGCCGACTGCTCGACCCGACGCGCGATGTGCTCGAGCACGTCCTTACCGATGCGGTCTTCGGTCGGAATCTCAACGGGGTAAACGCCGTCGAAACAGGCTCGGCACAGGCTGTCCTTCGGCTGATGGGTCGCCTCGACCAATGCATCGAGCGCCACGAAAGCCAAAGAGTCCGCCCCGATCGAGGCACAGATCTCATCGACAGTTAGACCGTTAGCGATCAACTCCGCGCGACTAGCGAAGTCGATGCCGTAGAAGCATGGCCACTTCACCGGTGGGCTAGAGATTCGTACGTGCACCTCAGCGGCACCGGCCTCACGAAGCATCCGTACCAATGCCCGCTGGGTGTTGCCGCGGACAATGGAGTCATCGACCACCACAAGACGCTGCCCTGCGATCACTTCCTTTAGCGGATTGAGCTTGAGCCGAATACCCAATTGACGGATCGTCTGCGACGGTTGGATGAACGTCCGTCCTACGTAGGCGTTCTTGACCAGTCCCTCGGCGAAGGGGATTCCCGATTCCTGGGCGTAGCCGATTGCCGCGTACCTACCGGATTCAGGGACTGGGATCACCAGATCGGCGTCGACCGGATGCTCGTGGGCAAGCCTCTTTCCGATATCCACACGAGTCGACTGCACGCTACGTCCGGCAATGGTGGTGTCCGGCCGCGCGAGGTAGACATACTCGAACAAGCACCCCTTCGGGTCAGCATCGGCAAACCGATGCGAGCGCAGGCCGTTTGCGTCGACGACGATCAACTCTCCGGGTTCGATCTCACGCACAACTGAAGCGCCCACGATGTCCAGGGCAGCGGTCTCACTCGCGACCACCCAGCCCCGCTCGAGGCGTCCGAGGACTAGAGGGCGGATGCCTTGCGGATCACGGGCCGCGTAAAGGGCGTCGTCGTCCATGAAGACCAACGAGTAGGCGCCGTGCAAGGCAGGTAACTCCTCGATTGCCGACTGCTCGAGAGGCAAGTCTGGGTGTGATGCCAGCAGTGCCGAGATGACCTCTGTGTCGGTCGTGGCATGCAAGCCGGCGTTGATGGGAAGTTCGCCGGATGTGGTCGCAAGATCGGCGATGCGCTCGAGCAACTCAGGCGTGTTCGTGATGTTGCCGTTGTGGCCGAGCGCGAGGTTTCCTGTGGCTGTCGGTCGGAAAGTTGGCTGCGCGTTCGCCCATACGCTCGACCCGGTGGTCGAGTACCGGGTGTGTCCGATCGCCACATGTCCATGAAGCGATTCCAGGCTAGCTTCAGTGAACACCTGGGAGACCAAACCCATGTCCTTATAGACCACGATGTGCGAGCCGTCGCTCACCGCGATGCCGGCTGATTCTTGGCCTCGATGCTGAAGCGCATACAGCCCGAAGTAGGTGAGCTTGGCCACTTCCTCGCCCGGAGCCCACACCCCGAACACTCCGCAGGCGTCCTGAGGACCTCGCTCACCGGGGAGTACCTCGTGGGTTAATCGACCATCCCCGCGCGGCACGGACATCACACTACGGGATCGGGGAACGCCCGAGCAGCGCCGGTGACAAGGACACGCACGCGATCGCCGAGCGCAACCCCTGCACCGCCAGCGGAACGCACCGCCACGGAAGATCCATCATCCAGCCGGACGGTCGTCAGGCTGTCATGACCGTGATACCGGATTGCCTCGACCGTCCCCGGGGTTCCGCTTTCCGACGACCCGACGTTGCGATCGGACACGAGCACCAGCTGCTCCGGGCGCAAGACAACCACGCGAGCATTCGTGTTGGAATTCGGCGACAGGGGAACGGAACCCAGCGGCGTCCGCGCACTTTGAGCGTCGATCTCTGCGACCGGGAGTTCGACGAGATCACCGACGAAACGAGCGATTCCCAGCGTGGACGGTGCCTCGTAAATACGCCAAGGGACGTCGACCTGCTCGATACGCCCCGCGGACATGACCGCGACTCGATCAGCAAGCGACAGCGCTTCCTCTTGATCATGGGTCACGAGCACAGTCGTGGTGCCGATCTCTCGCAAGAGCACGTGCACTTCGGAGCGGACCTCCACGCGCAAAGCTGCATCTAGGGAAGAAAACGGCTCGTCGAGCAGCAGCAACTCCGGCTCAGGAGCCAGAGCGCGCGCCAGAGCTACCCGCTGCTGCTGCCCACCGGAGAGCTCATGGGGCCGGGCGTGCTCCATGCCGAGCATGCCGACCATCTCCAGGAGTTCAGCCACGCGCTCGGTGGTTCTTCGCTCCTTGCGCGGCAGGCCGAAGGAGATATTGGCCGCAACATCGAGGTGCGGAAACAACGCCCCCTCCTGGGGAACCACGCCGATATGCCGCTTCTCCGGTGGCACCCAGGTATCGCGCCCAGCGACAAGCCGACCGTCGATTTCAACTTCACCGGATGTGGGACGCAAGTAGCCCGCGATGGCTCGAAGCAATGTGGTCTTACCCGATCCGCTGGCACCAAGGACTGCGAGGAATTCTCCTCGGGGGACTTGCAGATCGATGCCCCGCACGATGGCTGGTCCGCCGTAGCCGACGACAAGATCGCGGACCTGCAGCGCTGGAACGGCTGGCGGTACTGCGCTCACCGGTTTCCTCCGACATAGGCGACTTGATCGGTGCGGAGGACATCTTGCTCGGCCGCTTCCTTTGGGTCTTGTCCGGGTACTCGCGGCTCGCGTGCCAGCCAACGACCCATCAACCACGCGGGCACGGCCGCCAACGCAATGAGCGCCAACGCATACGGGGCAGCAGCCCCGAACGCCTCTATCTCTGTACGCGACCACAGTTCCGTGGCAAGTGTGTTGAATCCCGTTGGTCTCAACATGAGGGTCGCCGGCAGTTCCTTCATCGCGGTGAGCAGTACAAGAAGTGCGCCGGCCGCCACACCCGGCCACGACAACCGACCGGTGGTGGCCAACCAGGAGGCAATCGGACCACGCCCCAGGGATCGTGCGGTCGACTCCAGACTTGGTGGGACGGCATCGATGGCCGATCGGCTGGCTCCGATCGCTTTGGGCAAGAACAGCACCGCATAGGCGAAGGCGAGGGTCGCGACTGTTTGGTACACCGCCGGTAGGACCGCAAGGGTGAAGAAAACAAGGGATAGACCAACCACCACACCCGGAAGCGCGTGTCCAAGGAACGCCGCGCCTTCGATACCTCGTACCAACGTGGTGGTGTAGCGCGCCGCCAGCACGGCGATCGGTAGCGCGAGCACGATGGCAATCGCAGCACCAAGTCCAGCCGAAGTTATCGATCCGGCGATGGCTCCGGTCAGCTCGGTGACATCTACTCCGGTCCTTCGACTCTCGAACAGCCTCATCAACAGCGAGAAGCCGGGGACCCCCAGTGCCAAGACGCCAACACCGGCCAACCACGTGACACCCAGAAGCCTTCCGCGCGTCGACAATTGCAGGCGAGGTGCCGGTCTGCTCACCCCCGATCCGATCCGCCAGCGATTTGCGCGCCCGCGAGTCCGTGCCTCGACGATCACCAAAAGGAGCGCAAGAAACACCAGGAGCAGTGCAAGGACGGCCGCAGTCGTTCGGTCGAAGGACGCGCGGTAAGCGGTGTAGATGACGCGGGTGAATGCATCAACCCGGAAGATGGCAACCGTGCCGAACTCGCTGAGCGTGTAAAGGGCGGTGAGGAGTAAGCCAGCGGCAGCAGCCGGCCAGGTGAGCGGAAGCGTCACGCGTCGAGCGGTCGCCAGCGGGCCAAGTCCCAGTGATCGCGCCGCTTCCTCTTGTCCAGCGTCGATCGTTCGCAGCGCTGCCGTAAGCGGGATCGCCACGTACGGGTACGTAGCCAGGGACATAACCAAGACCGCGGCCCACAGACCAGACATCCAGGGGAACTCGGCGATCCACGCGTAGGCCATCACGTACGACGGCACCGCGAGCGGCAGTGCTGCCGTCACCATGAAGAAGGAACGCCCAGGCACGTTGGTGCGCGCCAATAACCAGGCGGTGGGCACAGCCAGGATCGAAGCCCCGATGATCACCCCGATAACCAGGGTGATGCTCGTGAGGGTCGTGTCGAGTGTTCGTTCTCGCCATAGCGCGTCGAAGATTGCCTGTCCGCCGGCCTCGAAAGTGCGAACGATCAGATAGGCGAGGGGGATCGCAGTGACGACGACGGCAACCGCCGCCGCCCCGAGCAGGAGCAGCGGCGGTCGTCGTCCACGAGTCTCCCGCCGTAGGTGCACGTGCCTCCTAGGTCAGCCCGACATCTTGCAGCATCTGCAACGTTCCCGGAAGGTCCTCCAGTTCGGCCAACGGAATATCCGGACCTTGAACTTCCTCGATGGACGGCACGCCGACCGGGCCAGCAACCCCGGGGGTGAGCGGGTACTCGTAGGTGTTTTCTACGAACCACTGTTGAATCGGCTCGCTCAACATCCAGGTCAAAAGCTCGCCGGCTCCTTCGGAGTTCTCCGAGGGTGCGATAACGCACGCTCCGGCTACATTCACCAAGGTGCCCGGATCCCCGGGCTCGGTGAACGCCAACTGCACGTTCATCGCATCCTCACCGACTTCCGCCGCCTTTTGAAACCAGTAGTAGTGATTGATCAGGCCCAGTTGTACTTCACCGGAATCGACGGCATCTCGGATCAAGGAGTTCTTCTCGAATAGTTGTGCGTCGTTATCGATCAAACCCTGAAGCCATTCGCGGGTGACGTCATCACCTGCCGCGACCCGCATCGCGGTAACGAAGGCTTGGAATGATCCGTTGGTCGGTGCGATCGCCACCTGCCCGGCCCACTGCGGGTCGGTGAGTTCGAAGACCGAAGTGGGGACTTGATCGGCGGTCAATTGAGACGAGTCATACGCGATGACCCGAGCACGGCCAGTGATACCTGTCCAATTGCCGTCTGCTGCGCGGTAGGTCGCCGGTACCGTCTGCGCCACAGCTTCGGGCAGTGCGGCGCATTGACCAGCCGCGTCGAGCGCACCCAAGGCTCCGGCGTCCTGACCGAAGTACAGATCGGCAGGGGACGCATCGCCTTCTTCGATGATCTGCGCCGCCAATTCCGAGGTATCGCCGTAGCGCACTTCGACCTCGATCCCCGTCTCAGCAGTGAACTCCTCGAACAGCGGGCCGACGAGCTCCTCGCTGCGACCTGAGTAGACGACCACCGGCTCGCCGGTGGATGCTTGGGTACCTGCTCCACTGCCGGTTGACTCGTCGTTAGCCGAGCCCGAGCAGGCGCTTACGAGCAGCGTCGCGCAGGCAGCGACGGCCACGAGTAGGTGGGTGCGCTTCATACGTGGTGCCATCCTTCGAATCGAGGTGGGGCTTCCCGGCGCCACACCCAGGTGAGGCTGACCTTAGTTAGGTAAGGCTAAGTAGGTCAAATCCTCGAATCTGCACCCCATAGGGGCAGGTACTCGGATAGATCGGATCGGGCCCCGCTTGCCTGGACCGCGCCGACCGCCACAGCCTCAGCCCACCCGCGATGTCCAAGGACAAGTGCTAGCCAGGTGCGCGGGTCGGTTTCCACCACCGCGGGCGGGGTGCCCCGCCGGTGCGTACTGCCAGCAAGTACCTGGGCGGCAGCCAGCGGCGGGATCCGCACCTCGACGCTACGCCCCGGAGCCCGGCGACTGAGTTCGGACAAAGCCGCTTTGACAGCGGCACGCAACCGATCGCGCGATACCTCCGTAGCCGTTTCGAGTTCGGTCCAGACGGCGTCGATGAGTTCGTACCCGCCGACCGCATCCTGCCCGGTCACGCGAACAAGGCGGGGATGGTGCCGGTATGGGCCTCACGCACTTCATCGAGGGTGACGGTGAAGTAGTCGCCAAACTGCAGCACCTGGGTTCCTTGCGGATAGCCGGCATCCGGACCAAGGCCGGAATCCACCACTCCGACACGATGTGCTGGAACACCACGAGCGGCGCACATTTCACTGAATCGCAATTCCTCGCTGCGCGGAACGACGACGACAGCCCGACCAGCGGACTCGGCAAACAACTGCACGAACGGATCGATTCCATCGGGCAGCCACAATCTCGCGCCGATGTCCGCACGCAGCGCCATCTCGACCACGGCTATCGCGAATCCCCCGTCGGAGACATCATGAGCAGCCGTCAGCATGCCGTCGCGTGAACCGGCTACGAGGATCTCGCCAAGGATGCGTTCCCGCTGGAGATCGACCTGCGGTGGTAGCCCACCGAGATGTCCGCGCAGATGCGCCCACTCGCTGCCGCCGAATTCATCGCGGGTGTCTCCGAGTAGGTAGATGAGTTCTCCGTCCGGTCCCCACTGCATCGGGGTGCGGCGACCGACATCGTCGATTACTCCGAGAACTCCCACGACCGGTGTCGGAAGGATCGCGGTTTCACCGGTTTGGTTGTAGAAGCTGACATTCCCGCCCGTGACAGGGGTACCGAGTTCGGCGCAGCCGTCGGCCAACCCGCGGGTTGCTTCGGCAAACTGCCACATCACCTCAGGGTCTTCCGGAGAGCCGAAGTTCAAGCAGTTGGTCACTGCGAGTGGCACCGCGCCAGTGGCGCACACATTTCGGTAGGACTCCGCAAGCGCTAATTTCGCACCGGTGTACGGGTCGAGTTTTGCGAAACGGCCATTGCAGTCAGTGGCGATCGCGACACCGCGACCTGTCACTTCGTCGATACGGATCATCCCTGAGTCCTCTGGCTGCGCCAGCACCGTGTTACCGAGGACGTAGCGGTCATATTGGTCGGTTATCCACGATTTGCCGGCGAGGTTCGGGGCGGCAACGAGTTCTAGCAGCGTCTCGCGCAGACCGTCGGAGCCTGGACGATCGAGGCGATCGGAGCTGTCGGCTTGCAGAGCGTCTTGCCAGGAAGGCCGATGGAACGGACGCTCGTACACAGGGCCTTCATGGGCAACCGTGCGCGGTGGGACATCCACAATTCGTTCACCATGCCAGTCGACGGTCAGGCGCCCGGAATCATTGACCTCCCCGATCACCACCGCTTCGACATCCCACTTCCTGCAGTGGTTCATGAAGTCATCGATTTTGTCCGGACGCACGATCGCGCACATGCGCTCCTGCGATTCGCTCATCAAGATCTCTTCTGGACTCAAGGTCGGATCACGCAGCAACACGCGGTCCAGCCACACATGCATGCCGCCTTCACCGTTGGACGCGAGTTCGCTGGTGGCGCACGAGATGCCCGCGCCGCCGAGATCTTGGATCCCCTCGACTAGTCCGGCATGCAGCACTTCGAGAGTCGCCTCGATCAAGAGCTTCTCCATAAAAGGATCGCCCACCTGCACGCTGGGGCGCTTGGCCGGGCCTTCGTCGTCGAAGGTCTCCGACGCCAGGACCGACACGCCACCGATGCCGTCTCCCCCAGTTCGCGCGCCGTACAGCACGACCAAGTTTCCGACACCCTTCGCGCTCGCCAGGTGGATGTCCTCGTGGCGCATCGCGCCCACGCACAGAGCATTGACCAGCGGGTTCCCAAGATAGGAATCGTCAAACACCACTTCGCCACCGATATTCGGCAGCCCCAGGCAGTTGCCGTAGCCGCCTATACCTGCGACCACGCCGGGCAGCACGCGTGCGGTGTCAAGTGCATCCGCCGGACCGAAGCGCAATGGATCCATCACCGCCAGCGGGCGCGCACCCATCGACAAGATGTCGCGCACGATGCCACCGACGCCCGTGGCCGCACCTTGGTATGGCTCCACATAGGACGGGTGGTTGTGGCTTTCCACTTTGAAGGTGACCGCCCAGCCGTCGCCGATATCGACTACACCCGCGTTCTCCCCGATACCCACGAGGAGCGCATCGGTCTCCGGCTTCTTCTCTCCAAACTGGCGCAAATGCACTTTGCTGGACTTGTACGAGCAGTGTTCGCTCCACATCACCGAGTACATGGCCAACTCGCTGCTAGTCGGGCGGCGGCCGAGGATGTCGTGGATCCGCTCGTACTCATCTGGCTTCAATCCGAGATCGGCGAAGGGCTGCTCGGCCTCCGGTGTTTGTTCGGCGCGCTGGACCGAATCGATCATCGGTGGCTTCCTGCAAGTACCGAGGTGAGCGCGGACGCGAAGAAGAAGAGGCCATCGGTACTCGGACCCGTGAGATCCTCCACCGCGTGCTCGGGATGCGGCATCAGACCGACCACATTGCCGCGCTCATTGCACACCCCCGCGATGTCACGCCTGCTGCCATTGGGATTCACTTCGAGGTAGCGCGCAATCACCCGACCTTCGCCTTCGAGCCGATCCAGCGTGGCTTCATCGGCCACGTAACCGCCCTCGCCGTTCTTCAGCGGGATCACGATCTCTTGCCCAGGGGCGAAGTCGCGGGTCCAATCAGATGATGTGTTCTCGATGCGGAGCTTCTGATCGCGGCAGATGAAGTGCAGGTGATCGTTGCGCGTTAACGCGCCGGGCAGCAAATGCGTCTCGCACAGGATCTGGAAGCCGTTACAGATCCCCAGTACCGGCATGCCGCCGTTAGCCGCTTC
>CBFIHB010000032.1:0-15554 GCA_965662415.1 Actinomycetes bacterium | reverse complement strand
CTGCACTCGGGACTTGGCTGCGCAACCGCAGGTGGGGCCGTGACCAATGCGGCGACGACACTGACCGAGGCGATCGCCGCCACGACTTTCACGATCTGCATTCGAGACTCCCAGCTTATTTGGATTGGATCGCGTCTAACTCTTGTCGAAGTGTCCCCGCTTCACACGGGAGGAGATCACCCACAAGCACCGGCCCTGCCTCTGAAGCCATCAAGTTCACACTTCGAGTGGCGCTCGGTGTGTGCGTGCGATGCGGGGCACCCACGCCAGTGCGATCACGATCGTCACGATTCCGGCGACGACCCCGAATTCGCCCATCACCCACGGGCTGGCTGCGATGAACATCAACGGCCACGCGCCTTGCACGAGGTAGTTCCACACACCGTGCGCGAATGTTGCGCCCCACACGTCGTGATGCGTTTCCCACAATGCACCGACGAAGAAACTGAATCCGGTGATGGCGATGGCGAAGAGCAGCAAACTTGCCCACGTCGGTATCCCGGGGTTGGAATAGACGCCGGGCACGAAGATCACCGGAACGTGGTAGGCGAACCAGATGACCACCAGGATCGAGTTCGCGACAAGGAAAGACCTGGTGCGACGAAGCTGCGGAAGCAAATAGCCGCGCCACCCAAGTTCCTCCCCGAACGCGAAGACTGAGGCCTGCACAATCCCCGCCACGATGGCACCTACCGAGACGTCCCATCCCAGGAACGTCACACTCGACCCCGGGAACACCGCCAAAACGCCGTACGCAACACCCATCGCCAGCGCGGGGATCGTGGCCAACAGCAACGTGACCGGGGAAGGGCGCCCGATCGTGAGGTGCTCGCCGGTGAACACCCGAGCCAGCAGCGCCGAGACGGCTGGCACCACCATGAACGCCAGCACCAGCGTCTCCGCACTCGAGGTCTCGACCAGATACATCGCCACAATCAACGGAGCACCCAACACGACCACGCAGATCAAGAAGGCGACAACAGCACGATTCGCCCGCTGCTCAACGGTTCGATGCACCACCGTTCTAGGGATCGCTACCACCTCTCATCGCCCTCAATGCTGGGCCACTCAATGCCAGATCGATCGGACACCCCCTCATCGTACTCGTTTTCGAAATGATTTCGAATGTCTTTGTTTCGAGTTGACCGTTGGCCGGGTGGCGACTGCCTGTGACGGTGCGGCACTAGCCTCGGGCGCGTGGCGAAGGATTCCAGCAGGGAGCGCTTAGCACGGCGCGAAGCGATCCTGTCCACCTCCATCGAGTACCTAGCCGAGGTGGGTCCGTCCCAATTCGAATCAAAGGAAGTCGCCAATCGATGTGGGATAACCCAATCGCAGATCAACTACTACTTCGGTGGTCGAGACGGTCTACTCATGGATGCCATGACAACACTCCACGTGCGCCACAGCGACGAGATCGTAGAGAGGGTCGAGGGTCAGGCTGACCCGTACGAGGGCATGCTGGTCTACGTCGACACGGTGATCGACTTCGTCACGACATACGGCGCGACATCATCTGCAACATCTATCCCGGAATTGTTCGCCAGATCCGAAGGCATCGAGACGTGGCGCAGAGAGGCAAACGCAGCGCAGGTTCTCGACTCCTCTGAGCGCGTCTCCACCGTGCTGGTTTCCGCGTGCTACTCGATATGGAGAGGGCGCCCCTACAGGCGGATGAATCGCGCGAAGATTGGAGTTGTCGCCCTTACGAACCCGCGAGTTACCCATTCCGTGGTGCTCATAGGAATGTCATGCGGTGGCCTGGCGCGAGTATGGACACAGCATCTTGCTCGGCCAACCTTCGGCTTCGATCCCCGCAAACTCCTGCGCCGATCCACACGCATGGTCCTCGATGACCTTCGCAGATCTCCACAGGTCGAAACAGATGAAACCGACTATTACGACGACGACTAAGGTGCAATCACGTCCTAACACCCGTGCTGCTCTAGTCGTGGAGAACAATCACCCACTGAGTCGTGCCAACACTCAAACCCGAGACGACCGCAAGGACGCCTGGGCATTTAAGTGCCGTAGCGGTTCGGAGCCGGCGTTCCAGGCAGCACGTACCACACCAGCAGCACGATGCTGCCGAATGGAACGAAGCCCAACAGGTACCACCAACCGGACAGGTCACGGTCGTGCAGCCGCCTAACCGACACCGCGATCGAGGGCAGGATCACTGCGAGCACCACGATCATGAAGATCAGTACACCGAGCCATTGCAGGAACCCGGCGTTCTGGAAGACAATTAAGAGCACCGTAAGGACGATGGAAGCTGCGATCTGCAGCAAGGTGACGAAGAGGATCCACCACCAGAACTCCGAGCGCTGGGCTCGCCCATCGAAATCGCCGTACTTCCGCCAACAGGTTCGTACTGCGTCACCGAATCCCATGATGGATTCCTTCCATGCGCCCCGCTATCTGTACTGAGGAGGCTACTGGCTCCTGAGTGCAGCTGGCTGCGCATTCGGCTCAACTACCGTGCTATCCGCAGAATCGTCGCTCGTCGGCTCGAGTGGCTGGGTGAAGACCGCACCGGCCGCTGAGCGCTCAAGCCACTGGTGCCATTCGTCGTTCCAGATCGTCAGCCCGTTGCCATCGTTGCTTTGCGGGCGGCCGGTGTTCTTGACGACGACCACATCACCGATCTCGTTCTCATTCCACCACCACGCGGCGTTCGATTCGCTCATCCCCACGCAACCATGGCTGACGTTCGCATTTCCTTGCGAGGCAACGCTCCACGGTGCACCGTGGACGAACTCCCCGGAATAGGTCAGGCGCATGGCGTAAGGCGCCTCGACCCGCCAGTACTCGGGGTTGTCCTCACTGATGCCCCCGGAAGCGGCGTCCATTAGTCGCATGCGTTCCTTGGTAAGCAGGACCTTGGTGCCACTGCGGGTCTCCCAACCCTCTTTGCCCGTGGTGATGGGAATGGTGTTGACGAGCTCGCCGGCCTTGAAAACATCCATCGTGTAGGTATCGGCATCGACCACGCTCACCATCGACGGTCGGAAGCGGAACGTCTGGGAGGTGTCCTCCTTGCCGAATACACCGTCCTTGGCCTGGACACCTTCGAAGTTCAGCTCCACCGTGACGTCCATGTCTCCGGGCCACAATTCCTTCGGACGGAACTCAGCGGTCTTGTCGTCCTTCCAGGCCCACGCACCGACGAGCGGTTCGGGGGTGCGCACGATCATGGCTTGCTCGACTTCGGCCTTGTTGGCGACCTTCTTGTTGAAGTTGACGGTAATCGGAATTCCGACACCGACCACCTCGCCATCAGCCGGCTCGGCGTAGGCCTTGAAGAACTTCTCCGGCTCCAGGGTGCTGAACTGGCTCACCTCGGACGCCACGTTCCCGCGGGCATCGAAGGCTTCGGCGCTCACGGTGTACGAGGCCCCGTAATCGAGAACGCCTTCCTCAGAGGTCCACACGGTGCCAGTGGCGTCCAGAGATCCGGGGATCACTCCCGAGGGACCGGTGACTTCCACATCCTTGAGCAGACCATCGGTGGCCTCGACCACGACCGGGGTTGCCGGATCGACCTGCGAGGCGGCGGGCTCGGCGGTGATCTGTACCTCGGGGATGGTGGGCACCTCGGCAGTGCTCACGGTCAAGGTCGGTTGGCAGGCGGCGAGGCCAAGACTGGCCGCAGCCAGCGCCGCGATCGCAAGGCGAGAACGCCGCGAAGCCGTACGCATCAAACCCCCATCCGTCCCAATAGCCCCATCAGCGTACGTCGTGTTCGGCGAAGAAGCACAACCCCACGCGCGGACCTCGGGAGAAATGACCGACTACCGACCAGTGCTAGCGAAGTGACCGTCCCTCACCCCGAGAGAGGGCGAAAGTCTTAACGGGCGAATTCACCGCGGTAGTACTCGAAGAGCCAGCCGACCACGCCGAGCATCAGCACGAAAATCCCGAACACGACCACCCAGGCGGCGAACGCCAGGCCCAGCGCTGTGGTGGCCGCCCCGAGTCCCACGACCAGCGGCCACCAGGAGTTCGGGCTGAAGAAGCCGTATTCCGGATCGGCTTCATCGATCTCACCATCGGCGCGGTCCTCCGGGCGCGGATAGACGCGCTTGGCGGTGTAGAGCGTGTAGAAGGCCACCAGGAACGCCAGCGCACCGGTGAGCGCGAGCAAGGTGGTGCCGACGATGTCGCCGCTGAAGTACCAGTAGGCGCCGCCTACGACCAAGTAGAAGACGAACCCGAGGATGAAGGTCCAGCCTTCGACCTTCATGCCTGACCTCCATCGGAGGGCATCCGACTGGCGCTCGAACTGATCTGCGGTTGCGATCGGGCGCTCGGTGGCGCCAGTTCGGGATGATGCAGGTCGAAGGCCGGGCGCTCGGAGCGGATGCGTGGCAATGACGTGAAGTTGTGCCGTGGTGGCGGGCAACTGGTCGCCCACTCCAGCGAACCTCCCCAGCCCCAGGGATCGTCGACGTTCACGTGCGGGGCGTTCTTCCACGTGGTGAGCACATTCCAGATGAAGAACAAGGTGGAAACGCCCAGGATCGCCGCACCGATAGTCGACACGGTGTTCAACGTGGTGAAGTCGTCGACCGGGAGGTAGTCCCCGTAGCGACGCGGCATGCCCTGCACGCCGAGCCAATGCTGCACCAGGAAGGTGACCTGGAAGCCGATGAAAAGCAGCCAGAAGTGGATCTTGCCCAAGCGCTCGTCGAGCATCTTGCCGGTCATCTTCGGCCACCAGAAGTAAAAGCCCGCGAACATCAAGAACACCACAGTGCCGAACACGGTGTAGTGGAAGTGGGCAACCACGAAGTAGCTATCAGACACGTGGAAGTCCAGTGGCGGCGCGGACAAGATGATTCCGGTCAGGCCACCGAAGAGGAAGGTGATGAGGAATCCGAGGGTCCACAGCATCGGGGTGTCCAAGGACACCGAGCCCTTCCACATAGTGCCGATCCAGTTGAAGAACTTCACGCCCGTGGGTACCGCTATGAGCATCGTCATCAGCGCGAAGAAGGGCAGGTAGACCGAACCGGTGACGTACATGTGGTGGGCCCACACGGCAACCGACAGCGCGCCGATGGCCATTGTCGCGAAGATCAGGCCCTTGTAGCCGAAGATCGGCTTGCGCGCGAAGACCGGGATGATCTCGCTGGCGATGCCGAAGAAGGGCAAGGCGATGATGTACACCTCCGGGTGCCCGAAGAACCAGAACAGGTGTTGCCACAAGATGGCGCCCCCGTTCTCCGCGGCGAAAACCACCGTTCCGAACTCCCGGTCGATGAACATGACCAGCAGTGCAGCCGCCAGCACCGGGAAGGCGATGAGCACCAACACGGAGGTGATGAAGATCGTCCAGGTGAAGATCGGCATCCGGAACATGGTCATGCCGGGGGCGCGCATCGTGAAGATCGTGGTGATGAAGTTGACCGCGCCCAAGATCGTGCCAAGACCGCCGAGCGCTAGGCCCAGGAACCACAGATCCGCTCCTGCACCCGGGGAGTTGACGGCGTTGCTGAGCGGGGCGTAGGCGAACCATCCGAAGGAAGCGGCGCCACCGGGGGTCAGGAAACCTGCCGCAACGATGAGTCCGCCGAAGAGGAACAGCCAGTAGCCGAACATGTTCAATCGCGGGAACGCGACGTCCGGAGCGCCGATCTGCAAAGGCATGATCACGTTGCCGAATCCGACGAACAGCGGAGTGGCGAACAAGAACAGCATGATCGTGCCGTGCATGGTGAACAGCTGGTTGTACTGCTCTAGGGAAATGATCTGCAAACCCGGGACTGCAAGTTCGGCGCGGATGGCCAGGGCCATGAGACCTGCGATGACGAACCACACCATCGAGGTGATCAGGTACATGTAGCCGATGATCTTGTGATCGGTAGAGGTGACCCAACTGACGACCGCCTTGCCCAGACTGCGTTGGGGCGCGGGCGGCATCGGCGGCGCTGTGGTGGCGCCGGTTACCGGGGGCTCGTTCAGGATCGTCATATCCGTCGCTCCTCGGGCATCTGTCCTGCGTCGTTGAATCGTTCGTTGTCGAGTTGGCCGGTCTGGCCGCGTTCGCGGAACTCGTTCATCTTGGAATCGAACTCGGCTCGGTCGACCACCTTGACCTGGAACAGCATCCGGGCATGATCGACGCCGCACAACTCGGCGCACTTGCCGGCGTCGGTGCCGATCTTGTCCGGTGTGAGTTCGAAGACGTTCGTCTTGCCGGGGATCACGTCCATCTTGAACAAGAAGGACGGCACCCAGAAGGAGTGGATAACGTCCGGGGAGTTCAATTCGAAGCGGATCTTCTCGTCCACCGGCAGGTACAGCGTGGGTGGTTCGCCCGGGCTGCCTTCGCCGTAGGGCACGCCGACGTCGTAGACGTCTTCATCCACGTAGTTGAAGGCCCAGGACCAACGGAAGCCGACCACATTGACCGTTTGTTCCTGATCGTTGTCAACGGTCAAGATCTCGCTTTGGTCGCGTGCGGTGAACCAAAAAAGGCCGAGGATCATGATGAGCGGCACGATTGTGTACAGCGCCTCGATGGGAATGTTGTACTTCGTCTGCTCAGGAACCTCGCCGGCGTTGCGGCGGCGGTAGGCGATGACCGCCCAGATCATCAAGCCCCACGTCAGGATGCCCACCGCCCAGGCGGCGATCCACGATCCGTTCCACAGATTTTGGATGATCGGCGCTTCCGCGGAAGCCGGCTCGGGCAGGTCGAAGAAGAAGGCTTCATTAGCCGTGCACCCCGACAGCAGCACCGCAGAGGTGACCAGGGCACTCACGCCAAGGAGGCGCCGGCGCTTGCGCGGCGTGCGATCGGAGAGGGTCCCGCGGGAGGACTCATGGGCCGCCACGTGTCGCCTCTTTCTGCCGCTGCTGATGTGTCGATGCGCTTACCCGACACTAGCGCACGATTTGCCCCAAGATACCCCCTGGTCCACGAGGGAATCCACGTGATCTGCCGCACGTCGGGGCACCTGCGAATCAGCCGCTAACGTGACCGCCATGACACACCCGAGACGGGCAACCGGGAACTGGCCGGAGCCGGGTCCCAACCCCCCTGCGGGCTACCTCGATGCGGTGGCCGGGCAGCCCGTTCTCGCCGTGGCGAGCAGGGCCATGACGGCCGCCTTGGAGCAGGGCTGGTCGGACCCGGCGCGCCTGCACCACACCGGACGGCGCGCCGGTCTGGTGCTCGACACCTCGCGAGTGGCGATCGCGACCTTCTTGGGTGTCCCGGCCGCGCAGTGTTTCCTCGGCTCATCGGCCTCCGACCTGCTGCGGGCGGTACTCGGCGGCCTCGCCAACGCTCGGGTGGCAGCCGGGGCTTCGCCACGCATATTGGTCTCAGCGGGGGAATCCATGGCGGTGCGCTTCGCCGCCGAAGCGTGCGCAGGCTGCGAGGTCGTGACCATTCCGATCGACCAATACGCGCGGGTGGATGTCGATGCCCTGCAACGTGAACTGGCATTGGGGGCGGCCCTGGTTTGCGTACAGGTGGCCAACGCCGAAGTGGGTACCCGACAGCCGACCGGGGATGTCCACCAGGCGTGCCAATCCGTAGGAGTCCCCCTGGTCAGTGACGCGACCCAGGTTCCCGGTCACGAGGACATCGGCTCAAACTGGGATGCCTTGGTTACCAGTCCCCGGGACTGGGGCGGCCCATCGGGCGTGGGTGTCTTGGCAGTACGTCCGCATGTGCGTTGGCGTCCCCAGGAAGCGCCGGACCGCGGATGGGTCGGGGGTTTCCCGGACGTAGCGGCGGCGGCCGGAGCTGGCGCTGCTGCGGAGTATGTGACGGGCCCCTGGCCGGAGCAGGCGATCGAGCACCGTCAACAGGTGGCGCGCATCCGCGAACACGTCGAGACCATCGACGGCGTGCGTGCGGTTGGTGACCCCGAGGACCGCCTCCCCCACATCGTGACCATCGTCGTCGACGATGCCATCGGCGAGCAAGTAGTCACCGAGTTGGACAAGCGTGGCGTTGCCGCTGCGAGCGGATCGGCTTGCACCGCAGACAACCGGATGCCCAGCCACGTTCTCGAAGCGATGGGAATCCGTACTCAGGCGAGCATTCGGGTTTCCTTGCCGTACGGCTGCACAGATCACACGATCGACGATTTCCTAGCCGCCTTATCGGAAGTCCTCGACCAGACACGGCTGTAGCGCAACTAGCTCGGGCAACCGCTCGAGGTACGCCTCTCGCGCAATCTCAGTTGCCCCCAGACTTGCGAGATGGTCGGTGCACCACTGCACATCGATGAGTCTTCCGCCCGGGCAACCACGCAATCGCTCGACCAGGGCGACCAGCGCTACCTTGGAAGCATCACGCATCCGATGGAACATCGACTCCCCCGCGAACAACCCACCGATTTCCACCCCGTATAGGCCACCGACCAAGGATCCGTGGTTCCACACCTCTATCGAATGCGCATAGCCCATGGCGTGCAGTCGCGCATACGCAACGATGAACTCCTCGGTAATCCACCCACGCGGTCGGGACGGATCCGCGCACGCGCGCATGACATCCTCGAAAGCTCGATCGAAGGTGACGTCGTATCGGCGCACCGATCGGGCCAGTGATCGAGAGATTCGCACTTCGGTGGGTTCGAGCACGCCCCGAGGATCCGGCGACCACCACCCGAGGGTCTGCCCACCGCCCACCTGTGCGGATACGTCGATCTCCATGGGGAACAGTCCCCGCGAGTAGGACGTCAGCAAGGTCCCGGGGTCGAGCCCGCCGCCGATCGCGACGAGGTCCTCGCCGGGCTCGGCATCCCGGGGATCGGGCAGATCCCACTCCGGAGCCGGAATACCCACAACGCCCGGTGTTTCTAGGGCCGAGGGCAGGAGACGTGCTCGGCTACCTCGGCCGCGGCGCTACTGCCGTAGGCGGAATCGAATCGCTCCAGAAAATGCTGTTGGGCGAGTTCGTACTCCTGGGTGCCAACTGTCTCGATGACGTAGGTGGCAACGAGGGAACCGATTTGGGCGCATCGTTCATCGGACAGTCCCCACGATTGACCGGCGAGGTATCCGGCACGGAAAGCGTCCCCCACTCCGGTGGGGTCGGCTTTGCGTTCCTCCTCGGGCACGGTGACGTGGA
Source organism: Actinomycetes bacterium (assembly GCA_965662415.1). GTDB lineage: Bacteria > Actinomycetota > Actinomycetes > S36-B12 > S36-B12 > S36-B12. Next base: position 6,460 of record CBFIHB010000032.1, on the reverse strand, counting down.
CAGGGTCGGCACCTCGGCGCTCGATGCGAGCGCCCTCCGGTCCGAGCGTGATGACGCGGACGTTCACCATCGCCGAAAGATCCGCGGCCGACCAACCGGTCTTTTGCTCGATCAACGCAGACTCGTACTCGTTCGTGAATAGGTACTCAGCGCCCTCGATCAGCGGCTTGATCTCGTCGCCTTCCATTCGCGCGAGTTGCTGGGACGGATCAGCAGCGAAGGGATACCCGCGGAATCGGCACTCGTCGGTATGACGTTGCATGGCCATCGGATCGTTAGCGCCGATCAGCACGACATCAGCGCCGCCCGCTTGGTCGACGATGGGCTTGAGCTCGATATTGCGCGCCTCGGACATCGCACCCGGGTAGAAGGAAGCGATCTGGTTTTGCTCGGTGTCAGTGGTACAGACGAAACGTGCCGTGTGGTGGGCATCGGACACGTGCACGCCCCGGGTGTCGACGCCATGGCGCTGCAGCCAGGATTCGTAATCGGCGAAGTCCGGGCCGACGGCGCCCACGAGTACCGGGCTAAGCCCGAGGCAGCCCATCCCGAAGGCGATATTGGGCGCTACTCCCCCGCGACGGATCTGTAACTCCTCGACCAGGAAGGACAACGAGACCTTGTCGATCTTGTCCGCGACGAGGGAATCGGAGAACCGACCCGGAAAGCTCATCAGGTGATCGGTTGCGATGGAACCGGTTATCAAAAGGGCCACGGCGCATGACCCTATCGGCCGATCCAGGCGGAATCGGCTATGCGACCTGGAAAGAACGACGAGCTAGTCCCCACCAAAAGCCATCCACCGTGGTGCGCACCCCAACCTCGGGATCAGCGGCGGCGCCGAGCGCTACGAATACCGGTGAGAAGTGCTCGACCGTTGGATGGGCGTAGGGCATCCCCGGGGCGCGTGAGGAGTAGTTGGCCAATGTCTCCACGTCCCCGGCCTGCGCCGCTTCGGCGAACCAATCGTCGAATTCCGCGGACCAACTCGGCACCGCGCCCGCACCGATGTTCTCCGCGGTCAAGAAAGGCAGTCCGTGGGTGCCGAAACCCGAGCCGATGATGAGCACGCCTTCGTCGCGCAGTTCCCGCAGGTGCGCTCCGATCTCCAACAACCTCGCGGGGTCATGGGTAGGGATGCTCATCTGGACGACCGGCACATCGGCCGCCGGGTACATCACCTTCAACGGCACCCACGCCCCGTGATCGAGACCGCGGCTGGAGTGCCGGACCACCGAGTAGTCATCCGGAAGCGACGCGGCCACCCGGTCGGCCAACCAGGTGGAATCTGGAGTGGCGTAGGACATCGAGAAATAGTCCGGATGGAATCCACCGAAGTCGTATACCAAGGGCGTGCCCGTCTCCGTCGCGCTCAAGGCGATGGGTGCGCTCTCCCAGTGCGCGCTGACGATGACGATCCCCCGAGGCCGGGGAAGGTCATCGGCCCAGCGAGCGAGTTCGTCGATCCAGTCAGCGTCCTCGAGAAGGGGCGGTGCGCCGTGGCTGAGGAACAGCGCCGGCAACGGCCCGTTTTCGGGGGCCCACGATGAGCGGCGATCGGCGCGCTCGATGAGCGCGGATTCGCTCGCTACGAAGGCACCGGCGGCAGCCCCGGAATTCCACATGGCCCGATACTAGTACAAGATTCAACTAGTCTTGCGTCTGGCTAATGGAAGGAATCTCCGCAGGCGCACGAGCCGGTGGCGTTCGGGTTATCGATGGTGAATCCCTGCTTCTCGATGGTGTCAACGAAATCGATCGTTGCGCCGCTCAAGTAGGGCGCGCTCATCCGGTCGGTCACCACACCGACGCCACCGAAGTCCTTGACGACATCGCCGTCCAGGCTGCGATCATCGAAGAAGAGTTGATAGCGAAGGCCAGAGCAGCCGCCCGGCTGGACGGCGATACGCAAGGTGAGGTCGTCGCGACCCTCGGCCTCGAGCAGCGTCTTGACCTTGGACGCCGCGGTCTCGGTCAAGATGATGCCGTCTGCGGTCTGTGTCGTATCAGTGCTCATGTGTCCATCCTCGTCAGTGCGTTGCCGTGCTCGCGTCGGGGCCTTCCTTGGTCTTCTCAGGCTCGAGGCTCCCATTGTGCCAACAGATGACCCATCTCGCCTATTCCCACTATGGCACGGCGCCATCGTGCCATCGTGCCATCGTGACCGCGTGCCCGCGTGCCCGCGTGCCTGCGCGACCACCGCCTGGCCGGGGAGCGATCGCGCGCCTAGTGAGTGTTTGGCACACTCGTGCCATGGCAGGCACCTTCGTCGAACCCGAGCCCACGCCCCTGGCGTTGCTGCTGCTCGGCCAGCAGGCCGACCCAGATAGCGAGCGCGGCGTGGAGTGCCCCGGTGACCTCCCGGCTCCCTCGGATCCAGACCTGGTTGCTAGGGCCCGGGCCGCGAAGGAAGCGCTCGGCGATCGATTGTTCATCCTGGGTCACCACTACCAGCGTGACGAGGTGATCCAGTTCGCCGACGTCACCGGTGATTCCTTCAAGCTCTCCCAGCAAGCCGCCGCGCGTCCTGCAGCCGAGTACATCGTCTTTTGCGGCGTGCACTTCATGGCCGAAAGCGCCGACATCCTCACCAGCGATGACCAGCAGGTGGTGCTACCGGACATGGCAGCCGGCTGCTCCATGGCGGATATGGCCGAGATCGGCCAGGTCGAGGACTGCTGGAGGGTGCTCGAACGCGTGGGCGTTGCCGACTCCACCATTCCGATCACGTACATGAATTCCTCGGCGGCCATCAAGTCCTTCACCGGCAAGCACGGTGGATCGGTGTGTACGTCGAGTAACGCCGAGCGCAGCATGGCGTGGGCCTTCGAACAGGGCGAGAAGGTCCTATTCCTGCCCGATCAGCACCTTGGCCGCAACACAGCCGTGCGTGATCTCGGGCTTTCGCTCGATGACTGTGTCGTCTACGACCCTCGTAAGCCAGCCGGCGGCCTCACCGACGATCAGATTCGCGATGCGAAGGTGCTGCTGTGGCGCGGACATTGCTCCGTACACGGGCGGTTCACTGCCGAATGCGTAGACGATGTCCGCGAGCGAGTGCCCGGGGTCACGGTGATCGTTCACCCCGAGTGCGATTACTCGGTTGTGGAGAAGGCCGATCAGGTCGGCTCGACCGAGAAGATCATCGCGGCTATCGAGAACTCCCCCGCTGGCTCGAAGTGGGCCGTGGGTACCGAATTGAACCTGGTCAAGCGCCTGGCATTGCAGAACCCGGACAAGGAAGTCGTCTACCTCGACAAGACCGTGTGCTTTTGCTCGACGATGAACCGCATCGACCTACCGCACCTGGTGTGGGCGCTGGAAAACCTGGTAGCCGGCAACGTGGTCAACCAGATCGTGGTCGATCCGGACACCCAGCACTGGGCGAAGGTTGCTCTCGACCGCATGCTCGCCCTGCCCGGGCCCTCGGCCTCGCAGGACTAGCGAAACTAGCGAGACTCGCGCGCCGCCACGTTTACAAACCCGGGGCGTCCCAGACAGCGAACCAGCGGCTGAGGTTCTTTTCCATCGGCAGTTCACCATCGAGTAGATCCCGCACCTGCAGTTCCAGGACGTTGTCGCGCTGCTGATCGCTTCCGACAACCGGCACGAACGGGTAGAACGTTCCGGCCTTGTACAGGTACACCAGCGCCAGCGGTCGATCATCGGGACCGCGGAAGGACACCAGGGAGCACAGCAACTGCGGTCCGAAGCCGCCTTCGACCAGTGAGGTATTCACCGCATGTGCGTCGATCACCGCGTTGCCCAAGTCGACGGGATCGGTGCGAATGAGCACCCAATCGAAGCCGAAGGCGTCCTCCCCGATCTCCACCGGCGGCCCACCATCGGCATCGAGCAATGCGCGAACGTGGGACTCGACATCGGCGAAGGCGCGACCCTCGGGGCTGCGGAAGGCAACCGACGCACGTCCGGTCGGTGCGAAATCCATCGCAGCCTGCAGGGTCAAGGCGGCACTGGGGAGGGCGAAGAGGGCATCGAGGTTCGGGCGCGCGGGCTTGCGCCGACCGAGCACGGCGTCGAGGAAGCCCATCAGCGCTGCCCGAGCTCCCCGGCGATCTTGGCCAACTGCGCCAGGCGCTTTTCCAACGGCGGATGAGTCGAGAACCACTGTTCCAGGGTGAACTCGCGCTTGCCGGCCACCGCGGGAGCGAATGCGAACGCACTCACCGCTTCCATCTGCCGGATGTCCTGGGTGGGGATGCTCGCCATGTCCCCAGTGATCTTCGTCAAGGCGCTGGCCAGCGCGGTCGGTTGTCCGGTCAGCAGCGCCGCGCCGCGGTCGGCACCTAGTTCCCGGTATCTGGATAAGGCATTTATCAGCAGATAGGAGATCAAGTACACGACGACGCTGACAACCATCACCACCAGGAAGATCACCACCGTGCTTTGGTCCCGACGTCCGCGCATCATCGAACCCCACATCGCGCTGCGCACCATGAAGCCGGCGAGGATGGCGGTGAAGGATGCGACCGTCATGACGGTGACGTCCCGGTGCGCTACGTGCGAGAGCTCGTGGGCGAGGACGCCTTCGAGTTCGTCGCGATTGAGTCGACGCAGCAGCCCGGTGGTCACGACCACAACCGATCGGTCAGGTGAGCGGCCGGTGGCAAAGGCATTGGGGGCGTCGTTATCCGCGATCCCCACACGCGGCTTGGGCATATCGGCCATCGCGCACAGTCGATCGACCACGGCGTGCAACTGCGGAGCTTGTTCGGGCGTGACCTCCACAGCGCGCATGGCTTTCATCGACAAGGTGTCCGAGAACCACCACTGGCCGAACAGCAACGCCGCGCTGATACCGAGAATGAGGATGGCGCTGAAGCCGAGTGCGTACAAGGCGGCTGCCAGGATCACGTACATCAAGCCCAGGCCGAACAAGGTGCCGAACATCCGGGCCGTCAAGCCCCGATCCGTGCCGTAGCGAGTGCGCGCCATGGAGACGCCGCTCCCTTCCCAGAAGGTCGAGTCGAAGGTGCTTGCTTGCCAATGTACCCGGAGTTATCCCGGGCTGCCGGCGAGGGCGACCTCGGCTATCGCGTTCGCGCACTCGTGTGGATCGGTGAGCATCCAGCAGTGGTCCCCCGCCCGAATGATCGGCTCGACGCCGGCCTTCGCGGCGAAGGATCGCGCGAGCGCGATGGGGAATGTGCGATCGCTTTCGAGCAGCAGATAACTACGCGGGGTGCGCAGTTCGGCCATCGCAACCGGGTTCGGCTGCAGGTACGGCCCGAGCGGTTGCGGGGTGAGCGATGCGTACGCTGCTCGCGCGGACTCCTCCTCTAGCGACGGGAAGAAGCGATCCCAGGCCGCAGCGAAACTCGGCTGGAACGTGTCATCACCTGATGCCTGCGCCATTTCGTAGTAGCTCGGGCGCCGATCCGCTGGGATTGATTCGATTCCCGCTTCACCGACATCGCAGACCAGCGCCGCGATGAACAGCGCGTGCCTTATTCGGTCTTCACGTGCGGCAATCGCACCGGGCAACGTCAAACCCGCGATCGAGTGGCCGACGAGGATGACGTCGTCATCGATGGCGTCGATCTGCGCAACCGTTGCGTCGATGTAGTCGGTTAAGTCGATACCTGCCCGCGGAGTTGGATCGGCTCCGGCCCCCGGAAGATCGAACGCACTCGAGGCGATGTTCGCGCCAGTGAGATAGCGCTGGACGTCAGCCCAGCACCACGCCCCGTGGCCTCCGCCGTGGACAAGTAGAACGTGAGGCACGGATGGTTTGGTGTTCTACTGCTCGATTTCCGGCTTCTTCTCGGCCGCACCGAGTTCGTTCTTCATCGCGGCCAGGGTGGATTCGACCTCGGCTTGGCTGGCCATCTGCTCGAGTTCCGCGGTGATCGAGTCCTTGCCCATACCCATCGGATCCTCGAGGGCGCCCGATGCCATGAGTTCGTCGATCGCTCCGGCGCGCGCTTGCATCTCCTGCGTCTTGTCCTCGGCGCGCTGAACTGCAAGGCCTACGTCGCCGAGTTCGTCGGATATTCCGGCGAACGCCTCATTGATCTTGGTGGTCGCCTCCGCAGCCGAGTAGCTCGCCTTGATCGTCTCCTTGCGAGTGCGGAAGGTCTCGACCTTGGTCTGCAGTTGCTGGGCCGCAGCTGTGAGCTTGTCTTCTTGGTCCTGCAACTGCGCAAGTTGTGCTTGCAGATCGGCGATTTGCTGGTGCAGACCGCTACGACGAGTAAGGGCCTCGCGGGCAAGGTCCTCACGGCCCTGCGCCAGAGCTGCCCGAGCCTGCTCTTCGAGAGTGCCCTCCTTTTGTGCAAGCCCCTGCAACTGCAGTTCGATGCGCTTGCGGCTGGTGGCGACATCGGCAACGCCCCGGCGTACCTTCTGCAGCAACTCCAACTGCTTTTCGTAGGAGTAGTCCAGGGTCTCGCGAGGGTCCTCGGCGCGGTCGAGAGCCTTGCTGGCCTTGGACTTGAAG
>CBFIHB010000031.1:0-16579 GCA_965662415.1 Actinomycetes bacterium | reverse complement strand
GGGATCTCCTGCGCATCCGGGGGCAGGATCTCCGGGCAATCGAGGTCGCGCAATGCGCCCTTGGGCGGCTTGGGGACGTTCTCCACGTCGGTCTTCTTCAGCGCACCTTTCATGAAGCCGGTCCAGATGGCCGCGGGAAAACTGCCGCCGGTCACCATCTCCCGGCCGCCGGTTCCCGAGAGCGAGACCGGGATGCCGTCCTTGTTCTCCTTGGTCATGAAAACGGCGGTCGACAACTGCGGGGTGAACCCGACGAACCAGGCGCTCTTGTTCATGTCAGTGGTTCCGGTTTTGCCCGCCGCCGGGCGGCCGAGTTCGCGAGCCGTTGCGCCGGTCCCGCTTGAGACGACTTCACTGAGTGCGTAGGTGACGGCATCGGCAACGTCCTGCTCGAACACGCGCTTGGTCTTCGGCTCGTACTTGTAGAGCACCTCGCCGTTGCTATCGACAACCTTGCGAATGAAGGTGGTCTTGGAGCGCTCGCCGCGTGCGGCGAAGGTGGCGTAGGCGTTGGCCATATCCACCGCCGATGGCGAGGCTGTGCCGAGCACGAACGTGAGGTCGAGGTTCTTCATGTTCATGCCGGGCGTGCGTTTGGGAATGCCTGCGCGCACCGCGGCATCGGCAACGCGGTCTACTCCCACCGCGTCTTCCATCTCCACGTACGCGGTGTTGACCGACTCCTTGGTTGCTTCGAGCAGCGTTATCTCGCCGTAGGACTTGTCGTTGTAGTTCGTCAGCTCGTAGCCCTTGATCGTGGCCGGGGAATCCCCCTGCCAGTAGGACTTCAACGGAACGTCACTCTCCAGCGCAGCGGCAAGAGCGAAGGGCTTGAAGGTCGAGCCAGCTTGGGCGAACTGCCGGGTTGCGTTGTTGATCTGATCGTCGATGAAGTCACGTCCGCCGTACATGGCAACGACTTCGCCGGTTCCTGGACGCACCGAGGCCAGACCGATGCGCACGCCCTTGGTCTTGGACTCTGGACCGAACTTGGCCACCGCACGCTCCGCGCTCCGCTGCGCCCGCTTGCTGAAGGTCGAAACGACTGTCAGGCCACCACGTTGGATCTGGGTTTCGTCCACGCCGAGAGCCAGGAGCTCTTGGTGCACCGCGTTGAGTAGGTGGCCGTTTTGACCACCTAGTCGGTTGCCTGCTTGACGTTCGGCGATCTCGGGGAAGCGTGCGGTGTCGTACTGCTGCTGGGTTATCCACCCTTGGCTGAGCATGCCGTCGAGCACGTACTGCCAGCGTCCGCGAAGGGTGGACATGTTCTCTTCGGGGTTCAACCGCCCCGGGTTGTTCATAATCGCAGCGAGCACCGCGCCCTCGCTGAGTGTGATGTCCTGGATCGGCTTACCGAAGTAGGCCATAGCGGCAGCTTCGATGCCGTAGGCATCACGGCCGAAGAAGGCGATATTCAGATAGTCCTCGAGGATTTGATCCTTCGACACCAGTGTTTCGAGTTTGAACGCAAGTAGCGCCTCCTTGATCTTTCGCTTCCAGGTTCGCTCCTGGGTCAAGAATGCGTTCTTCGCGTACTGCTGCGTGATCGTCGAACCACCTTGTGTCCACGGTCCGGAATCGAAGACGTTGTTGATAGCGGCACGTGCGATGCTGACGGGGGAGATGCCACCGTGTTCGTAGAAGCCGCGGTCTTCGGCGGCGAGCACTGCCTGTTGGACGTGCATGGGCACCTGGGGAAGATCAGCGGCGCGACGGTTGGCATCACTGAGACGACCGATCTCGTGCTTACCGCCGGCGTAGTAGACGACCGTTGCTTCGGTGGTCGCGAGATCGTTGGGAGTTGGCACCTCGGTACGCGCGAGGACGATGGAGAACGCGACAACACCGGCGGTGGTGAGCAGTGCGAGGGTCGCAGCGACCAACCACAAGAAGACCTTCAGGGGCGAACGCGGCTTACGCGGCGGCCGACCATGAGCGTCGCGCGCCGGACCGCGCCCTCGTGGCGGCTTGCCGCGACCACCGTTGCCACCGGGAGCTGCTGCGGACCTGCGCCCTCGGCCGTTACCTGGTCCGCGGCCCGGACCACGGGAGTTGGTGGAGCCTCCGGCCGTCGTTTGCGCTTGGGTACGAAAGCGCCGTCCGGGCGTGCTGGGGTTACGCGGGGGGACCGCTCGCGGATCGGCAGGCTTCCCGGGCGCTGCTGACCGAGATGTCGATCGAGGCGCGGATCGCGACGAACGGCGCGACGGAGCCGAGCGGGTACTCCGCTGCGGTGGTCGTCTGCTGCTCATGTCCTCGCCAGGTCGGGGAAGGGAACCTGCTCTGTGGGTGCCAACTTCCTGGGGCCACCGGTACTTGTGTGACTCCTGGGACTTAGCGCTCCAAGTCCACCAGAAATCCCCCGTGGAGCAGCGACGGCACGCCGTCGTGCCCACGGATGAGCCTTTCCCGTCGCGGCGGGGCTTAGGGGTCTTCGCGAAGGTCCCTGGGCGTCGGCAGCGCCCGCCGGTGGATCCCGTCACCGATCCGATATGTCCGTAATAGGTAGTTCCATGCGCAGTCGGGACAGACCTCGACCACATAGACCGCGACGTCCCCGAATCGGGCGGCCAGGCTCGGAAGGTCCTTGGTCTCACGGATCCGCCCGGAATAGGGACCGAGCTCGTCCCCGTAGACGTAGTTCAAATGGACCAGGTTCACCGAGTGGCACGCCGGGCAGTCCTCGGCAGTGACCTCGCCGTGGAACTTCGCCGCTTTCAGCAGGTAGGGATCGGCGTCGCAGAAATCACTGGACAGGATGCCGCCACGGTGGAAGCGGTGGATGTCCGATCGACGCTGGAGGGCGTAGTCAATCACTGCACGCGGAGCAGCGGGGTACTCGACCGGCTCGTCGGGTGGCAAAGGCTCGCGTCGCTTCTTGCCTCGCGCTCCGGACTCGCCACGCGCCAGCGAGCCGCGGACGGTGTTCGCCCGCCCGTTCGACCCACGAGGTACAGCCATGTCTCCAGTTTACGAGACAAGATTTGTAGGCCTGATATATCGTCTCGCTATATCGAGGAGGTACAACATGGTTCGTCGCGACATCTTGGAGTTCGCAGTTCTCGGGATCCTGAGCGATGGCCCAGTGCACGGCTATGAGTTGCGCAAGCAGCTGACCGAGATGCTCGGCCCCTTCCGCTCGCTGTCCTACGGCACCTTGTATCCCACCCTGCGCCGACTGGTGAATCGCGGCGCGATCGAACCCGTTTCCCTGACCCCGGCATCGGAGACTTCCGGGCTGCGCGGCAAGCGAGCGCGGATCGTCTATGCGCTTACCGCTGAAGGTAAAGAGGAATTTGAGCAGTGGGCGAATCGACCCGGGCCGGCTGCCTGGGATGACGAAGGCTTCGCAGCACACATGGCCTTCTTCTCGCGCACCGAACGCAGAGCTCGCCTACGAATCCTGCATGGCCGACGCACCTGGCTCGATGAGCGGCTTGCCACCTTGCGGGCCACCATGGCCGATTCCCGCGAGCGCCTGGATCCCTACGCGCTGTCGATGCGTGCCCTCGGATTGGAGTCCGCCGAGCGCGAGATGCGCTGGATCGACGAACTCATCGATCAAGAAGAAGCCAAGAACGACGACGAAGGGAACGCGTAATGAGCTCCGAGGCACAAAGCCCCATCAAGGTCGCGATTGTGGGCGTGGGCAACTGCGCGTCATCGCTGATCCAAGGCGTCGAGTTCTACCAAGACGCCGACGATTCCGACACCGTGCCCGGACTCATGCATGTGCGTTTCGGCGACTACCACGTTCGTGATGTCGAGTTCGTCGCCGCAATCGATGTGGACGCGGCGAAAGTCGGGCTCGACCTCAGCGAAGCAATCGCGGCCTCGGAGAACAACACGATCGAACTGTGCGCCGTACCCACTATGGGTGTCACAGTGCAACGGGGTCCCACCCTCGACGGCCTCGGTCAGTACTACCAAGCCACCATCACCGAATCGCAAGAACCGGTAGTTGACGTTGTCGCCGCGCTACGGGAATCCGGCGCGCAGATCGTGGTGTGCTACCTGCCGGTCGGCTCAGAGGAAGCCGCGAAGTTCTATGCGCAGTGTGCGATCGATGCTGGCTGCGCATTCGTCAACGCACTTCCGGTATTCATCGCCAGCGATCCGGTGTGGGAGAAGAAGTTCTCCGATGCCGGGCTGCCGATCATCGGCGACGACATCAAAAGTCAGGTCGGTGCCACGATCACACACCGCGTGCTCACCAAACTCTTCGCCGATCGCGGTGTGATCGTCGATCGCACGTACCAGTTGAACGTCGGTGGCAACATGGACTTCAAGAACATGCTGCAACGCGAGCGGTTGGAGTCCAAGAAGATCTCCAAGACCCAAGCGGTCACCTCGCAACTCGATTACGAACTCGGTGCCGACAACGTGCACATCGGGCCCTCGGACTACGTCTCGTGGCTTGACGACCGCAAGTGGGCATTCGTGCGAATCGAGGGTCGGGCGTTCGGCAACGTCCCATTGAACATCGAATACAAACTCGAGGTCTGGGACTCGCCTAACAGCGCCGGGGTGATCATCGATGCGATTCGAGCCGCCAAGATCGCGCTCGATCGCGGTGAGTCGGGTGCGTTACTCGCGGCGTCGTCGTACTTCATGAAGTCACCGCCCGAGCAGTATTCGGACAGCATCGCCAGAGACGAAGTAGAGGCCTTCATCGGCGGGTAGCCTGCCAGCATGGCGCAGGTGGACCCGGGCGGTCCCGGTCGAGGTGCACTCCGATCCGTTCTCGCCAGCCATGATTTCCGTCGGCTCTACAGCACTCGGCTCGCCGGACAGTTCGGTGATGGCTTGCTTCAGTCTGCACTCGCCACATTCGTGCTGTTCTCCCCCGAACGCCAACCTGATGCGGTGCGGGTGGCTGCTGCGTTCGCGATCCTGCTGCTGCCGTATTCCTTCATCGGTCCTTTCGCAGGGGTGTTGCTCGATCGCTGGCGCCGACGTAACGTGCTGGTGCGCGCGAACTTGATCAAGGGACTTCTCACCATTCCGATCATCGTGATCGTCGGCGCGGGACAGGCGGACTTGATCCTCGGCTTCTTCGTACTGACTGTCCTAGGCGTAGGTCGCTTCATCCTCGCCGGACTGTCAGCCTCGCTGCCGCACGTAGTAAGTGGCCGAAACCTCATCACCGGCAACGCGCTCGCTCCCACCTCAGGAACCATCGCGACCGGAGTCGGCGCGATCCTGGGGGTGGGCATCCGAGCGTTCGCTGGCGGAGGTGACACCGGGAGTCAGGTAGTGCTGGTCTCGGCGATCGTGTCCTTCATCGTTGCTTCGTTCATCGCTGCACGCATCGCAGTCGATGCACTCGGCCCGAACCGAAAGGCTCCAGCTGACACGTTCTCGCGCGTCTGGCATGGGCTGATCCTGGGTGCACGATCACTGCGCGAACACGTGTCCGCGCGACACATCATGGTCACGATCATCGCGAACCGTTTCGCCTTCGGTGTACTAACCGCTGGCGCGCTGTTGCTCGTCCGTGGCAGTTTGCACCCGGTCCAGGACGCCGATGCTGCGCTCGCCGATTTCGCACTCGCCACCGGCGGCGCTGCCGCAGGTGCCTTGATCGGTGCAGTGGTAACGCCGCGCATGACGCGCATTATCGGCATCCGTCGCTGGGTAGCCATCGTGATAGTGCAGGCGGGGGTGGTCGGATTCGGCCTGCTCACCGCCACCGCCGTGCAGCCTGGCCTAATCACCCTGGTAGCTGGCGCCGCCTCGATCGGGCTTACCGGGCAGTCGATCAAGGTCTGCGCCGACACCGTCCTGCAAAGAGAAATTCCCGAGGATCGACTGGGGCGGGTCTTCGCGCTGTTCGACATGATCGTGAATGTCGCCCTCGTCGCGGGCATCACCCTCACGGCTTTCGCCTCACCCATATCCGGGCAATTCACGATCGGCTTCCTCGCGTGCGGTGTGATCTTGCTCGCCACGGCTGCCTGGTACGCCCGTGCTGCTGCGGTGAGTGATGGATCGGGCGGACAGCGGGTCTAGTGCGCCCCTATGCTCGCGGACATGTCGGACGGGACGGACTCGAGCTCATCGGCGGCCACTCCGCCAGGAACCACCAACGGGGCGTCAGCCACCTACGCACAAAGCCCCGTCACCCGCAAGAAGTGGCGGGCGCGCTCCTACGTATCCCTCGTCCTATTCATCGTTGCGACCTTGCTGACACCCATCGCGGTGATCGGGCATTGGGGCCACCAGACGATTGCGAATCCGGAGCAATACATCAGCACGGTTGCGCCACTGGCGGAGGATCCCGATATCCAGCAAGCCGTCGCAGACGTGGTCAGCGATGCGATCATCCAGCAGATCGACACCGGCAACCTGGCTAGTGGTCTGCTCGGTGCGTTCATCCCCAACGAACGGTTGACCGATCTACTTTCCGGTCCGATCAAGATCGGCATCGACGGACTGATCCGCGGGGGCGTGGAGCGGTTCGTTACGTCGAGCGCGTTCCAAGAAGCCTGGGTGAAGATCAACGAAGCTGCGCAACGAGGGTTCATCGCCGCGCTCTCCGGTGATCCCACCGGGCCGGTGCAATTCGAGGGCGATGATCTCGTCCTCAACATCTCCACACTGCTACAGCAAGTCCAACAATCGCTGGTGGACGACGGCATCGAGATCGCCGGCGCCGTGACCATCCCAGAGACCGACGCCCAAGTGGTGCTCCTGGACTCCCCCGCACTCGCCCAGGCACGAGCGATCTACGGGCTGGCCAGCCCGATCTTGTCGGTGATCTTGCTGGTGACCGCGGCGCTGTTCACGCTCTCAGTGCTACTGGCAACCCGCAGGGCGCGCACCACCGTGGCCGTGGGCATCACCGTGATGGCGTGGTCGGTTGCGCTGAATTACGGCCTTGGCATCGCCGAAGACAGTTTCGTCAACGCCTTCCAGGACACCTTGTTCGAACAGGCGGCAAACACCTTCTACAACCAGCTCCTGGTCTACCTGCTACTCGCGGTGCAAGGGCTACTGCTGCTCGGTGCAGTGGTAATAGTCCTCGGTTGGTTCTGCGGGAACACGCGCGCCGCCGTGAGCGTTCGCGGGTCGATCGATTCCGGACTCGTGCAGATCGGCCAGCGTCTCCCCGCATCCTTCTCTGCTATCGGTCGACCGATACGCGAGTACGCGCCGTTCGTGCGCTGGGGACTTCTCGCGATCTGGCTGATAGCGGTCTTCGCCTTCGGTGCGGTCACCTTGGAACGCACCCTGGGCTGGACGGCACTGCTCGTCGGTGTGCTCACCGTGGCGCAGATCTTGATGCACGCCCCCGACGACGCTGCTCCAGACCATCGACCCTCCGAAGCGCGTAACCTCACGCCCCAGTAATTGGCGCCCTAGTCAGAGCGCGCCGCCCACCAGGCCTGCAACGCTTCGATCGCGCTGGCCTCGTCCATCGGCCCGCGATCGAGTCGAAGCCCAAGTAGGAAGTTGTACGCCTCACCGACCACCGGACCGGGCGGAATGCCCAAGATCTCCATGATCTGCTTGCCATCGAGGTCGGGTCGGATCGCAGCGAGCTCCTCTTGTTCTGATAGCTCCTCGATGCGGTGTTCTAGATCGTCGTAGGCGCGCTGCAACGCCAGTGCGCGCTTGCGGTTGCGTGTCGTGGAATCTGCACGGGTGAGTTTGTGTAGGCGGACCAGTTGATCGCCGGCATCCCGCACGTAACGGCGCACCGCTGAATCGGTCCACTCACCTGTTCCGTAGCCGTGGAAACGCAGGTGCAACTCGACGAGCTTCGCGACATCGTCAGTGAGGTCGTTGGGAAATCGCAGCGCCTGCATCCGCTTCTTGGTCATCCGCGCACCGACCACCTCATGGTGATGGAAGGAGACACGTCCACCCGATTCGAACTTGCGTGTCTTCGGTTTACCGATGTCGTGCAACAGCGCGGCAAGACGCAACGTCAAATCCGGTTCGCAAGTGGGCTCGTGCACCTGCTCGAGCGCCATGGCCTGCTCGAGCACAGTAAGCGTGTGCTCGTAGACATCCTTGTGATGGTGGTGTTCATCGGCTTCGAGGCGCAACAGCGGTAGTTCCGGCAACACGTAATCAGCAAGCCCGGTGTCCACCAGCAAGGTCAAGCCGATGCGCGGGTGATCGCTCATCACGATCTTGGTCAACTCCTCGCGCACCCGCTCGGCCGAGACGATCTCGATGCGGGCCGCCTGCTCGGTCATGGCGGTGATGACGTCGTCGTCGACCCCGAAATCCAATTGCGCAGCGAAGCGTGCCGCGCGCATCATGCGCAAGGGATCGTCGTCGAAGGATTGCTCCGCCGTCATCGGTGTACGGATTCGTCGCGCGGCAAGGTCGGTAAGTCCATCGAAGAGATCGATGAAGGAAAGATCCGGCAGCGTCATCGCCATTGCGTTGATCGTGAAATCTCGTCGCGAAAGGTCCTCGGAAAGTTCCGTCCCGTAGGCCACCTCAGGTTTTCGTGAGTCCGGGCCATAGGCCTCGGTGCGGTACGTGGTGATCTCGACCTCGCGGCCATCGATGCGCGCACCGACCGTGCCGAAGCGAATACCCACGTCCCAGACGGCCTCGGCCCAGCCCTCGAGTAGCGCGAGAACCTGGTCCGGATGCGCGTCGGTCGCGAAATCGAGATCCGTATGCGTGGTCAGGCGCCCGAGGAGGGCGTCGCGTACCGGGCCACCCACAAGGGCGATCTGGTGTCCGGCCACAGTGAAGCGCTCTCCGATCCGCTGGAGCGGACCGGCCACCGGGGCGAGCGAGGCCACCGCCTGTTTGCGCAGGGCCTGCACTGCGCCGGCATCAGGGGCGGCATCGGGGGAGTCGGACACGACGCACAAGGCTAGCCGTGCGCTGAGGTTTATCCTCGGGCCATGACCCTCCCCGCCGTGGAAGAGACCTCCGCCGGGGGTCTGGTGGTCGATGAACGAGGGCGAGCAGCACTGATTGCGCGGACGGATCGGCGCGGGCGGCTGCTGTGGTCCCTACCCAAAGGCCACCTGGAGGAGGGGGAGAGCCTGGAGGCCGCCGCGGTGCGCGAGGTGAGTGAGGAGACCGGCATCACCGGACGGGTGTTGGCCCCGCTGGGCGTGATCGACTTCTACTTCACCGCTGCCGACCGCCGGGTGCACAAGACGGTGCACCACTACCTGCTGGTTGCCGAAGGCGGAGAGCTGAGTGCCGCGGATATCGAGGTCGACGATGTCGATTGGGTCCCGATTGAGGAATTGACTGAACGCCTGGCCTACGCCGACGAGCGCCGGCTGATCGCCAAGGTCCCCGACCTGCTGGCCGACGCCAGCTAGCGCCTCGTGACGATGCTGCGCCCAGCGCGTTCGCTGGTGGCGCTCCTGGTGAGCACCACTATCGCGACCGGAAGCTTGCTCGCCGTCGCAGTGGCAACGCCACCCAGCGCGCATGCGGTGACCGACGCCCCGCTGCAGGTCGTCTTGGATCGATTGACTCCCGTGGTTCCCGAGCCAGGCGACGCTCTACGGATCCAAGGCCGCATCGTCAACACGACCTCGAACGTCATGGCCGATACGGCGGTGCGACTTCGCTTGTCTTCCCAGCCCCTCACCAGGCGCTCACAGATAACCACGGTGCGCGAAGCGGGGCTGGACACCGAGAACCCGACTGATCCGGAGGTCGAACCGTTCGGCGAACCGGCCGACGTAGTGATCGACGAATCCCGTGCCGCAGTGGCTGATTCGATTCCACCGCGCGGACAGGTCTCGTTCTCGCTGCGGATCCCTTTCGCCGAACTACCGCTCGCAGACCAGGGGGTGTATGCACTCGCCATGGAGGTGGTGGGCACCCAGAGCGGAGAAGGAAGCCAAGAGTTCGAGGAACGCCAAGGCATCGTGCGCACGTTCCTTCCGTGGTTCCCCGATCCGTCCGAGGTGACACCGGTGGAGATGGTTTGGCTGTGGCCGTTGGCGGATTGGCCGGCGCGCGCAGCCGACGGCATATTCCTCGATGATCGAACGCCGCGTGAGATCGCTCCCGGCGGGCGGCTGGATGAACTCGTGCAGACCGGCTCCTTACAACCACGATCGGTCAGTTGGATCGCTGATCCGGCACTGCTGCAATCGGCGCGGGACATGTCCGATGGCTACCAGGTGGTCCGCGGAGGTCAGGTGGTGGTGGGCGACGGATCCGCGGACGCCGAAGCATGGCTGCTTGCCTTGGAAGCCGCCCTGGAGCAATCCCGACCCCCGGCCACCGACGGTCCGGCGCTACGGGTCCTGCCCTACGCCGACGTCGATGCAACAGCGCTTAACCGTGCGGACATGTCCACCGACGTAGTACGCGCGATCACCCAGGCAGGCCCGGTGGCATCCGCAGCGATCGGTCAACCGGTGACCGGTGGCATCTACTGGGCTCCGGGTGGGCGTATTGATCGGTCGACCGCGGACCTCCTGGCTTCCGCCGGCGTGCGTACTGTGATCGTCTCCGGGCGGGCGCTGCGAGCGCAGGACGCCTATGCCGGCGCCAACACCGGACGTGCAGTGATCAGCACATCCTTCGGTGCCCTACAGGCGGTACTGCGTGAGCCGCGGATGTCGGACCTACTCACCGCACCGCAGCGCACCCGCTCCGATGCGATCTTGGTGCGCCAGGAATTCCTTGCCGAGTCCGGCGTGCTTTCGGGCACGATCCCCCAGGACGCTCCCTCACGGGCGATCGTGGTGGGGCCCGACGACGTCCGATGGGATCCCTCACCCATCGTCGCTAACGCCCTGCTGAAGGCAACCATCTCGGCACCGTGGATGACTCCGCTTCCACTTGCCGACCTACTCGAGGGAGCATCCAATCCACTGCGCCGCGACAGAGGCGGATACGGGCGTAAAGCCGAGGCCGCGGAACTGCCTTCGCCGTATCTGGCGCAAGTTCGCGCTGCCAGTGAAGAGCTCGCGGCATTCACCAGCGTTCTCGACAACCCGATCGGCATCTCGGATGTCTACGCATCGGCGTTGCTGCGCTCGGTTTCCAGTGCCTGGCGCACCGAACCAGAGCGGGGTGAAGAATTACTGGCGAGTACGCGCGATCAGTTGACCGCGCAGGTCGACCAGGTGCGCATCTTGTCCGAAGGCACGGTCACCTTCTCCGGCGACACCGGCCGGGTTCCGGTAACAAT
Source organism: Actinomycetes bacterium (assembly GCA_965662415.1). GTDB lineage: Bacteria > Actinomycetota > Actinomycetes > S36-B12 > S36-B12 > S36-B12. The sequence goes on along the minus strand of CBFIHB010000031.1, from coordinate 5,433 downwards.
CGAGAACAACCTCGATCGAAGTGTGACCGTCGGTGTGCAATTGCGTGCATCACCATCGCTTCGCCTGGAATCCGCGCCACTCGAGGGAATCACCGTGGAACCCGGCCGCAAGGTGAGCGTCGACCTCGAAGCCCGAGTGGTGGGCGGCAACACGCTGCCGGTGCGCGTACAACTCCTCACCCCCGATGGTTCAAGGTTCGGTTCCCCGGCGCGCATCGATGTCGCGAGCACCGCATACGCGCGCGCAGCCGCATGGGTTGTCGCCATCGCATTCGTGGCGATCGTCGTTTTCGTCGTCGTCGGTGTCATCCGTCGGATCCGGTTGGCCAGCGTGAACAATCGCGCAGGAGATGTCGATGAGTAACACGCGCGCGCTCCTTGGGCCGAGCGCGGTGATGGCAACCGGCACGGTGGTCTCACGCATCACCGGAATCGCCCGGGACATCGCTCTCGCGGCGGCCCTGGGCTTCTACCTGGTCTCCGACGCGTACTCCCTGGGCAATTCATTGCCAACGATCGTGTACATCCTGGTGGTCGGTGGCGCCTTGAACGCGGTGTTCATCCCACAGTTGGTGCGTCGGATGGAAAACGATGAGGACGGCGGTACCGCGTACGCCGATCGACTCATCACGCTCACGGGATCGATTCTGCTGGTCTTGTCGATCGCCGCTGTGGTCGCTGCCCCGTGGATCGTAGATCTGTACACACCGGCGGACTATCCGCAGGCCGAATACGAATTAGCCGTTGCGTTCGCGCGCCTATGCCTGCCGCAGATCTTCTTCTACGGCGCGTACACGATGCTCAGTCAGGTCCTGAACTCCCGCGGGAAGTTCGGTGCGCCGATGTTCGCACCCATCGCCAACAATGTCGTCGCCATAGCGACGTTCGTGTTGTTCATCGTGATCGCCGGTACCTCCGCGGCAGCTGATGGAGTGCTCACCACCGACCAAGTCCTGCTGCTCGGCATTGGCACCACGCTGGGTGTGGTTGTGCAAGCCGCGATCCTGATTCCGGTGCTCAGCCGGGCGGGCTACCGCTGGCGTCCGCGTTTCGATTGGAAGGGTCAGGGCCTTGGCAAGGCCGCGAAACTGGCCGGCTGGACGGTCGGGCTGGTGTTGGTCAACCAGATCACCTATGTGGTGATCACCCGATTGGCAGCGCAGGCGAACGTCGATGCCGCGGCAACAGGTGCGACCGCCGCAGGCATCACCACGTACCAAAAGGCCCACTTGGTGTTCATGCTTCCGCACAGCGTGATCACTATTTCGATCGTCACCGCGCTGCTTCCGGCGCTGTCTCGCCTTGCGCACGAGGGCAAACTCAAGGAAGTGGGCGCGGATGTGGCCGGAGCGCTCCGCGTTGTCGCGGCGCTGATCGTGCCGGTTGCGGCGCTGCTGTTCGTCCTCGGCTCGGATGTCTCGGTCGTGCTGTTCGGCTACGGAGCCGCGACCACCGCGCAAGCCTCGGTCATGGGCGACATCGTGTCGATCTTCATGCTCGGCCTCTTGCCGTTCACGCTGTTCTACGTACTGCTGCGCGGCTTCTACTCCCTCGAGGACACCCGCACACCCTTCTTCGTGACCGTCGCATTCTCCGCGGTGATGCTCGTTCTGGTGCTCTGGCTCTTCTCGATATTCAGTGGACTCGGCGTGACCTCTGCTGGTGGTCCACAGGTAGCCGCGATCGCACTGGGTTACGTGCTCGCCTACTGGTTCGGTTTCGTTCTGCTGTGGTGGTGGCTGTCCCACCGCCTCGGTGGACGAGGCGTATTGCAGACGAGACGCAGCGTGTGGGTGCTTGCGCGTCTGGTGTTCGCCGGGATCATCACGGTGATCATCATGACGGTGGTGCGGGTACTCCTCATCACCTTCACCCCACTACCGGATCTGGCCGCGCAACTGTCATCGGGCGTTGCAATCGTTGTGCTCGGTGTCGTCGGTGTCGCGTCGTTCATCGCACTTGCGTACCTGATGCGTGTTCATGAAGTCTCCAGCGCGCTGCGCATGGTCAAATCGAAGTTGAAGCGCTCATGACCGTGACCCCTGACGAACCGACCGGCGGTCGATCCACCCGGATCGACCGGTACGTGCTGCTCGACCTCGTCAGCGTGCACACACCCGTCGAGCAATTCGAGGGGTATCGGCAATTTCCCACCGAGTTGTGGCGCGGTCACGATGAGATCCTCGACAGACCGGTCTCGGTTCGCTTGATCCGTAAGGACGACGCCCGCGTGAACCGGGTGCTCGGTGCCGCCCGTGCCGCGGCACTTGTCGATGATCGTCGACTTCTGCGCGTGCTCGATGTGCTCGATTCTCCCGGGGTCGATGGATCGCCGGCCCGAACCGCCGTGGTCAGCGAGTGGGCCGAAGGGCGTCATCTAGCTGACCGGCTGTCGGATGGAGCGCTCTTCGACTCCACCGTGGCCATGGAGGTGATCGCGGAGGTCGCGCGCACCCTCGCGGTGGGCGCTCGCAGCGACGTGGCCCACGGTCGCTTGCGCCCCACCGCGCTGCTGTGGACGAACGCGGGAGAAGTGCGCATCCGTGGACTCGCCGTCGATGCAGCGTTGTTCGGACCGATCGATCCGGCAGCCCCGGACCCAGACGTGGATGGGCTTGGCTGCCTGCTGTACGCGATGGTGACCGGACGCTGGCCCGCCCTCGCGATCGACGGCAACGCTGTGCACCTTCCACTGGCACCTGCTGCTGGGCGCACCGTGCCGATCCCCTCACGAGTGCGCGCCGGTGTGCCCAACGAAGTCGATGACCTCGTCAGTCGATCGGTACGGCAAGTCGCCCGCCCGCGCGGAGCTCTGCCGATCACGAGTTCGGAAGGCTTTGCAGTGACCGCCGGTTCGGCAGTGGACTACCTCGCTCCCGTGAGCACCACGCAATCGACGAGCGTTGGCGAGCGTTTACGCAGCACGGTCAGCACGGTTGCCGCCGCAGCGTCTACCAACACGACCACGGGCGACGCACCCGACGTCGACACCGATCGAGCAGTCTCTCGACGCAGACGCCCACTCACCCTCGGAGCGGTGATCGGACGCACCCTCGGGGTTGCTGCAGCGATCGCTGTCACCTGGCTTTTCGGGTACTTCGGTTGGCAGGCACTCACAGCGACTGGCACCGTCGACGATCTAGCCGCTGAGAGCGCAGCGGTGCTGGAGTCCGAAGCGGTTCCCTTCGAGGAGAACTTCGATGCCGATCTCGCCGCGGTGCTGCCGATCCAAGGTGTGCGGTCCTACGACCCGCTTGGGGACAGCAACGACGACGGCATCCCCGACGGCGCCGACGGTAAGGAGCGCAACCCGCGAGCGGAGTTGGCTGTCGACGCCGATGGAGCCACCGCCTGGTTGACCCGCAAGTACGACACCCCCGGCGTCGGGAACAAAGGTGGTGTCGGCTTGATCGTCGATCTTGGTGCGCCCAAGCAACTCTCCACCGTCGAACTCGATCTCGTGGGCTTCGGCACCGACCTTGACGTCCGGGTAGCCGATCAGATCCTCGACGATCCGGATCTGTGGACCGAGTTCGCGTCGGTGAACGATGCCGGTCCGGAGATCACGTTGCGGTCCCCGCGCTCGGTGACCGGTCAATACGTGCTGATCTGGTTGACCGGGTTGCCGGTCATCCCAGCTACTACCGCCACGGACAACCCTCGATTCCAAGGCGGGATCGAGCAGATTTCGATCACTGGACTGGACCCACCGGAGCAACTCGACGGTCAGTAGGCTCGCGGCGTGTCCGAGGCGGTGAAGCCCTCCGACCGTGACCTGCTCGACTCGCACGTCGCGGGGGACGCGAACGCCTTCGGGGAACTGATCACCCGGCATCGTGATCGATTGTGGGCGGTGGCTCTGCGCACCACCGGAGATCCCGAGGAAGCGGCCGATGCCTTGCAAGATGCCTTCATCTCGGCCTTTCGGCGCGCGGGCCAGTTCCGCGGCGACTCCGCGGTCACCACCTGGCTGCACCGGATCGTGGTCAACGCGAGCTTGGATCGGTTGCGGCGTCGATCGGTGCGCAGCAGCGTGCCGATCCCCGACGACGATCTGGCCGGCAAGCTCACCGCTTCCGCCACTCCGGTCGGCCGCGGCGGTCCACCGCGCGATGCGATCGAGGACCGCGAGACCCAGGTGGTCATCGCCCGGGCCTTGGCTGAACTGCCGGAGAACCAGCGCGAGGCGATCGTGCTGGTGGATGTGGAGGGCTACTCGGTAGAGGAGGCCGCCAGGATCTTGGACTGCCCACCGGGCACCGTGAAGAGCCGCTGCTCTCGCGGGCGCGCCAAACTGGCCGAAAGCCTCGGCTTCCTGAGGAACCACCCACCCCCGCCAACCGTCACACCAGCAGATCCAGGTGAGTCGGCAGGCACATGGCAGGGAGGTGAGGACGTCAATGAGCGATAACGACGACGTCATCCGCCCTGTCGGCGATGGCCCCGACGATCCCGCTTACCGCGAGGAAGTCCAGAGCGACATAGCCGCCCTGCTGGGCCGCTGGGGCCGGGGAATCAGCGCCGAGCCGCAACCCGATAGCGAGTACGGGGACGAGCGCGTGCCGGCCGATGTCTGGGATCGAGTGCTCGATGGTGTGCAGGCCGAGCGCGAACGCGCCGCCGCGGAGGAGGCCGGTAAAGGCCGGCGGATCCTGCCCGGTGGTCGCTGGACCACACCGCTGGTCGCCGCCAGCGCGGTGGCCCTCGCACTAGTGGTGGGCACCACCGTTCTCGACCGTTCCGGTTCGCAGGATCCGGCGGTAGTGGCGGATGCGCCGGTGAGCGCGGAAGGCTCCAATGACTCCGCAGCTCTCGCGACTAGCCCCTCACCGCAAATCGTGCAGGCCGGGTTCGTGCCTCCGGCCAAGAAGGTCATGGCGCTAACCGATGATCTCTCCGCCGACTCCATCGCCGACACCGTCGATGAGATCTTGACTGGAGTAGGCGTCGAGGAGCCAACCGACGTCCTGGCGATGCCCGAGGAGACGTGGCAGCCCACCGGCGACGGCATGACCGCTGATCCGCAGGTGCTGCGCGATTGCATCACCAAGGTGACGAAGGTCGAGACTTCCCAAGCGCTGTTGGTCTTGCGGGCCAGCGTGAACGGTCTGGACGCCGGAGTGATCGTGGTGCCGGAGTTCATGGTGGACATGAACAAGATGCAAGGGATGGACTCCGAGGACATGCGCCGCATGGGCCGGCAGATGGCGGTCACGAAGATCTACGTCGTCGAACCCACCTGCGGTATGGGCGCCCCCGATCACGATCCGACCCTCCTCCAGGTCGCCTTCTCCCTCACTCGGTAACCAAACTCCCCGCGAACTTGCAGAAATACAGCGCGAACTTGCGCTGTGGGAGCGCGAACTTGCGCTGTGGGAGCGCGAACTTGCGCTGTGGGAGCGCGAACTTGCGCTGTGGGAGCGCGAACTTGCG
>CBFIHB010000030.1:0-17244 GCA_965662415.1 Actinomycetes bacterium | reverse complement strand
CACTCGCGCGCAGCGGTCTCGCCAGACTTGCCCAGCCTCGGCAAGCACCTCGCGCAGGTCAACTTCGGTGAGGTCGAAGTGGAAGTCAACCGCCCCGAGTCGAGCGAGATCGAGCAAATCGTTGACCAATCGGTCCAATCGCTCGGCCTCGCTTGCGACGGTGGCTCCGACACCGGTGATCTCGTCGGCGGGAAGCACTCCATCTGCCAGGGCTTCCCCGTATCCCTTCACAGCCGTTAAGGGAGTGCGCAGTTCGTGTGACACCGACAGCAAGAACTCCCGTTGACGCCCCTCCGAAACGACCAGTGCGGCATTCAGTGCATTGAGTGCATCGGCGATGTCCGCCACCTCGGTAGGCCCACGCGGAGCGAGCATTTGGTCGCGTTCACCCTCGGCCATCCGATGGGCGACGTCGCGGGCGGCGCGCAGCGGTCGCGACAGCCGGCGGGCTGCGAAATATGCGATCACCACCGCTATCAGCAAACCCATCGCCAGCGCCAAGATGATGCGTAGGAGGAACACCGACGTCGCTTCACCCGCGACCGTTAGCGGCTGGATGAGAATGACTCCGCCGCCCGAGATCGGTCGACCTTCGATCAGGTAAGGCTGCGAGGTGTCTAGATCGCCGACGCGCGAAACTAAGTCCCCCCTAATCAAGGCTTCGACATCTTGTTGAGAGATGCCCTCCGGCCGCGGCAGATCCGGCGTCACTACGAAGCCAGTGACTTGCTCTTGGCGCAACTTTTGACCTAGTGCCCGCGGGAGCGCCCTCCCTCCGGCCCGACCGGAATCCCTTCTTTCTACGAAGGTGGCGGTCACATCCGCCAAAGTGGCCAGCGAACCTCGCGCCTCGGTCTCAGCTGCCGCACGCACGAATGGGGCTGCCGCCGCACCTGCCACCAAGACGGCTATCGCAGCGATGGCACTGGCAAGTAGCACCGTTTGCAGCACAATTCCCGACCGACGCGAGCTTCGGGAAGCGGCGGAACTCACGTGATGCGCGCGGCCACTCATGAAGGTTCGACTTCACAGGCGTATCCGACACCCCGAACAGTCCGGATCGGACTGTCATCGCCCAGCTTGCTCCGCAGCTGTGCCACGTGAACGTCGACGGTTCGCGTACCAACCGCTGAGGCATACCCCCAGACATCCGCGAGCAACTGGTCGCGGCTATATACCCGTCCTGGGTTTCTCATGAGATGCTCGAGCAAATCGAACTCGGTGGCGGTCAGGGACAATTCGCTTTCGCCGACGAATGCCCGGCGCCCCGTACTGTCCACCGATAGTCGACCGTGCACAAGCACCGGCGAATCCCCCGCGGTCAATCCAGCCCGCCGGACAAGTGACTTGACCCGTGCCACCACCTCGCGCGGACTGAACGGCTTGGTGACGTAATCGTCGGCACCGAGTTCGAGGCCCAGGATGCGATCGACTTCGTCGTCGCGCGCGGTGCAGAACACGATCGGCACCCAGTTACCCTCATCGCGCAATTGCTTGCACACCTCGGTGCCATCCATACCGGGCAACCCGACGTCCAAAACGACAGCAGCCGGATGTTTGGTTCGAGCGGCACTCAAGCCCCCGAAGCCATCGAACTCGGCATGCACCGTGAATCCCTCTCGCTGCAGGTACAACCGCAGGAGATCGGAGATGGATTTCTCATCTTCGACCACGAGAATCAGGCCGCGTTCGCTCACCTGCCTAGCGTGGCAGACACGTGGGCGAATCCACGTACTCGAGTGTCAGCAAAGTGTGTGCGGATTGTTCGAGTTCGGTCAATCCGCGGGCTCAGGCTCTCGAGTGGGCGTCCGCTTGCCCAATCCCATGGCCCGCATGATCCAACCGACCACGGCACCGAGGACCACGAGGCCGACCCCCACCCAGAACATCGGCCAGTTGCCGAGAACAACAGCCAAGGTGCCCACCGTGAACGCGATCGTGATGATCAAAACGGCCGTCCAGGCTGCCGGGGTCGAGCCGTGATCGTCGTGTTCGGAGTGCGCACTCTCAGAAGTCATGCCGCTATCAAACCATCCTCAACGTGACTCGGGTTCGTCACCGGCATCCACAGTCGGATCCAGCCCACGGTCGAGCGCCTCCCAATCGTCCCGGGGCGCCTTGGCGGCCCGCTCGTATCCGCGCCCCAGCGATGGCCAACTCGCCCCGCGAGCAATGACGAGCACACCACCTGCCACACCAAGCAGGGCTCCCCCGGAGGCAACCCAGGCGAACCCGGCGCCGGTGCTGTACTCCTCTACTTCATCGGGGACCAGCGAGCCCAGGCCTTGGATCAAGGTGACGTTCAGGATGGACAGCGCCATCAGCCCCCCAGCCACCACGATGACGACGCCGATGATCCGTCGCCCCATCCCCCGGGAACCGACTACCCCGGCGATACCAGCCAACAGCAGCACGGGCATAGCTGCCGCGAGTGGCGCCAGCGATGCCCCGGACACCCGAATGAGTGCGGTCGCAGCAGCGAACGTCGATTCGTCGTCAGGCAGCGCGCCCAAGAGCGGTTCGCTGTACGAAAGCCACGGGCGAGAAAGCGCCCACCACGAGATGAGCGCCCCGGCCGCGATCATGACGATGGACAGCAGGTATTGCCGGCGCCTGCTCGACGGCTGCTCACGTGACATCACGAGTTCTGTCCTGGATCCACCAGGCCCTGCGCGAGCGCCACCGCCCGAAGCACCGCCCCGGCCTTGTTGGCGCATTCGAGCGCTTCGGATTCCGGGTCCGAGTCCGCGACTACCCCAGCGCCAGCTTGGACGTGGGCAATCGAATCATGGATGACCGCGGTACGGATCGCGATCGCAACATCCAAGTTCCCCGAAAAATCAACGTATCCGACAACACCTCCGTACAAGCCCCTTCGCGTTGGTTCGAGTTCATCGATGATCTCCATCGCTCGCACTTTGGGTGCACCGCTGAGCGTTCCCGCAGGGAACGTGGCCCGCAAAGCATCTAACGCACTTGCGTCCGCACGCAGTTCGCCATTGACGGTGGAGACGATGTGCATGACATGGGAATAGCGCTCGATTTCCATGAATTCGCTTACTTCGACCGTTCCCGGCGCGCAGACCCGCCCTAGATCGTTGCGTGCCAGATCCACCAGCATCACATGCTCAGCCCGCTCCTTTTCGTCAGCGAGCAACTCATGAGCAAGTTGGTGGTCGCGCTGTAGGTCAGCACCGCGCGGCCTGGTGCCGGCTATGGGATGGACGGTGCACCGACGTTCGTCAACTGTTATCAGGGCTTCAGGTGAGGAGCCGACGATCTCGAAAGCACTCGACTCGGACAATTCCGTAGAGGAATCAGGAACCGTCCGTGGAATCCGGATCAGGTACATGTACGGGCTCGGATTCGCGGATCGCAAAACGCGGTATATGTCCAGCGCGCTCGCCTTGGTCGGTACGGAATACCGCTGGGACAGCACGATCTGGAATGCGTCCCCCGCCGCTATGTAGTCCTTGGCGGATGCGACTGCGGCGAGGTAGTCCGAGTGCGTGGTGTGCGCCTCGACTGGGGTGGGCCCAGGATCCGTGATGCGCGCCACCGGAGTTCGGTTGACCGATGAAAGATCTGCTTCCATCGCATCGAGTCGCATGCCGGCCTGCGTCCAAGCTTCATCGACGCGTTCGTCGGTCGCATCGAAGTTAATCGCATTGGCGATCAAGGTGACAGTTCCGCGGAAGTGGTCCAAGTCCGCGAGGTCCGTAGCAAGCAAGAAGGCCAGGTCCGGCACATCAACAACTACCTCGTTGCCATCGGGCAACCTCTCGAACTGCCGAACGATGTCGTACGCCAAGTACCCGACGAAACCGCTGGTCAATCGAGGTAGGCCTTCAATCGGTTCACGTATGGTGTGAAGCGCATCGACGGATTCACGCAGGACATCCCACGCTGGACCGGACTCCCGAAGCCCCACGGGTACCTTGCCGACCCAATGCGCCTTACCGTCAATCTCGGTGAGCATTGCGGCCGATCGGACACCGATGAACGAGTATCGCGACCAGGATCGACCAGCTTCGGCGGATTCCAGCAAGAAGGTGCCGGCTCGCGAACCGCACAAAGCCTCGAAAAGACCCACCGCAGTCAGCCCGTCGGCGAGCAGTGTGCGCATGACCGGGATTACCCGGTTCGATGTGGCCAAGGAGCGAAACTCCGCCAACCCGGGTGTGGTCTCACCGTCCATCGTTGCCCGCGGTTCCACTCTGGCGTCCTTCAACATCGAAGCAACTGTGCTCCCCGGTGTGACAAGCCGGACCATGCTGGTCGACCTGGACCAAGATCGCGTCGGCATCACAGTCCAGATGCACGCCGAGCACGCGCTGGGTGTTGCCCGAAGTCTCGCCCTTGACCCATTGCCGCCCTCTGCTGCGCGAGAAGTAGGTGCCGCGCCGGTCGGTCAAGGTGGCGCGTAACGCAGCTTCGTCCATCCATGCCACCATGAGGACCTCCCCTGAGTCCCACTGCTGGACGATCGCCGGGACCAGCCCAGCGGAATCGAAGCGGACTCTGGAAATCACGTCGGAGACGGGCTCATCGAGCACCCCCCGACTCGCGTCACTGGCCATCGCTCACCTCACGGCAGCGCACCGGATAGCCCGCAGCTGCAAGGGCACCCTTGGCCTGATCGATGGTCATCTCACCGAAATGGAAGACACTTGCCGCAAGGACGGCATCCGCACCGGCCGCCACCGCGCGGGGGAAGTCCTCCGGCTTACCTGCTCCTCCACTTGCGATCAATGGAACATCGATTTCGGTGCGAACACGTTCGATGAGTTCGGAGTCGAAGCCATCGGTGGTGCCATCGGCGTCCATCGAGTTCAACAAGATCTCCCCAGCCCCTCGCTGGACACCCTCGATTGCCCAGGCCACGGCATCGATCCCAGTCCCCTGACGTCCGCCGTGGGTCGTCACTTCGAAGCCACTCGCTGTGACGGTCCCCCCAGCGCAACGCCGAGCATCGACGCTCAGAACTACGCATTGCGCCCCGAAACGTTGCCCAGCTTCGGTAAGCAACTGAGGATCGGCGATGGCGGCGGTGTTCAAGCTGACCTTGTCGGCTCCGGCGCGCAGCAGCCGATCGAAATCCTCGACGCTTCGAACGCCGCCGCCTACCGTCAGCGGGATGAAGACGGTCTCGGCGGTGCGACGGACGACGTCGTACGTAGTCTCGCGATCACCGGAGGAAGCGGTGATATCCAAGAACACGATCTCATCCGCCCCCTGTGCGTCGTAGCGCGCTGCCAATTCGACCGGGTCGCCGGCATCGCGTAGGTCCAGGAAATTGACGCCCTTGACAACCCGACCGGCATCGACGTCCAGGCACGGGATGACTCGAACCGCGAGGGTCATCGCTCGCTCACGGGCGCGGCGGACCCCACTCGTACGGGTCGTAGCGCGCCTCGATAGCGGCGATGGCCTCGGCAAGTGTGAAAGCGCCGTCGTACAAGGCGCGTCCGATGATCGCACCCTCGATCCCCTCTGCGGTCATGTCTGCGAGCTTGTGCAGGTCCTCCAGGTGCGAGATGCCTCCGGACGCCACGACCGGCGCCTTGGTGACTTTGCAAACGTCTCTCAACAGGTGGAAATTCGGACCCTTCATCGTGCCGTCCTTGTGCACATCGGTGATCACGTAGCGCGCACAACCAGCGGCATCCAAACGCCCGAGGGTCTCCCACAGATCCCCGCCCTCCGTGGTCCACCCGCGCGCAGCGAGTGTGTGGTGCTTGACATCGAGACCGACGGCGATGCTCTCGCCGTGCTCCCCGATGACCCGTTCGGTCCACTCGGGATCCTCGAGCGCTGCGGTGCCGAGATTCACGCGGGTGGCGCCAGTGTCCAAGGCAGCTTTGAGGGTTTCGTCGGTGCGGATTCCGCCGGAAAGCTCGATCTGAACGTGATCGCGAAGGGAGTGCACCACGTGGCGGATGACCTCTGCGTTGCTTCCCCGACCGAATGCGGCATCCAGATCGACGAGATGGATCCACGTTGCCCCTTGGTTCACCCATGAGCGGGCGGCCTCGAGGGGCGCACCGTAGGTGGTTTCGGTGCCGGCCTTGCCCTGAACGAGTCGGACGGCTTGGCCATCGGCCACATCGACGGCCGGGAGGAGTTCGAGCAACTTGGGCTTGGTCACGCAGGTCAGCCTAGGTGAGGCTGCGAATCCAATTGCGTAGCACTGCCGCACCAGCATCCCCGGACTTCTCTGGGTGGAATTGGGTAGCGCTGAGCGCACCGTTCTCAACGGCCGCCACGAAACGACCTCCGTAGTCACACCAACTGACCACCGGCGCCCGCCGAAGTCGATCTTCGGCCACCCAGTCCCACTTGCGCACCCCAAAGGAGTGCACGAAGTAGAAGCGCTGATCTTCGACGCCGTCGAATAACAACGAGCCTTCGGGAACATCGACTGTGTCCCAACCCATGTGGGGTAGCACGGGAGCATCGAGCCGTTCCACCACCCCAGGCCACATTGCCAAGCCTTCGGCTCGCTCCCCGTGCTCGACTCCCGACGCGAACATCACCTGCATTCCCACACAGATGCCGAGTACGGACCGTCCTCCCGCGAGACGACGATCGATGATCCCTGGCGCGCGGACTCCTTCCAAACCTCGCATGCACGCGGCGAAGGCACCCACTCCCGGAACCACGAGACCGTCGCATTCCATCGCTCGGCGCGCATCCGCCGTCACCTCGACCCGCGCTCCCGCACGTTCCAGGGCGCGTTGAGCCGAGCGCACATTTCCGCTGCCGTAATCGAGTACGACGACGTCCATATCGGTCACATCACGAAGCGGTCAGGGTTCCCTTCGTGGAAGGGACCCCCACAACCCGCGGATCCTGCGCCACTGCATCGCGCAACGAGCGAGCGACCGACTTGAACTGCGCCTCCACAACATGGTGAGCATTGCGACCGCTCAGCACCCGAACGTGCAAGGTGATCTGACTGGTGGCCACTATCGACTCCCAGATGTGCCGAGTGAGAGTGGTGTCGTAAGAACCGATCAGCTCGACGAGTTCAGGCTCTTCATGGACCAGGTAGGGGCGCCCCGACAAATCGACCGCGGATTGCACCAGACATTCATCCAGCGGCACGAGAGCATCGCCATACCGCCGCAAGCCGCCGCGATCTCCGAGGGCTTCGTTGATGGCCTGCCCCAACGCCAAGGAGGTGTCTTCGACGGTGTGATGGGCGTCGACCTCGAGATCCCCCTCAGTGCGCACCGTGAGATCCAATCCCCCGTGCTTGGCCAACTGAGCCAGCATGTGATCGAAGAACGGCACTCCGGTTGCGATATCGCTAACTCCGGTGCCGTCGAGATTCAACTCAACGAGGACCGAACTCTCCTTGGTGTTGCGTTCCACTCGCGCAGTTCTGCTCATCGACCCTAGCCATCCTTTACTGGTCTCACGTCCGGAGGACCTCGTCCAACGCCGTTACAAACCTAGCGTTCTCCTCGGGAGTTCCTACGGTGACCCGAAGCCAACCAGGCGGTCCAGTCTCACGAATCAGTACACCTCGATCTAGCAGCGCTCGCCAGATCGCGTGGCGATCATCGAAGATCCCGAACAGGGCGAAGTTCGCATCCGAGTCGGGCACCTGCAGATCGCGTTCACGTAAGGCTGCGACCAAACGATCGCGTTCGATGCGCAGCACGTCGAGCCCCTGCTGCAATTCGCGGGCATGTGCCAACGCGGTGCTGGCGACGGCTTGGGTGATGGCCGACAGGTGGTAGGGCAAACGGACGATCGCGAGTGCGTCGATCAGCGAGGACGCGGCGGCGGCGTACCCCACGCGCGCACCCGCCATGGCGAACGCCTTGCTCATGGTTCGGGTCACGATCACGTTCGGATGGTCGGCTAGCAATGTCAACGCACTCGGCGTCCCGGAATGCCGGAACTCGGCATAAGCCTCATCCACCACGAGCACGGCGCGCACATCCTCCGCCGCTTGCGCGAGTGCGATCAATTCACCGATCGGCACTGCCGTACCGCTGGGGTTGTTCGGGGAGGCGACGAGGACCAGCGAGGGTCGGTGCTCACCGATTGCGGCGAGCGCTGCAGGCAGGTCAATGCGAAAGTCCTCATCACGGGCAACTTCGATGAGCGAAGTGAAAGACTCCCGCGAATACTGCGGATACATCGAGTACGTGGGGGGAAAGGACAGGGCGAATCGCCCCGGGCCACCGAATGCCGCCATCACGTGATCCATGACTTCGTTCGAACCGTTCGCCGCCCAGATCTGCCCGGACGTGAGCCGAACGCCCGATTCACCGGCCAAGTAGTCAGCAAGATCTTCGCGCAATCGCAGGAAGTCCCGGTCCGGGTATCGGTTCAGCGATCCAACCGCGCGTTCGACGGTCGCCGCAATGTCTCGTGCGAGTTCGACAGAAGGCGGAAAGGGGTTCTCGTTGACGTTGAGCCGCACCTCGACATCGAGTTGGGGTGCGCCGTAAGCAGTAAGCCCCGCGAGATCCTCACGAAGCGGTGGGTCGAACCGGCTCACGACGACATCTGCTCGCGCAGCCGAACGGTGATGGCATCCCCGTGCCCGGGCAGATCCTCCGCCTGTGCGAGCGCAACCACGTGATCGGCGACGTCGGTCAACGCGGTGTGGTCGTAGTCGATGACGTGGATGCCACGCAGGAACGATTGGACCGACAACCCCGAAGAGTGCCGAGCGGCACCCATGGTCGGCAGTACGTGGTTGGACCCAGCGCAGTAGTCGCCGAGTGAGACTGGTGCCCACGGGCCGACGAAGATCGCACCTGCGTTGCGTACCCGCATAGCTATCTCTCGTGCTTCGACGGTGTGGATCTCCAAGTGCTCCGCGGCGTAGGCATCGACCACCTGCAGCCCCTGCTCGATGTCCCGGACAACGATTACCGCACTTTGGATCCCGGTTAGCGCCTCGGTGATGCGCTCGACGTGCTTAGTGCGTGCCACTTGGGCGCGAACCTCCTCCAGGACGGCGTCCGCGAGTTCCTCGCTCGTGGTGACGAGCACCGCGGCGGCGATCACGTCATGTTCAGCCTGGCTGATGAGATCGGCTGCCACGTATCGCGGATCGGCGGTGTGGTCGGCGAGGATCGCCACCTCGGTGGGGCCCGCCTCGGAGTCGATCCCGATGATCCCCTGCAGTGCCCGCTTGGCAGCGGTGACGTAGATATTGCCCGGGCCGGTGACCAAATCCACCGGCTCGCAACGCGTGCCATCGGGTAGATCGACGCCGTAAGCGAGCATCGCCACGGCCTGGGCCCCACCAACCGAATAAATCTCCTCGACACCGAGCAACGCGCACGCTGCGAGGACCGTGGGATGCGGCCAGCCATCGAAATCGCGCTGCGGTGGGCTGACTACCGCAAGGGAGGGAACGCCAGCTTCCTGTGCGGGCACCACGTTCATCACCACGCTGCTCGGGTACACCGCCCGGCCACCGGGAACGTACAAGCCCACGCGCGCGACCGGCAACCATCGCTCGGTCACCGATCCACCGGGAACCACCTCGGTGATGACATCAACGCGTCTTTGATCTGCGTGCACCTTCCGGGCCCGCGCAATGGCTTCCTCGAGTGCAGCCCGAACCGCTGGGTCCAGGCCGGTCAGCGCGCTCTCGATAACCTCCCCGGGAACCCGCAACGAATCCGGGCGTACGCCGTCGAAGCGTTCCCCCGCCTCGAGTACGGCATCGGCTCCGCGATCTCGCACGGCATCGAGTGTCGGAGCGATCGTGGCACCAGCATCGGCGAGATCCATCGCCGCTCGGGGCACCTGCGTGCGCGGATCGGCGGAACTGTCCCGCAAGTCGAGGAGACGTAACACGCACTGGAGTCTACGCTCGAAGCATGGAGACACGGCTGCCACTCTTCCCGCTGACAACAGCGCTGGTGCCCGGTCTCGTGCTACCACTGCACATTTTCGAGCCGCGCTACCGACTAATGATCGAGGAACTGCTCGCCAAACCGGAGGATGAGCGCGAGTTCGGAGTAATCGCCGTCCGCGAAAGCCGGCTGGGCTCGACATCCACGCCCGGAACCGCCTTGGACCACCACGATGAGCTCTACCCGGTTGGAGTTACCGCCGTCCTTCGACAAGCCGATCGCCTGGAGGACGGGCGGTACGACATCGTCACCATCGGCGGACGCCGCTTCAGTGTGCGAGAGGTGGATCGCTCTGCGCCGCTGCTGCGCGCCGCCGTGGACTTCCTGCCCGAACCCGATATCGACGACGATGACCCCAAGGTGCACGCCGTGGTACGCCGGGCGATGTCCGCTTTCGAGCGCTACCGTGCCGCGCTTGGCGGTCGACTCGATGAACAACGCTCCGATGACGAACAGGTGCCCGATGATCCTGGCGTCCTCAGTTACCTGATCACCGCCGCATTGATCGTCGACGCCGCTACTCGCAACGAATTGCTTGCCTCCCCTGACGCCCTCACCCGACTCGTAGAAGGAATCCGGGTGCTGGACTACGAGACCGCGATGATCGCCGCGCTCGGCGCGGTGCCAGCGCTCGACTTGCTCAACGCCTCGCCATCGACCAATTGACCAAACTGACCAACCTGACCTGCATCGTGACTGGGAGAGCATCGCACAGTTCCGGCTCTCCGGCTGCGGCCTATCTGCGTGAGCGCGGAGTGGCTTTCGATCTCCACAAGTTCCACCATGACGACCGAGCCGATGACTATGGACCCGAGGCAGTACGACAGTTGACGACTGCCTTGGACTGCGATCCGTTTGCCATCTTCAAGTCCCTCGTCTGGTCGGTGGATGCCAGCATCTGCCTGGCATTGGTCCCGGTTCCCTCGCGAGTGGCGGCAAAGAAACTCGCTTCCGCCATGAACGCTCGCCGGGCCGAACTCGCTGATTCACGCACTGCTGAGCGGATCAGCGGCTCCGCGTTGGGCGCAATCAGTCCCTTCTCCATGCGGCGACGAGTGCCCGTCGTGATCGACGAGTCCGCGAAGCAACTCGATCGGATGTTCGTAAGCGCAGGGCGACGTGGGCTGGAGATCGCCATCAATCCTGCCGACGCGATCGCCATTACGGATGCGTTGGTATCTCCGATCGCAGTCAGCGACGGGACTTGATGCCGGCTAGCCAGTCACCGAAAGCGAGCACCACCACGACCGCCGCTGAGCCGATCGCCCACACCAGGAAGACCCCGGGCATGGTGACCGCTAGCGGCGCGTTGACCACGAACTCCTCTTCGGTGGTTGCGATCAACCCCTCGATGTCCACGGAACCGAGCCGGGTCCCCACCTGCCACATGGCCAAGGTGCCCAGGACGCTGCCGATCAGGCCCGCGCCGAGCACACCAAGAAGGTGTTGGCGGCGCATCGCCGCGAGGGCGATCGTGAGCACTATCCCGGCAACCAGCGCAAGCACCGCGAAAGCGATATCCGCAGCCAGGTACTCCTCCGGCTGGAAACCCTGCGGACGCGAGCCGTCGGGACGGATCACGATGGGAACACGCGGAGCCAATCGCCACCACAACACACCCAGAGCCGCACCGCTGAGCAGTCCCACGATGATCCCGGCCAATAGCACCGCACGTTCCGGCCGCTCCGGCCGAACCCGACCCATGGTGGACGAATTCCCGCTATCCGGTTCGAGGGCTGGCTCCGGAGTCGACGTGGATGTCACCGCTAAACGGTACGACACTCGCCCGTGGCGCTCGACCGCGCGCTGCCAGCAGCACTCAGTTCAAGCAGTTGGCGCCGAGTAGGGCCTTGAGGTCTCCGTAGAGGGATGCCGACGGGCTCACCCGCATGGCGTCGTCGAGGCGCAGCACCGTGGTGTGTGTGCCGCCCGTCAAGTGCAAGTGCACCTCAGTGGTCCCCGGATGCTGGGACAGGACGTCTTTGAGTCTTTCCACCAGCGGCGGTACGCACCGCGATGCCGCTAGAGACAGGCGAAGTGGTCCGCTGGCGGCCTGCGACAGATCGGGGGTCTGTACCTCCATGACGATCAGCCGCAGTCCTTCGTCGTCACTGCGCTCGACCCGCACCCGCATGGTCACGATGGCGTCCTCGACCAACTGGGTCGCCACCGAGTTGTAGGTCTGCGGAAAGACCATGGCTTCCACCGCACCGTCGAGATCCTCAATCGACACGATGGCCCATGCCGAGCCCTTCTTGGTGGTCTTGCGCTGCACCGCGGTCAGCAAACCGGCCACGGTGAGGACCGCCGATTCCAGCGTCTCGTCGGCGAGTAGCGAAGCGATGGAACGATCCGACATGGTGGCCAGCGCATGCTCAAGACCGCTAAGCGGATGATCGGATACGTACAAGCCGAGCATGTCGCGCTCGTGTGCGAGCAGGACCGACTTATCCCACTCCCCCACCGGGACGGGCGTCTGCTCGGCCAACCCGGAGGGTTCGTCGTCATCGCCACCCCCGAGACCACCGAAGAGGTCGAACTGTCCGGCTGCTTCGGCTCGCTTGATATCAACCGCGGAATCGATGACCAATTCGTGCACCGCACCCAAGCCCTTGCGCGTATGACCGAATGAATCGAATGCGCCGGCCTTCACGAGGGAGTCGACGACGCGTCTGTTGCAAACGCTGATGTCGGACTTGGCAATGAAGTCATGGAAGTCCGAGTACCGCCCCTTGGCGCGCCGAGTCGCGATGATGGAGTCGACAACACCATCCCCGACGTTTCGGATTGCCGATAGCCCGAAGCGGATGTCGCTGCCGCGCGCGGTGTAGGCGCCATCGGACTCGTTCACATCCGGCGGCAGCACCTTGATACCCATCCGCCGGCATTCGCCGAGATAAATGGCGCTCTTGTCTTTGTCGTCTTGAACGCTGGTGAGCAGCGCGGCCATGTACTCGGCCGGATAGTTCGCCTTGAGGTACGCGGTCCAGTAAGAGACCAGTCCGTAGCCGGCGGTGTGGGCCTTATTGAAGGCGTAATCGGAGAAGGGGACCAGGATCTCCCAGAGCGTGTCGATGGCAGCATCGGAATAACCGCGCTCGCGCATGCCATCCCGGAAGGGGACGAACTCCTTTTCCAGGATCTCCTTTTTCTTCTTGCCCATGGCGCGACGTAAGAGATCCGCCTTGCCCAGGGAGTAGCCAGCGAGTTCTTGCGCGATGGCCATGACTTGCTCTTGGTAAACGATCAGGCCGTAGGTGTCGCCGAGGATCTCACCAAGTGGTTCTGCCAGCTCGGGGTGGATCGGCACAACCGGCTTGCGTCCGTTCTTGCGATCGGCGTAGTCGTTGTGCGCGTTGGCACCCATCGGACCTGGTCGATAGAGAGCCAAGACCGCGGAGATGTCCTCGAAGTTGTCCGGCTGCATGGAGCGCAATAGCGATCGCATCGGCCCACCATCGAGTTGGAACACTCCGAGGGTGTCCCCTCGCGACAGCAATTCGTAGGCAGCCCGGTCATCGAGGCTGATCTCTTCGAGGATCAATCGCTGAGCTGAGTTCTTTTCGATGTTGTCCAGACAATCGTCGAGAACCGTGAGGTTGCGCAGACCCAGGAAGTCCATCTTCAACAGTCCCAGGGATTCACATGCCCCCATGTCGAACTGCGTGATGATCGCGCCGTCCTGCTCCCGGCGCCAGACGGGAATGACGTCAATCAGCGCCTCGCGGGACAAGATAACGCCGGCCGCATGCACTCCGGGCTGTCGCTTGAGCCCCTCGAGTCCCTTGGCAGTGTCGATCACCTGTCGCGCTTCCGCATCGGATTCGTATAGGGCTCGGAAGTCCGCCGCTTCGCCGTAGCGAGCATCGCCAGGGTCGAACGCTCCGGCGAGGGAGATGTCCTTACCCATCACGGATGGTGGCATCGCCTTGGTGATGCGATCACCGAGCGCATATGGGTACCCGAGCACCCGAGCGCTGTCCTTGACAGCGGCTTTGGCTTTGATGGACGCGAACGTCACGATCTGCGCGACGCGTGCTTCGCCGTACTTCTCAGTGGCGTATCGGATCATGTCCGCACGGCGGCGCTCATCGAAGTCGATGTCGATGTCGGGCATCGATATGCGCTCGGGATTCAAGAACCTTTCGAAGAGCAGCCCGTGTTGGAGCGGATCGAGTTCGGTGATACCCAATGCGTAGGCGATCATCGCTCCGGCCGCTGAACCACGACCCGGGCCCACACGAATCCCGTTGTCCTTGGCATAGCGCACGAGATCGGCCACCACGAGGAAGTACCCCGGATAGCCCATCTGCGAGACGACCTGCAGTTCGTATTCCGCCTGCGTTCGTACCTCCGGTGGCACCGACCCCCGATAGCGCTCGGCAAGACCGCGTTCCACCTCGGCAATCAACCAGGATTCCTCGGTATGGCCTTCCGGCACCGGGACGGCCGGCATCAGGTTCGCACCTTCGTTGAAGGAAACATCGCAACGCTCGGCGATCACGAGGGTGTTGTCGCAGGCCTCCGGCAGCTCCGACCACACACTTCGCATCTCCTCGGCCGACTTCAGATAGAAGTCACGGGCGTCGAAGCGGAAGCGCTTGGGATCATCCATCGTGGTGCGAGTACCCACGCACAGCAGGACTTCGTGCGTATCGGCATCGGCCGCGTGCACGTAGTGCAGATCGTTCGTCGCGATCAGTGGCAGGTCGAGATCGCGGGCAATACGAATCAGATCTTCACGAAAGCGACGCTCGATCGCCAAACCATGGTCCATTAACTCGCAGAAGTAGTTGCCCGCCCCGAGGATGTCGCGAAAGTCAGCGGCGGCGGCACGCGCCTTGTCGAACTCACCGGCCTGCAGCCACCTGTTCACCTCACCGCTGGGGCATCCGGTAGTGCCGATGAGGCCGCTGCCATGCCGATCGAGCAATTCCCGATCGAAGCGCGGCTTGTGGTACTGACCTTCCAAACTGGCGAGCGACGACAGCCGGAACAGGTTGTGCATGCCCCTGGTGTCGGCCGCCCAGAGCGTCATGTGGGTGTAGTTGTGCTTTCCGCGCCCGGCTCCGGGATCCTCGGGAGTGCCTTCGTCGAACCCGCCTCCGAAGTCGAAGGGGCGTCGTTCGGCCCGGCCCTGCGGCGCGTAGTAGCCCTCGAGTCCGATGATCGGCTTGATCCCTGCGGTCCGCGCAGTGATGTAGAAGTCATAGGCGCCGAAAAGGTTGCCGTGGTCGGTCATGGCGATGGCCGGCATGTTCAGCCGCACCGCCTCGTCCATCAGATCGGACAGTCGTGCCGCACCGTCCAACATGGAGTACTCGGTGTGTACGTGCAGGTGGACGAAGTCGCCACGGGAATCACTCATGCGCGGCACCGGATTCGCATCAGGCGGCATCGATCGGTGCTCGGACGGGCATCGCTCAACCCTAGGACAAGCCGGCGTCGTAGTTCACGAAGGCAGGCCGTCCCGCAGCCGATCAACCGCTGTCTGCAAGTCCATCGGGTATTCGCTGGTCACGATGATCCGTTCCCCGGTCACCGGGTGGTCGAATCCCAGGGATCTCGCATGTAACCACTGTCTCGTCAGCCCCAGTGCATCGGCGAGGGTCGGGTCGGCTCCGTAGGTCGTATCCCCCACACACGGGTGTCGCATCGCGGCCATGTGCACCCGGATCTGGTGGGTCCTACCCGTCTCCAGGTGCACCTCCACGAGCGAGGCTCGGGGCCAAGCTTCCAAGGTCTCGTAGTGGGTGATGCTCGGGCGTCCCCCCGCCACCACCGCCCACTTGTAGTCCTTAGTCGGATGGCGATCGATCGGCGCGTCGATAGTGCCGGCCAGCGGATCGAGAAGTCCGTGCACGATCGCGTGGTACTCCTTGTCCACCGTGCGCTCCTTGAACTGCTCCTTGAGCGATGAGTAGGCGCCCGGGGTCTTCGCCAACGCCATCACCCCGGTGGTGCCCACGTCCAGTCGGTGCACGACCCCCTCGCGCTCCGCCGCTCCGGATTCAGCGAGCCGGTGGCCGGCGGCGGCCAGTGAGCCCGTCACGGTCGGCCCACGCCAGCCGGGACTCGGATGAGCAGCGACCCCGACCGGCTTGTCGATGACAACAACCTCGTCGTCCTCCCACAACACCGGGATCTGCTCGACGACGTCGGCGCCGCCGTCGGTTCCGCTCGCCGCAACCCCGTGTGCCACGTCCACATCGATCCACTCATCGGGTCCGAGTCGGTGGGATTTGGCGACGACATCGCCGCCGATACGCACCGCGCCCTCAGCCATCAGAGCGCTTGCGCGAGCCCTCGACAGGCCCAGCATTTGCGCCAAAGCGACGTCGACACGCTCACCGACGAGTGTCGGTGGCACGGGAAGCAACCGGCTCACTGCGCACCCGCATCCGAGGACTCCTCCGTCTGTTCGTCGGCCAAGGGAACGCCCCGCCAAGCGAGATAGATCATCGCGATAGCGGAGAACGTGATCGACATGTCCGCCACATTGAAGATGGGAAAATTGGGCAAGCCGATGAAATCGACGACGGTGCCCATCCCCGGGCTCGGCGGCCGCGTCAAGCGATCGATCAGGTTGCCCAGTAACCCGCCGAGCAGCCCCCCAAGCGCGATCGCCCACGGCATCGACGTGATGGTGCGCGAAAACCGCACGATGACGATGCCGACCACGACTGCCACGATGGTGAAGACCCAGGTGTAGCCAGCCCCAACACCGAACGCAGCACCACTGTTCTCGGTGTAAGTGAGACGCAAGAGGGGTCCGAGTAGGTAGATCGGCCCCTCACCGTCGGCGATGCGCGGCTGCATAACGGCAACCGCCCAGACCTTGGTGAGTTGATCGACGACGACGACACCTGCCGCCGTCGCGAACAGGGCACCGAGAACTCGGCGGCGAGGCTCGACCATCACCTCAGCCTACGGGCAATCGATGAGGCCACCGTGAACTAGAAGCGCTCCTCGGCTTCCTTGCACGATCGACACAGGGTCGCACGGGGGAAAGCCTGCAAGCGAAGCTTGCCGATGGGCTTGCCACATGATTCACACACCCCGTACGAACCATCGCCGATACGGGTGAGTGCATGCTCGACCTGTTCGAGCATGTCCCGAGCGTTGTTGGCCAAGGACCTCTCATGCTCGCGCTCAAAGGTCTTGCTCCCAGCATCGGCTTGATCATCCCCGGCGCCGTCACCGGAGTCGCGGATCAGATCGGCAAGCCCTTCTTCAGCCGATGCGATCTCCTCGAGCAGGCGCTTCTTCTCCTCGCCTAGTTCCTCGCGTACCGCGGCAAGCTCAGCGTCAGTCCACGGGGACTCGTCCTCGCGGACGACCGGGCGCTTCT
>CBFIHB010000029.1:0-17316 GCA_965662415.1 Actinomycetes bacterium | reverse complement strand
AGTTGACGCAGGCTGGGCTGCGTTCCCTGGGCAGCGATTGGGCGTGGCGATCGCGGATGCGCTTCTCGGTACTTGGCCTCCCGGACGGCACATATGTTCCGGGAATGCACGCTTATCGCAGCACGGAGATCGTGTCGGCAGATAACTGCGCGATCGCCGAGCCTTGCGTGCTGCAGTCCGCAAAGGCGGTTATCACGCAGATCGACTCAGCCGAATCTGCAGCGGGACCAGATCTCGAGGTGGTGGCTGCGAGCGATGGAGTGGACGCCTTTGCTGCGCGCGGTCCCACAGATCAGCGGTTGCGCCATCGAATCGACATCGACGGGACAGAATTCGAGTTCGAGGTGCCGCTGGGTGGTTTCTGGCAGGCGCAGCGTGCCCTTGTCCCGGACATCGTGGAGACAGTGCTGGACTTCGGAAAGCCGCGCGAAGGTGAGACCTGGTGGGATCTGTACGCGGGTTCTGGACCTATTGCGGCAGGACTGGCGATTCGAGTCGGCTCGAACGGCGCCATCCACGCCGTCGAATCGGACGGCTCTGCTGTGGCCAGTGCTCGTCAGGCGTTCGTCGGGCGAAGCTGGGTGCACGTGCACCGGAGCGATGTGCGCAGATGGCTCTCGGACGGCAACCGCCCGCGCCCTGATGGTGTGGTCATGGATCCGCCGAGGTCCGGTGCCGGACAGGCCACCCTGGAGCGAGTCGTGGCGCTGCGGCCCCGCATGATCGTCTACGTGGCCTGCGATCCGGTGGCCCTGGCCAGGGATGTGGCCGTTTTGGCCTCACGGGGCTATCGGCTCAGGCAACTGCGGGCTTGGGATGCCTACCCCCAAACGCACCATCTGGAGGCGGTCGGCGCCTTCGAGGCCGAGGATCAGATATCTTGACGTCAAGATATCTAGTCGGGAGGCCATCGATGGGCAGCCAGAACAGCTTCGGTGCGCGTGGGGAGTTGAGCGTTTCGACATCCTCGGGATCGTCAACGTACGAGATCTATCGACTCAGCGCGGTGGATGGCTCGGCAAGCCTTCCTTTCACGCACAAGGTCCTACTGGAGAACCTCCTGCGCACCGAAGACGGCGCGAACGTGACACAGGAAGTTATCGCCGCACTCGGTGCCTGGGATCCGGCAGCATCACCATCCACCGAGATCCAATTCACGCCGGCACGGGTGGTCATGCAGGACTTCACCGGAGTTCCCGTGGTGGTGGACCTCGCGACCATGCGCGAGGCCGTTCGCGATCTTGGCGGTGATCCAGAACGCATCGAGCCTTTGGCGCCCGCTGAGTTGGTCATCGATCATTCGGTGATTGCCGATTTCTTCGGCAACATCAACTCCGAGGTACGCAACGTCGAGCTCGAGTACGAGCGCAATCGGGAGCGTTACCAGTTCCTTCGTTGGGGCCAAAATGCCTTCGATGAGTTCAAAGTGGTGCCTCCGGGTACCGGCATCGTCCATCAAGTGAATATCGAGTCCCTGGCACGTGTCGTCATGGCGCGCGGGGGACAGGCGTACCCGGACACTGTGGTCGGCACTGATTCACACACCACCATGGTGAACGGTCTGGGAGTCCTCGGCTGGGGTGTGGGCGGAATCGAAGCCGAAGCGGCGATGCTCGGTCAACCGGTGTCCATGCTTATCCCGCGGGTCGTGGGCTTCAAGCTCACCGGTGAATTGCCCCAGGGAACAACGGCCACCGATCTGGTGCTCACGATCACCGAGATGCTGCGACATCACGGCGTGGTTGGGAAGTTCGTCGAGTTCTACGGCGACGGAGTGCCATCCGTGCCATTGGCCAACAGAGCGACCATCGGGAACATGAGCCCGGAGTACGGGAGCACCGTCGCGATCTTTCCTATCGACCAGGCCACGATCGATTACCTGACCTTGACCGGTCGCAGCGAGGAGCAGATCGCGCTCGTCGAGGCCTACGCACGCGAGCAGGGCCTGTGGCACGACCCCTCCGTCGAACCCCGGTACTCCGAGTACTTGGAATTGGACCTCGCAACGATCGAGCCCAGCCTTGCCGGCCCCAAGCGACCGCAAGATCGTGTCGCATTGTCCGCGGCCCGCGCATCCTTCGAACGCGCTCTCGACGATTACACCTATGCACCTAGCGCGCAGGCCGACTTCGACATTGCTGGAGAACCAGTAAGCATCGGCCACGGCGCGGTCACCATCGCAGCGATCACATCGTGCACGAACACATCGAATCCTTCGGTGATGATTGGCGCTGGCCTGCTCGCTAAGAACGCTGTCGATCGCGGGCTGATGCGAAAGCCTTGGGTGAAGACCACTCTGGCCCCCGGATCACGTGTAGTGACCGACTACTACGAACGTTCCGGCTTGTTGCCGTATCTCGAGAAGCTCGGCTTCGACATCGTGGGGTATGGCTGCACGACGTGCATCGGCAACTCCGGACCCTTGATTCCGGAAGTGAGTGCGGCTGTCAACGAGCATGACCTCGCCGTTGTGTCGGTCCTGAGCGGCAACCGGAATTTCGAAGGGCGCATTAACCCCGACGTCAAGATGAACTACCTGGCATCGCCTCCGCTAGTCGTTGCCTACGCAATTGCCGGAACCATGGATGTCGACCTGCTGACCGAGCCGCTTGGGTCCGATCCACGGGGCAATCCGGTATTCCTGGCTGATATTTGGCCCAGCGCCCTCGAGGTCCAGTCCGTGATCGATGCGTCGATCGATTCACAGATGTTCACCTCTCGCTACGCGGATGTCTTCGCCGGCGATGAGCGTTGGCGCTCGTTGCCTACTCCGCAAGGTGAGGTGTTCGAATGGGATTCGAGTAGCACCTACGTCCGCAAGCCGCCCTACTTCGACGGCATGGGTACGTCGCCGGAGCCAGTGACGGACATCGTCGGTGCCAGGGTGCTCGCGCTCCTAGGCGACTCGGTCACCACGGACCACATTTCGCCGGCCGGATCGATCAAGGCTGACAGTCCGGCCGGGGAATACTTGACCGCCCACGGTGTCGAACGCAAGGACTTCAACTCGTACGGCTCGCGTCGGGGTAACCACGAGGTGATGATCCGAGGCACGTTCGCCAACATCAGGCTGCGCAATCTGATGCTTGAAGGTGTGGAGGGCGGGTTCACCGTGGATTTCACCCAGGGCACCGACGTGGTGGTTCCGATCTTCGACGCAGCCCAGTCCTACGCGCAGCACGGCACACCGTTGGTGGTCTTGGCCGGCAAGGAATATGGATCGGGGTCGAGTCGCGACTGGGCGGCCAAGGGGACGGCGCTGCTGGGGGTAAAGGCCGTCATCGCTGAGTCCTACGAGCGGATTCACCGGTCCAATCTGATCGGAATGGGGGTGCTGCCCCTGCAGTTCCCCGAGGGCACCAGCGCCTCCAGCCTGGGGTTGGAAGGCGACGAGGCCTTCACTATCCGCGGCATCGAGGAGATGAACTCCGGGCCGGTTCCGGCGCAGGTCGGGGTTGAGGCGATCGGCCCGGGGGGAAGGATCGTGGAGTTCACCGCGACGGTACGGATCGACACGCCCGGGGAAGCCGATTACTACCGCAACGGCGGCATCCTGCCCTACGTGCTGCGCTCGATGCTCTAGCCCGTGTCCTGAGCTCTCGGCAACGCCGGTGCGCGACCCTGCGAAGGGGAGCGTCGGCGCGTAGACTTGGGCGGCCATGAGAGAAGACACCGAGGTGACCGCCGGGTTGCTCGAACGGGTTCGCAGCCCCCACGATCTCCGGGCTCTTCCGGCGGACCGGCTAGAGGAGTTGGCGGCGGATATCAGAACCTTCCTCGTTGAGAAGGTTGCCGCGACCGGTGGGCATCTAGGGCCGAATTTGGGCGTGGTGGAGCTGACGATCGCTTTGCATCGGGTCTTCCACTCTCCTGACGACGCCATCATCTGGGACACAGGGCATCAGGCGTACGTGCACAAAATGCTCACGGGGCGCAGTCCTGAGTTCGACTCACTACGGCAAGTCGGGGGCCTATCGGGTTATCCAAGCCGCGAGGAAAGCGCCCATGACATCGTAGAGAACTCGCACGCGTCAACGGCACTCTCCTACGCCGACGGCATCGCCAAGGCCTGGGAACGCCGTGGGCTTCTTGGCTCGCGTCACGTTGTCGCGGTGATCGGCGACGGTGCGCTCACCGGCGGTATGGCCTGGGAGGCCTTGAACAACATCGCGGCGAGCGATAGGCCCGTGGTGATCGTGGTGAACGACAACGAGCGTTCCTATTCCCCCACGATCGGCGGACTGGCGCACCACTTGGCAACCTTGCGGACGACCCGCGGGTATGAACGCTTCATGGCGTGGGGCAAAGGAGTCTTGAAACGGACCCCGGTCGTGGGCACACCCATCTACGACGCCCTGCACGGGGTCAAGAAGGGGTTGAAGGACGTCGTCGCGCCGCAAGGAATGTTCGAAGACCTAGGCCTGAAGTACATCGGTCCGGTCGACGGTCATGATGAACAAGAGTTGGAATTCGCTCTCTCTCGCGCCCGAGACTTCGACCACCCGGTGATCGTCCACGCGATTACTCGTAAGGGACGCGGTTACGCACCGGCCGAAGCCGATGAAGCCGACCGCTTCCACGGTGTGGGGGTCATCGACCCGGATACTGGCAAGCCATTGACCCAATCCGGACCAACCTGGACGTCGATATTCGCCGATGAAATGGTGCGAATCGGCCATGATCGCCGCGATGTCGTAGCCATCACCGCGGCGATGCTGGGCCCGACCGGTCTGGAGCGATTCGCGGCGAGCTACCCGGAGCGAACGTTCGACGTGGGGATTGCTGAGCAGCACGCCGCCACCAGCGCGGCTGGGCTGTCGTACGGCGGCATGCATCCCGTTGTGGCCGTCTATGCAACTTTCTTGAATCGCGCCTTCGATCAGGTGCTCATGGATTGCGCTTTGCATGGTGCGGGCGTGACCTTCGTGCTCGATCGCGCAGGTGTGACCGGCGACGATGGGGCTAGCCACAACGGCATGTGGGACATGGCGATGCTGGGTGTTGTCCCGGGCCTGCGCCTGGCAGCGCCTCGGGATGAATCGACGCTGCGAGCACTGTTGCGCGAAGCGATCGCGATCGATGACGCCCCGACGGTTGTGCGATTCCCCAAAGGGGCACTGGCGGCCGATGTTGCGGCTATCCGCTCCGATGGCGGTGTAGACGTTCTAGTCGACGGTGGGCCCACGCCGGATGTCCTGATCGTGTCGGTGGGTTCCTTTGCGGCAATGAGCGTTGAGATCGCAGAGCGATTGAAGGATCAAGGCATCGCCACCACGGTCATTGATCCCCGCTGGGTGATGCCGGTCTGCGAGGCGGTCATCCGAGCGGCCAGGCAGGCCGGGCACGTGGCGGTGGTCGAGGATGGAATCCGCAACGGTGGGATCGGTTCGTCCATCACGTTGGCATTGCAAGACGCGGGGGTCGACACCCCGGTGCGAAGCTTCGGTGTGCCCCGGCGCTTCTTGGACCACGCGAAGCGAGATCAGATCCTCGAATCGATCGGTCTCACCGCCCAGCATGTGTCCCGGTCTGTTGTCGAGTGGGTTGCGGCGGAGCCCATCACTCAGGAAGCGACGCAACCCCCGGTTCCAGGAAGCGTCGACCAGTAACCCGCTCCGAGACTCCGGTTCGGTCCAGGTAGGGAGTCAAACCTCCGAGCCAAAACGGCCAGCCGGCGCCCATGATCATGCACAAGTCGATGTCCTGGGCTTCGGCCACTACGCCCTCATCGAGCATCCTTCGGGCTTCGTCGGCCAGCGCGCACAAAGCGCGGTCTCGAATCTGAGCCTCGTCGAGGGATATGTCCCCACGGACGTACACGTCCTCGATCCTCGGATCCAGGCTTTTCTTCCCGGTGTCGTCCCATTGCCAGATGCCTGAAACTCCGGCCTCGAGCATCCGCTGCAGGTTGGGGGAGAGGTAGTAGCGATCGGGGAATGCGGTGTGCATCGATTCAGATACGTGAGCAGCCACGCCCATGCCGACGAGTTGCAGCAACGCGAATGGGCTCATCGGCAACCCGAGCGGGTTCATCGCACGGTCGGCAACCTCGAAGTCGGATCCTTCATCGACTGCCTTCGTGATTTCACCGAGGTAGCGGATCAGCAATCGATTAACCACGAATGCGGGTGCATCGGCCACCAGCACGGCTGACTTCTTCAGTTCCTTGGCAACGGCGAATGCAGTCGCTAAGGACGCATCGTCGGTCTTCTCCGCTCGTGCGATCTCCAACAGCGGCATAACGGCAACGGGATTGAAGAAATGGAAGCCAACCACGCGCTGCGGATGCTGCAGATCCCGTGCCATGGCTCCCACCGACAGTGACGACGTGTTGGTAGCGAGCACGCATTCAGTTGAAACGACCTTCTCTAGGTCCGCGAAAACCTGTCGCTTGATGTCCAGGTCCTCGAACACCGCTTCCAGCACGAAATCGGTGTCGGCGAAGTCCGCGGTGCCGACACATCCGGTGATCAGTCCCTTGAAACGCGACGCCTTGTCGGCATTGATCCGGCCTTTGGCCGCCAGTGCATCGATATCGGCGTGTACTCGAGCGATGCCCGCCTCGACGCGCTCGGCGTCCAGATCGGACATCACAACGGGAACCTGAAGGCGCCGAATGAACAGCATTGCGAGCTGACTGGCCATGAGGCCGGCGCCGACGATGCCTACCTTCGTGACCGGCCGCGCCAGTTCGCGATCGGGGACACCCACCGGTCGCTTGGCACGCTTTTGCACGAGATCGAAGGCGTACAGCGAGGCCCGGAGGTCATCACCCATGACCAACTCGGTCAATGCTGCATCCTCAGCAGCGAAGCCTTCGTCACGGGTGCGGGTCTTGGCCGCCTGGACCAAATCCAGGGCGCGGTAGGGGGCTGGCGTTGCTCCGTGGATCCGCGCCTCCACGCCCGCACGGTAGGCATCGACGATCTGATCCCATGAATCGCGGTCGATGTCGGTCCGGCGCACGTCGATGCGCCCGGAGATGACGTCGTCGGCCCACGCGAGGGAGCGCTCGAGGAAGTCGGCGGATTCGAACATGGCATCGACGATGCCCAGTTCCAACGCCTGTGCCGGGCGCAACTGCTTGTTTTGATTCATCGAGTTATTGATGATGACGTCGAGCGCCTTTTGCGGTCCGATGAGGTTCGGCAGTAACCACGCTCCTCCCCAACCCGGCACCAGCCCGAGGAACACCTCGGGAAGTGACAGCCCGGCGGCGCTGGAATCGACTGTTCGGTAGCGGCACTGCAACGCCAGTTCCATGCCGCCACCCATCGCCGCACCGTTCACGAAGGCGAACGTGGGAACCGAGGTCTCGCCAAGCTTGCGGAAGACGTCGTGGCCGAGTTGAGCGAATTGTTCGATGATCTTTGGGTCATTCACGACACCGATAGCGGACAGATCCGCGCCGACCGCGAAGATGAAGGGCTTGCCAGTTACGCCGATACCGACGACACCTGGAGTGGCTGCCGCCTCATCGATTGCCCTTCCCAGTGATGCGAGCCCTTGCGGCCCGAAGGTGGAGGGCCGAGTGTGGTCGCGGCCGTTATCCACCGTAATCAGGGCGAAGGTTCCGGACGGTATCTCGAGCAGGCGCACCTTCGCTTCGGTGATCACCTCATCGGGAAATGCGCCGGAGGCGAGAGAAGAAGTGGTTTCGGTCATCAGGACCCGTCCTCGACTCGCTCCCAGATCACGGTTCCGCCCATGCCCAATCCGATGCACATCGTGGTGATGCCGTAACGGGCCTGGGGGGTAACCGCGAAATCTCGCGCGAGGTTGCTCATCAATCGAATGCCGCTGGAGGCCAGTGGGTGGCCAACGGCGATCGCTCCTCCCATGGGATTCACGCGAGGATCGTCGTCGGCGATCCCGAAGTGGTCCAAGAATGCGAGAACTTGAACCGCGAAGGCTTCGTTGATTTCGAACAAATCGATGTCGTCGATACTCATGCCAGCCTTGTCGAGAGCCTTGATGGTGGAGGGCACTGGACCCACACCCATGACTTCCGGCTCCACGCCAGCGAACGCGAAAGCGACCATGCGCATCTTGGCTGATAGGCCCAAGGCGGCGGCTGTTTCCTCGCTGGCCAAGATGGCGCCAGTCGCGCCGTCGGTGAGAGCCGATGCGTTACCTGCGGTGACCCTCCCATGTGGTCGAAACGGCGTGCGCAAGGTGGCTAGCCCATCGATCGAGGTGCCAGGTCGCGGACCTTCGTCGGCGGTGACGAAGCCCCAGCCGCTCTCAGCATCACGCACCGCAACCGGAACGAGGTCGGGTTGGATCAACCCGTTTGCGTAAGCCTTGGCCGTCTTCTCCTGGCTGCCGACGGCGAACGCGTCGGCCCGTCCCTTTGTCAGGTGTGGAAAGCGATCGTGCAGGTTCTCGGCGGTCTTGCCCATCAGCAAGGCCTCAGGGTCGACGAGCTTCTCGGCCAGGTAGCGGGGGTTCGGATCGATCCCTTCGCCCATCGGATGATGGGTCATGTGCTCGACGCCGCCGGCTATGGCGATGTCGTATGCGCCGGCCATGATGGCTGACGAGAGCGTGGTGACTGCGGTCATCGCGCCTGCACACCATCTGTCGATGGAGTAGCCCGGAACCGTGGCGGGCAGGCCCGCGAGCAGCGCGACCGACCGGCCGATGTTCATGCCCTGGTCACCGGTCTGTGTGGCAGCGGCGACGGCAACGTCGTCTACTCGCTCAGGGGGCAGGTTCGGGTTGCGGCGCAAGAGTTCGCGGATCACCTTGACCATAAGGTCGTCGGCTCGAGTCTGTGCGTACAGACTCCCGGCACGGGCGAAGGGGGTGCGGGCTCCGTCGACGAATACGACCGGCTGAATGCTTCTCATGGGGCTCCTAACCTCGGCCCCAGTTATGTTACTCGCTGGTAACTTCGCCGGCTAGGGCGGCGCGCAGGACTGGTAGGCAGGTGTCGATCTGCCATGGACGGGCTCCATAACCTGCGAGCGTGTCGCGGAGTCCTTGCTCGGAGCGATCTGCGGGTGGCTCCCAGCACATGCGACGCACGGTGTCCGGCGCGATCAGGAGTTCGGGTGCGATGGACCAAGATTCCGCGATGTCCGCGATGCCGGATCGCGCGCGCTGAAACCGCTCGAAGGCGGGCGGGTTGCGCTCGGCCCAACTGCGCGGGGGAGGCGGCCCGTCGCTTCGGGGAGCCTTAGCCGGGAGGTCGCTATCCGCTAGTGATCGCCCTCGTTCGAGTGCCGACCACCAGGTACGGCCATAGCGGCCGGCGCCACGTCCGTGGAACCCGGAGGTGTCCAAAAGGGCCGACAGTGAGGTGGGCTCGGCGAGTACCGCCGCAACGATCGCAGAGTCGGGGAGTAGGCGTCCGGGAGCGATGTCCTTGCGCTCAGCGAGAGAATCTCGTGCCTGCCACATCTCGCGAGCGATCGCCCATTGCCGGGGCTTTCGTAACTTGTGCATTCCCGATAGCCGCCGCCACTCGTCGGGACCGCGTTCCCGTGGCTGGAATCCCACGAGGTGGTCGAACTCCTCATGCGCGATGTCCAGTCGCCCAGCGGCTGCCAGTTCATCGGTGAGCACATCGCGCAGTTCGATGAGTGGTTCGACATCCAATGCCGCGTAGCGCAATTGTTCGGCCGTCAACGGTCGAAGAGACCAATCCGTCGCTCCCTGCCCTTTCGCTAGACCACGATCGAGTTCGCTGGCGACAAGGCCCGCCAAACTCACCCGCTCGCGGCCGAGCAACCTGGCCGCCACCTCGGTGTCGAATAGCTTGCGCGGCCGCATCCCCACCTCGGCGAGGCACGGCAGGTCTTGGGTGGCCGCATGCAAAATCCACTCCGCGTCTGCAATGGCGGCGTCTAGAGGGCTGAGGTCGGGTACCGAAACCGGATCCACCAGGGCCGTTCCCGCGCCTTCACGCCGCAGTTGAACGAGGTAGGCACGCTGGGAATAGCGGTATCCCGATGCCCGTTCGGCGTCGATACCTACGGGGCCGGAGCCTTGCGCCATGGCTTGGCCGTAGGCCGCTAGGTGTTCTGTGGAAGCGACCATGTGGGCGGGGCCGTCGCGAAGTTCCAACGGGGCCAACGCTGCCGGGGCTACTCCGGGTTCTTCCGCGGGTTCGATGTTCACGTGGCCCGTGCGCGTCGGGATCCGACCGAGGCGACGCCGGGTGGAAGCGGCGGCAAGCCCGCCAGCCGTGCCAGAACGTCGATCCAAGCTCGCACGTGATCGCCGATGTCGTCGGCAAGTTCAGCGCCGTGGTCATTCGGTGCCGGCGTCCATGACGCGCGCACCTCGATCAGGCCGTCGGGGCGACGTTCGGACATGGTGCCGAAGGAGGTGCCGGTCGATACCGTGACAGTGCCGCCGATCTGGGCGGTATGCAGTGGCTCCAGAGCGTCGGTCGTCCAGCTCCAGGCGACTTCGTGCACCAGCGGGTCGGCGAGCATCTCGGATTCGACGTCACATCGAGCGAAGATGACAGCCCGGAATGTCCCTTCCCATTCATCTACTCCGTCGGGATCGTGTAGCAATACGAACCGTCCGGATGCACTCTCCCAACTCGAATCCGCAGGTCCGGAGGCAGCCTGAGCCGTCAGTGTGCACGCGTGGGGCGCTAACCGCGAAGGAGACGGCGCGGTGGAAATCTCGAACTCCGGTCGAATTTCGCATTCGGCAGCGCGATCGGCGATTGCGGCGAAATCGACGTCTGGGCCGGAGACCGTGTGCACATCGGCAGGTTACGCACGATTCGGTGTCTGCGCGGGGAAGGCCACGCCGCGTGAACCAATCGGGTTCAGTCGGCCGCTGGATCGGGAGTTGGCTCGAAACTCATCGAGATGGAGTTGATGCAGTACCGCAGGTTCGTGGGCGTCGGATACCCCTCACCCGCGAAGACGTGACCGAGATGCCCGCCGCAACTGGCGCACCGCACCTCTGTGCGGACTTGGCCCAGGCTGCGATCTTCGATTTCGACGATCCGGTCTTCGGCAAGAGGCGAAAAGAAGCTAGGCCAGCCGCAGTGCGAATCGAACTTCGAATCGCTTCGAAATAGTTCAGCATTACAGGCGCGGCAGCGATAGACACCGATGTCTTTGGTGTCGGTGTACTCGCCCACGAAGGGCGGTTCGGTTCCTGCCTCGCGTAGTACGTAGTACTCCTGATCGGATAGTCGATCTCGCCACTGATCTTCGGTTAAGGCAACCGAGTAGGTAGCACCGTCGGGGCGCGCCGAACCATCACGAGCCGGTGTTGAGTGAGACACGGAAGAATGCTACGCGGGATCGAAGGAGTCGGCATAGACGAGGGCGAACAGCCGATCGCCATTCGGGTCGGCTTGTAGACGCGAATCGTCCGGCAGATCCAACGGTCCCAGGGGCATGCCGTCATGAAAGATCTCCACCGAAACCATGGCCTTATCGGTATCGGACTGACCCTCGCACCTGGAGACGACCACGCGGACTTCGTCGGCTGCCGAACGACCGCACGCCAGTGCGAGGCCCTCTTCGACCAGGACGCGGCAGCCTTTCGTCAGGGCGCCGGTCATGCGTCCAGTCTCCGGGTCCGTATGCAAGGTGACTTGGACCAGCCCGAGCCAGGGGGCCGTGACATCGCCGAGCGTCTGGGCGAGGGTCTCGCGTTGTTCGTCGCCCACGTCACCTTCGAGCACGGCGACGCTCCATTCCAAAGCCGAGCGAAGGCGGATCGAACTTCCCGAGTTCGCCGCCTTGTGCAACCCGGCCGCGCACGCCAGGACCGCTGGCTGCGCACCCGCACTCACCGGAGCTTCCATTGCGGCGCGCGTAGCTGCCTGCGCCAATTCCCGGGCGATCTCCGCCTGCTCGACTCGCCGCTGATCCATATGCCGGCGCAGGTTCGCATTAGTCGAGGCGTAGGCAGCCTCCAGACTTCGGCGGCCCGCGGGCAGAACCACGAAAACAGCGCTCGCGACCACGAGCGCGAACCCCAAGCCGAACGCAGGAGCGGCACCCATGGAGGTCAGTGCAGGCAGGAGCAGCAGCACAGACGCGCCGATCACCAGAGTCAAGCCGAGTGTCAGACGCATCGGGCCACTTGTCGTGAAACGGTTCGCGCCCGCCAGAAGAAGAGCGACGACTACGCACACGAGTGCGACTGTGGCCAAGCCCTGCCATAGGCCCCAGGCCCCGAACGCGGACCGGTAGTAGGCGATCGCAACGATCACCGCGGTCGAGATGGGTGCCAGCGTTCCGTCCGTCCACAGTTGACTCAGGAGCGCTCGAGGTCCAGGGGAAGGGAAGTACTCCTGGGCAGAGCGACGCACCTTGCGTTCCAACGTGTCCGAATCGGCTTCACGTAACTCGCTGGACCAAGACCACCAGGCATTCAAGGGAAGGATTGAACTTGTCTCCACGGTCAAGGCCTGTGCGTTGGGGACAGCCGCACGCAATCGCTCGATGATGCGCGATTCATGTAGCTGGGAGAGTTCGAGCACGACGGCTTCTTCGAGCAGGGCCCGGCGCTCGCGTAGGTAGCGGTCTCGGGCTTCGAGATACAAGGACATCGTCAGGCAGAACCACAATCCAGCGAGGACATAGCCGACGACTGCCTGATAACCGCGCTCGCCGGTGGCCAGGTCCAGTGCTCCCGCGATGGCCAGGAACACCACACCGAAGATGAGTCCGATCCCTCCGTGGAAGACGACGGCCACCCACACGGGTAGTGGGTGCGCGCGCCGATTTCGGAAGACGGTCACGTTGGCGATCCCGATGTATATGACGATCGCCACGCCAGCGAGGAACGCGGCGAAGAACCAACCCGGCAGATCGCGCCAGAACACATCCGTGATTCCCAGTCCGCCGCCGGTGGCTGTGGCCAACACGATCACCAAGGCGGTGCCCAGCACCGTGGATTGCCACGAGATCGCCCATCTGCCACCGAGCCGAGTGCGCAAGGTGGGCATCACTCGCGCCGAACCGCGGATGTTCCAATGAGGTCGTAGTACGCGCGGGTAATCAAGACTCGGACGTTGTCGTTATCGCCGATATCGAGTTCCAATTGTTTGACCAATCGCGCCACTGCCTTGGCGACGGCGGGTTCGGTCAGGGTTCGACGTCTGGCGATTTCGGCGTTCGAGTAGCCCTCAGCGACCAACCGCATGATCTCCACCTGGTTGTCGCTAAGGCGCCTCTTGGGATCGATAGATCCGCTGAGGGATCGCTCGGCCAGCGGAGCCGAACACACCTCCTGCACGCTCGCCTCCAACGTGGCCGGGTCACCCACCGATCGCTTCGAGACGTACATGGCCCCAAGCGGCAGGGGACGCGTAGAACCCACCAGACGCGGATCCTGGTAGCTGGACAGCACGATGAGAGCGACGGACGGGTTCAGTTTGCGCAGGCCGTGGGCCAGATCGATGCCATTGGGCCCGGGGCCGAGGTCGAGATCCACGATCGCGATATCCGGCTTTGCCGTGTCCGCAAGGCGCATGGCGCCGGCAGCATCGGCGCTGTCGCCGACCACCTCGTGGCCGGCCGCATTCAGTGTTCGCACGAGGAGCACCCGCGTGAAATCGTCGTCGTCGACGACCAACGCTCGCATCTTTACCTCCGCCTCGCCTCGCCAGTGACTTAAAAGCCCGGGGATATGGCTCGATTGTGGACCCGAGAGCGCCTCAATCGCCGTTTTGCGTCGATTGTGGGGTGGTACCACCCCACAATCCGACGGCCGACTGCTCCAATCTCGCACCTGCAGGTGGATATCGCAGGTACCGACCAGCAACTCCTCCCTCACGGAAGTTTGTCAGCGTCAGGTGCGATCGGGCTGTCACAATGCTGCTCGTGAGCGACATGTTGGATGTGCGTAGTTCCTGGCTCAGCGAGAGCGATCTGGAGTCAGCGCGCGAACGGGTTCCGATGGTCTACGTCGATGCCGTGCCGGTGCGCACCGATGATCGAGGTGAGGTCACCAGCATCGGACTGTTGCTTCGGGGCATGCCCGACGGATCCATCAGTCGGGCAGTTGTGTCCGGCCGAGTGCTCTACGGCGAACTGGTGCGCGACGCCCTGGTGCGTCACCTGGAGAAGGATCTCGGCCCGATGGCGCTGCCGCAGGTGCCGGCATCACCCCAACCCTTCACCGTGGTCGAGTACTTTCCCGATGAGTTCGTCACTGGATTCCATGATCCGCGCCAACATGCGGTCTCGCTGGCTTTCGTGGTTGCGATCGAAGGCGACTGCGCACCGAGCCAGGAGGCGCTCGACCTCGTGTGGGTCAGTCCGCAGGAAGCCAGCAGCGTTGCATTCCAAGAGCAGATGAGTGGTGGCCAAGGGCGCCTAGTGCGGATGGCCCTCGCCCATTGCGGCCTGCTGACCTAGTCGGTCGCAGGGTAATCGGCGAATCTGGGCGGTCGTTTCTCGAAGCGCGCCGCGAGCGCCTCTGCGAGGTCCGGGTAATCGAAGGCGGCAGCCATCTCGACCAGGGATGAATCGATCGATTCGCTCAACGTCTGACTATCGGCGAGCAGCAATTGACGCTTCATAGCCGCAACAGACGCGGGGGACGAGTGCTCGGTGATCTCAGTGAGCCACGCCCGAGCCGCTTCCACCGGATCCTGCGCGCATGTCGCGAGGCCGAGCTCTTGGGCTTCAAGGCCGGTGATCGTTCGGCCCGTGACCAGTAGATCGGTCGCTGCTGGCAGCCCGATGAGGCGGGGGAGCAACCACGCGATGCCGTATTCCGCGACGAGCCCCAGCCGCGCGAAGGTGGTACTCATGGTGGCCTGGGGTGCAACGAAACGTGCATCGGCGCTGATGGCGAGCACGAAACCGATGCCAGCGCACGGACCGTTGATTGCGGTAGCCACCGGTGTACTCAGGCTCAAGGCGATTCCGGGCAGTGTCCGAATCGATTGTCCTGCCACGTACTGGCGGAGCGCGTCCACCGACCCCGTGAGTGAACCAAGGTCGGCTCCGGAGCAAAACCCGCGTCCTGCTCCCGTTACCAGGATGCCCCGCACCGCGGGATCGGCATCTAGGTCGGCCAGGATCTGTGCGTACTGCGGCCCCATTTCCGGGGTCAAGGCGTTCAACTTGTCGGGTCGGTTGAGCCGGACGTAGGCGATGCCATCGCTGTATTCGGTAGCAATGGTGGCTTCGAGGTCCTGGGGCTGGGTAGTGTTCGATTGCACGGTCTCAGCCAAGCACACTGGAAGGCGTCATGAGCGAGGATCCAGGCCAGTTGGCCAAGAAGCCCGAGAAGAAGGGCATCACGATTACCTGGCGGGGCGTGGTGCTCATCGTGATCATCGTGTTGCTGTTGGTGTTCGCGGTGCAAAACCTTCAGGTGGCGCCGGTGAACTTCCTTGGCGCCGAGTTGGACATCTGGGTATGGGCACTGGTGATCGGCTCTTTCGCCCTGGGCATGGTCCTAGGCGGCGTAGTGAAGGCCGGCGCACGCAAACTGCGCAAGCCTCAGCCGCCCACAGGCAAGAAGTAGCGGTCTTCTCGCTCGGATCTACTCGCGGGGATCTACTCGTAAGGATCGACGCCCTGGAGCGTTTCGTCCTCCGGAGTTAGGTGATCACGAGCGATCGGCTCGTCGTACTGATCGAAGTTGGGATCGGCGCGCTCAGCGGACGTTTCATCGTCGAGGTACTCGTCGGCGGACGCGTCGAAATCGTCTTCGGTGTGCATCGCGGCTTCTTCCGCGGGGATCCAGGGACGCGGAGTCAGCCCACCGGCATGCATCGGATCGTCGCTCGAGTCCTCCGCATCCTCCATGGCCAGGGTCGATTCGATGTCCTCGAGCGGGTAATCGAGCCCGTCGAGGGAACCTTCACCACCTCCGCCATTGAGCGCATTGTGGATAGCCTCCGCTTCCATCACCATGCTCAAGTGCTCGGCTTGGTCCGCTGCATCACCCACCGGCCCACCTTCGTACGCCGTAGCGCGAGCGACTTCCTCAGGCGAATCTCCGTGTGTGGTCATCACTGCACCGTCCTTTCTCCCGGACATAACGCTAATACCTCCGGCTCTGGACGGCTGAGGCCGAAAGTCCCGAAGGTGTGTGCCAGAGTTTGCACATGACGAGTACCCACGAACGGGAAACCTCCACAGGCACGGTAGCCGGGCAGACCAGGGGTCTGCTGTGGGAACTCGAACCGGTGGTCGCCGGCGAGTTGGACCGTCACCTCGGCCAAGCCAAGGAGTGGTTCCCGCACGAGTACGTCCCCTGGAGTCAGGGTGAGGATTTTTCCGGGCCCCTGGGCGGCCGGGAATGGACTCCTGAGGAGGAGAAGTTCTCAGAGGTAGCGCGCACGAGCTTGATCATCAACCTGCTCACCGAGGACAACCTGCCGAGTTACCACCACGCGATCGCGGACATCTTCGGTAGCGAGGGGCCGTGGGGCGAGTGGGTCGGCCGATGGACGGCGGAGGAGGGCCGGCACGGAACCGCCATCCGGGACTATCTCGTGGTCACCCGAGCCGTCGATCCCATCGCCCTCGAACGCGCCCGCGTGACCCACATGACCGAAGGCTTCCAGCCGATCCACCCGGGCATCCTGGCTGGCTTGGCCTACGTGTCCTTCCAGGAGTTGGCCACGCGTGTCAGCCATCGCAACACTGGTAGCGCAACGGGAGATGAAGACGCCGAGCGCTTGCTGCAGCGGATCGCCTTGGATGAGAACTTGCACATGGTCTTCTACCGCAATGTGCTCTCGGCGGCCTTCGATATCGCTCCCGATGCGACCATGCAGGCCGTATGGGACAGCGTTCGTGACTTCGCGATGCCAGGGCATGGCATCGATGGATTCACCCGCAAGGCGGTGCAGATCGCGGTAGCCGGCATCTATGACCTCAAGCAACACCGCGACGAGGTGCTCTGGCCGATCTTGCGCAAGTGGAAGGTCTTCGAGCGCACTGATCTCGGACCCGCCGGAGAGCAGGCGCGCGAGGAACTGGCCGCGTTCCTCGCCGAAATGGATCAGCAGGTGGATCGTTTCGAAAATAGGCGTGAGGCTTTGGCTGCGCGGGTTTTCGGGACAGACGCGTGACCCTCGCCTGTGGCACGATGCCGCTATGAGTGAATCTGCCGGCGAACCGGTCGACGAGGACATCACCGGGCGCCCCTGGGGCGCTCGCAAGCCGCAGAGTTATCTGGTGTCCCTCGTGTTCGTCGTCTTGGCCGTGGCCTTGGTGTGGCAGGCATTCCAGTACATCGGTCAAGGGGTGGGCGGGGCTATTCCGTACTTCCTCATCCTCGCGGGACCGGTCATGGCCGGCTATTACATCTGGTACTTCAACTTCCGGGACTTCGAAGCCGATCGTCAATCAAGCTGAG
>CBFIHB010000028.1:0-17319 GCA_965662415.1 Actinomycetes bacterium | reverse complement strand
GACCTTCCATCCCGGAATTGTGGAAAAGTCGTTCGACGTTCACAGCGTTGCCGACGCTCAGGGTCACAACGGGTTTGCCGGTGCTACGCAGCCGCTCCAGCGCCGCGGGAACCTCCGGGTGAGGTGCGAGCCGACCAAAGGCAGCAAGGAGTTCGTCAGCTTCGGCAACCGAGAGGCGCTCGGGAGCCAGCGAAAGGAAGGCACCGCGCGCCACGTCGGGAAAGGATCGATAGATCCCAGCAGACGTCAGGGCGAATCCGTTCCTCAGCGTTCGGGCGAACCATAGGTCTCGTTGATCCGCTAGGCCGAGATCGGCGAACACTGGGTCGAGCGCATCCAGTGAGAAGAGGGTCTCGTTCACATCGAGGACCACAGCGCCGGCCATGTGATCGAGCGTAGGGCCAGCGGTTGCCCCACAATGTCTTCATGGCCGATTCGATCTACGACCTCTCCTTCACCGACAACACCGGCAAGGAGGTTTCGCTCAAGCAGTACGAGGGCAAGCCGCTACTGATCGTCAACACCGCGAGCAAGTGCGGCTTCACGCCCCAGTACAAGGGTCTGCAAGAGATTTACGAAGAACTCGGTCCCGATCTCGTGGTTCTCGGCTTCCCCTGCGATCAGTTTGCCCACCAAGAACCGGGTGACGATGCGCAGATCATGAACTTTTGTGAGACGAACTATGGCGTCACGTTCCCACTCTCGACGAAGGTCGATGTCAACGGCTCCAAAACCCATCCGATCTTCGCGTACCTGAAGGAGAAGACAGGCGGGTTGCTCGGGTCCTCGATCAAGTGGAACTTCACGAAGTTCCTCGTCGCCCCAGATGGCACCACGGTCAAGCGCTACGCGCCGAAGACCGATCCCGAAGTCGTCAAGATCGACGCCGAGGAACTCGTGCACC
This sequence comes from Actinomycetes bacterium, assembly GCA_965662415.1. Classification (GTDB taxonomy): domain Bacteria; phylum Actinomycetota; class Actinomycetes; order S36-B12; family S36-B12; genus S36-B12. The sequence continues at coordinate 16,415 of CBFIHB010000028.1, read as the reverse complement.
GTTCGTAGTGTCACGACCGACCCCCGTGGTAGCACGGCTTCTGCCTGCCGAAGCGTGACTAAACGATGCTTCAGTGCCTACCGTGCGACATGAGCACCCGGTCTTCGTTAGTCCGGACCCTCGTTTCCGCCACCTTGGCAGTCGCGATGGTGTCCTCCGTGAGCCTCGTCTCCCCCGCCTACGCAGCCGATGCGCTCGACCCTTTGGGCACTTTGGATCCGGACGCGCCCACGAGCTCATCGCCGTCAGCAACCCAGCCACCCACTGTCTCGATTCCTGTCCGAACCGTGGACACCCCCGGGCGAGGCGGGCAGAACGGCACCATCGTGATGCGGGTAGGTCGATCCGCCCCCATTCGGGTAATCATCGATACCGGATTCTCCGGGCTAGTCCTGTTCCCCGGCGCCTGGGATCGTAAGCCGGCGCAGGTTCGCCAATCCGACAACCGCGTGTCTTTGGATACGCAGACGCTGGGCAAGGTACGCGGATTGCGCGCCGGTGCCCCCATGACCTTTAACGGTGTGACGACGACAACCAACATCCCCTTCATCACCGCCACTGGATCAAATCCCTACCTGCGCCAATGGACAAATCAGGGTGTTTACGGCCTCTTAGGCGTCGGCACCAAAGGGGAAGGGTTCGTGAATCCGTTCTCCGCGCTTCCGGGGGTCCTCGGGCTGCGGTGGAGCATCCACTTCCAACGCACCCGTACCGGAGCATCCGCGCGACGCGGGGAGATAGTTCTCGGCGCCGAACCACCGCTGCAATCCACGATGTCTCTCGACATGCCCTACGTAGGTCAAGACGCCAACGGTGCGCTGCTGTGGGATGACCAGTCCACCCCCGGCTGCTGGACTTTCGGCAAGCGGCCCGAAGTTTGCCTCCCTACGCAATTGGATGCCGCCTTCAACATCACACGTGTGCGCGGCGCGCGTTTCCGGACATTGAAGACCAACAGCGACGGCAACCTACGGCGCGGTACGGAGGTCACTTGGGCAGAACCCGGTTCGGCCTTTGCCGGCATCTCGTACCGAGCCGGGAATAGGCCCTCAGTGAACCTCACTCGCGTTATCCCAAGTGGGCGCGCCCGGATCATCGTCGGCAACGAGCTCTACTTCGACAACATCGTCACGTACAACACAATGACCGGCAACGTCTACATCAGCAACCCGCGATAGGAAGAGAAGGAAGGTCCCATGACCAACACACCGAACATAAGTCGCAGGCGCTTGCTGCAGGCGGCGGGAGTAGCCGGTGTCGCCACGGGTGCCGCCGCCATGGCGACCTCGTCCGCGGCTGCCAGCCAACCCTTCCGGCCGCGGGGACGACTCAGCCGACGTCCGAACTTCCTCATCATCATGGTCGATGAAATGCGTACTGCGCCGGTGTACGAGTCCCCCGCTCTGCGTGCCTGGCGGGCTGCGAACCTCCCCGCTCAACGACTCATTCGCAGCCAGGGATTCGATTTCACCGAGCACCACATCATGTCCGCCGCATGCCAGCCGAGCCGGGCGTCCATCTACACCGGCCAGTACCCGTCCCTCCACGGGGTCTCACAAACCTCCGGGGCGGCGAAGAGTGCCATCGAAGAGGACGTGTACTGGCTTGAGCCCGGGACCGTCCCCACCCTCGGCAACTACTTCCGGGCAGGTGGCTACGACACCTATTGGAAGGGCAAGTGGCACGTCTCAGATGCCGATCTCTACCAGCCCGGGTCCTACAACCCAATGCCGTCATACACCGACACTGGCGCCCGGGACCGCTACCTCGAAGACATCTACCTCGAAGCCGAAATGCTCGATAAGTTCGGGTTCACCGGATTCGTCGGCCCGGAGCCGCACGGCAGCAACCCGCTCAATTCGGGTTCATCCGCCTGGTTCGGACGGGGCCGCGACAAGGCCTACGCTGAGATGAGCGTCGAGCAGCTCCAGCGCCTGCGTAGTTCCGACAAGCCATGGCTGCTCGTCACCTCGTTCGTCAACCCGCACGACATCACAACATGGGGTCGCTTCACCCTCGCGGCATCAGCCCAGGCAGAAGCCCAGGGAACCAGAAATGCCTTCTATCTCCCCCAGCAACTCGCGGGCTCCAATGTCCCACGGGACTTGTTCACACCGGCGTACCGCGCGTCGGAAAACGAAGATCTCTCCAAGAAGCCCACGGCCCAGGGCAGTTTCGTCGACCAGTATCCCTTCGGTTTCCAACCACTGAACAACAACGAGATGTACCACCGCTTCTATTACCAACTGCAGAAGGAAGTCGACGATCACATCGCAAGCGTGATGAGCGCCTTGATGTCAAACCGAAAGCAGTACCGCGACACCGTGGTCATCTTCATGTCTGATCACGGAGAGATGCTCGGTGCACATGGAGGCATGTTCCAAAAGTGGCACAACGCCTACGACGAGGTCCTGCGTGTCCCGTTCGTCTTCCACAATCCTGAACTCTTCCCGCGTGCTCAGGCATCCGACATATTGACAAGTCACGCCGATCTGATTCCCACGATGCTCGGACTCGCCGGCCTCGACGAGGGTGCCATCGCCAAGGATCTTCGCAATACCCATACACAGGTGCGCCGGCTACCAGGCCGCGATCTTTCGGGGATCCTGCTCGGAGAAAGCGACCCTGCCTCGCTCCGCGACCAGCCGGTCTACTTCATGACCGACGATCAACCCTTCAAGAGCACCAGCGCCATCTCGATTCTGGGTACCGCCTACGAGCCCGTTGAGCAGCCGAATTGCGTTGAAACGGTAGTGGCGCACCTGCCTACCGGCCTAGGTGGCGCAATCGAAAAGTGGAAATACTCGCGGTACTGGGATAACCCGCAGTATTGGAGCACCCCCAACGTCCAAGACGTACGCACGTTCGTGCCGGGCGTCTACAACCAGCCGGGCGAGCGAGTGGCCGTGACCACAGTGAAGTCACTCAACCCCGGGGCCGGCGAGATCGCTCCACCGGACGATCAGTTCGAGCTCTACAACCTCTCAAAGGACCCGACCGAGATGCTCAATCTCTACGGGATCGCTGACCACCAGCCTGTCTTGGTGATCATGCAAAAGCTCCTCGACGTGGAGCGGGGTGCAAAAAGGCTCGAGCCCACGTACCAGCCCTGGGCCGACGGAACCACCCAGCAATTCCCCTTCGCAGGTGCTGCCACGGTGACATCTTGATAGTTGCGAGAGAATGGTGGCGATGACACAGCGCTTAGTGGACACAACGGCGGTATGAACGCAGTCCTCGACACGATCGTGGTCGAAGACGAGCCCCTCTACCGCGAGTTGCTCTGCACGGGACTCATGAGTCAACTTCCGGGCATCCGTGTGGCGGCCGCATTCGCAACCGCCGAGCAATTACTCGAAATGGCACCCGATCTGCGCGCCGATGTTCTGCTGACCGATATCGATCTTGGTGATGGAGAGGACGGATACGCCCTGGCAATGCGGCTGGCCTCGGCCCGCCGGGTCCGGGGCGTGGTCCTGCTTTCCAACTTTGCGATGCCAGCGCTGCTTGCCGACGCGCCGACCACCGGTGGCGTCGGATGGGCATACCTACTCAAGACGAGCGTGTCGGATCTCGGCCAACTTGATCTCGCCCTCCGCGGGGCTGCTGCCGGCGATTTGGTAGTAGATGCCACCCTCACCGACTCTCTTGAACCCCAGATCACCGGCCCCCTCAGCAACCTCACCAGTCGGCAGTCTGAGGTTCTCACGTTGATGGCCAACGGCTGGTCGAACCAGCACATCGCCGATGCACTCGTCCTCAGCGTTCGCTCCGTAGAGTCCGTGGTCTCCGACATCATCCGCGCGCTGAGCATCAATCCTCACGAATCAGGAATCAACGCCCGGGTGGCATGCGTAGCCATGTACTTACGCAGCACGAAGCGCACGCAGCCCAGGCCCTAGTCTTCGTGGCGTGATCGAACCGTGAAAGAGAACCACGACTGGCACGAACCCCGACTGACACCCTTCGTCATTTTGGCCCTGGCCGGTGTCCTTTTCATGGCAACCAGTTTCGATCCGTGGGAGTTCGATCCCTGGACCTTCGTGATCGCGATCACGGCCACAAGCCTCTTGACGCTGACAGTGGAAGCTTCCGCACTGCGAATTCCCCTAGATCGCCTACTGCAAACACGCCCGCGTGCTCAGTGGTTCGGTCAGTACGGACTGGCAAGTGCACTGGGCAGCATCACTCTCATCGCATGCCTCGAAATCATCGGTCTCAGTCAACAGCGGGCAGGCTTCGTCCTGGTGCTGGTCGTCATCACGCGTGCAGCAAACACGTACATCATCGCCTACGGGGTAGACGAACTTATTTCTTTTCGCCGAGACGCCGATCTTGCTCGCGCACAACTCAAACCATCATTGCAGTTGATCACCTACGTCAACACGCGACTCGACAAGCTGACTCAAGACACGTACAGACATGACATCGACACCATCAACGACTGCGTCATGAAACCTCTCGTGGCTCTCGAGTCGACAATTCAGCACCAGACCTCAGCACAAGCAGCACGAGAAGTCGAAAGTTTCATAGATGACCAGCTTCGTCCCTTGAGCCAGCGGCTCCATCCGATCGCGGTGAAAGTAGGACTCATCGCTGCCCTCGCGGCGGAGGGGATCGATGTGCGCACAGCTCCCGTCGTGCGCGAGATGGACTCCCGAGGTGAATTGCTCGACGAATTAGTCCAGGTCGAGCTCTTCCGTTGGATAACGTCCATCGGCGCTACAGGTCAGACGACGGGCGCATCCCCCAGCATCTCCTTGGTCATTGAGAACCGAGCGCTCCGGATCGACGTCACTACCGTTGTCCCTGCCGAACTCGATGCCCGCCAGGAGATCAGCGGCATGGCCGTAGTCGGCCCGGGCTCGATCACTGCTCCACTGCGGGGCCAGTTCATCGATCAAACCGCTGTTGGGCGTCCGCAGCAGATGCAAGATTCGAAGGATGGCGCCCGCCTGCACATTACGTCACGTTGGACCGGAGAAAACGATCCCCCAGTGTGGATGATCGCCCTGGTAGCGCTCGGCGCGGCGCCCGCGGTCTCCTTCATTGCAAACTCGTTCGTCGGCCCGAAAGTGATTGTGGCCACTGCCGCATCGTTCCTGGTGCCCGTCGTCCTTTACATCCTCATGCAGTGGCGTCAACGAAGGAGACGAAGTGATGCCTCACTAGGACTGATGGCGCTGTGGTGGGTTGGCATCGGGCTGGCAACCAGCTTCACAGTCGTGGCGATCATGGTGGTTTTCGGTTCTTCAATAACCCTCGGGAGCTTCATGGCTGAGGTCACCCGTTACCTCATGAGACTCTCGCTCTTCGGGGGTGTGCTCACTCTTTTCGGTGCTCTTGCAGCAAGCGCGAGGACGACTGTTGCGGAGGTCGCCGAACAACGTGAGGTTGCGTTGGCGGAGCGTTGGCGGACTCTGACCGACTACCACGAGCGAGCCCGACTAATTGCCGAGGTGCTGCACCGCCGAGTGCAGAGCCGACTAGCGGGCATCGCATTGCTGTTCCATCTTGACCAACGGTCAGACGCCTTGGCACAACTACGCGAAATCACGTCTGAACTGCTCCCGCAACTACTCAACGCATTGACCGATTCCGATCTCGAGCACGCAGCGCATCTCAATACAGTCGCGAGCGCCAAGCACATTCACATCGAATACGGGGAGTCACCAGCTTTGAACATACTGCGCAGCGAACACCCCAGACTCTTCGGAACCATGGTGGACGAATGCGCTGCGAACGCATATCGGCACGGAAGGGCTCGACGTATGCGAGTGGAGGTCACGCACGATGGGAACTGGTGGCACGTGACCTGCAGCAACGACGGCAAGGCTCCGGATGAGAATTGGCTCCCCGGTCTTGGCACACGCCAGTACGACGATGCCGTTGGCCCCGACGGCTCTTGGAGCCTCACGAGGGTTGGCGTGACAACGGTCGTGGCATTCACTTTCCGTGCTAGCTCGGTGGAAAATGACGATCAGGACTCTCCACAATCTACGAATGGTGCAGCCGACCTCGTCCGGTAACTCCCGGGCCTGCGCCGAACACCCATGACAGGGACATGGCGCCGCCTACCTCGCTGGGCGCAGATCGTGACCGTCCTCGCCCTTGTGGTGATGCTCCTGGCACTAGTGGTGGCAATTCGAATCACGGCCACACTGCGAAATTCAGCGAGCGTCCTGCGCGAGGACGTGCTGGTGAATGCTGACATGTGGGATACCGAGCCGCGCATGATGGCCGCCGGATTGGGATTCACGAACATCATCGGAGTGGATGACCTCTCCACCGATGATCTGGACGGATCGCGCACGCGTGTCCGACTCGCCGGAGGTGCGTGGAACATCCTCGAGTGCTCACCCGGTCACGAACCCGAACTAGCGAGCTCCACGAGCGCCGCCACTCCACAAGCCGTCAAGACCACCTACGGCGAGGAGGTCCATTATTCAGATGGTCTCCCCATCGAGTTCAGTTGGCCGGTGCTGCCAAGCACGGTCGATGCCGATGATTTCCTAGTGAATCTCACAAACGGCACTTCCGTTCAGCCTCGCGTGGCCGCCGCCTGGCCGAACTTCGAGTACAACGAGCGCAGCACCGTTGTCATCTTCGGACACTTCGGTAACCGCATTGATCCAACGGAGCCAGGGGCGATCTATCCGGTGTCGGTCGAAGTAGTCCAGGGTGAGTCAACACTCGAACTGGTCGGCGCGGACAAGCAGCGCGTCTCCGCGGTCGGCATGAGTGCGCAGGCACCCGGCTCCCCCTACACCGACCCGGACGTTTCGCCCCAGGACAGGGGCGGTCCCCGCCTTGCTGCGGCGAAACTCACTCGATACACCTCGGAAGGTGATTCAGGTCCGGCTCTGTTCAGTTCGGGACTCCTTCCCAATCACGGCGAAGCCCTCTACGGAAATCGAGCTGAGTACCGATTGCGCGTCTTTACGACCGGCGGCATGACACCTGACGGCGTGCGCGGAATGTGGCCGACCGAATACGAGCGCTTCTTTAGAATTACTGCCGTCGACGACGCTGGCGAACAGGTCCTCGTCTCCGAAACCGGCATGGACTACCAGATCAACGGAGGAACGCTGCGCGTCGAAGGGCTGGCTGACCTTGGTTTGCCGCAAAGCACCTACGACGACTGCTATCAGGAGGACAAGGACAACCAGATCGACATCATCTTGTCCGGCGATGACGAGGCACTTCGGGCCATCACGCGGGTTCAGATGCCCTCGACCGGCGAGTACTCCCCCGTCTACAACCCCGGTGGCCCAGGCAACGATCCCACTCCCGGGGTCCCGTACACAGCACCATCGCCGCCGATTGATATCCCAGTGTTGATGGCCCTCGACGATCCCTTGGTAGTCAACTATCCCTAGTCCCGGCTTGCCGCAGCGACTGCCCTGAGTACGGTCCACTGGCCCTCGCGAGTGAGTTCGCAGCGGTCACCGCAGTAATCGGCGATGAGCCGACGGCCTAAGCCCGGTGGATTCCCCGTAGGTCCTATCCCATTGTCGCGGACCTCGATTGCAATCGCGGTAGCGGCGCCATTCGAAGTCTGGTGAACAACCACCTCGATCGTGTCAGCCATTCCGTGCCGGTAGCCGTTGGCCATCGCCTCCTCAACGATGTGGGTGACGTGGGATAGATCGGTGCGCTGGGCCAGTGCTGGCTCCAGGTCCAGTTTCACCTCGCACACGGCGCGCCAGTTACCAACGAGTCGATCGACCTCCTCGCCGAGCGATGCGTTGTCGGTTTCGGCTTCCGGCGAGCCGATGCCCCTTATCGCCTCGGCACTTTCATCCAAAGCACGAACGATTGCGCTGGAATCCCCCGTGCGCTCGGCCTGCTCGATCGACGCGGCGCATGCGACGAGCCGAGTCTGGACCGTGCCGTGCAAGCTCCTGGCCACATCGCGCGTAACAGCCGCGAGAGCACTTCGGCGGGCCGCGGAGTCGATCTCGGTTTGGATTACGTCAGACCGCAGGGACTCCAGAGCCGAACGACGCACGTCCACCAGGGCCCCCACATAGGACACGAGGACTATCCCGGTCAAGAATGCGATCACGATTGACCCGGCGTCTTGAGTGGGCGTGGTCACCTCTCCAGGTATCAGGCTGTAGGCAAGGATCGCCGCCAACGCGAGCAGCACTGCCATGGCGAAGATGCCGCGCTTCGCTGCTGCGGACCGCACGTGTCCGATCACCCGATTGGACACCCACAACAAGCCCCACACGGACACGGTGAGGAGGGAAATCGCGACCGGAGCCCACGCACCGAAGCCACGCACCGAGGCCCCCGGGAGTCCGATGGCGGTGATGAGGGCGGTATTGCCCGCAAGGAAGCGCGGATCGTGCCACAGGTGACGAAACACCTGTCTGGTTCGGGGCCGAGGGTGCTCTGCTTGCACCTCATTCCACAATTCGTGACTCAACGGACGTACAGAGTCTCGGGCCGTGTCCTCGAGAGCAGCAACGATCGGTTCGAGGTTCCCTGGACGCTGGTCAGTGACCGATGCCATGACCAGTACCCGATCGAGCTCCTGCCGTGCTTCGGTCAGCCGGTTATCCACGATCGCATCCACGCTACGGCGCAGTTCCAACCCTGCTTCGCTCTCCTCGAAGGCTGCCCGCTGCAATTCGATGGCCTCCTCGAGCAATTGCGCGCGAGTCTGGAGGAACCTTTCCCGGCTGTCGAGCAGCAGCGAGAAGATGACTCCTAGCCACAAGGTGGTCAGGCAGGCGAAGAACAGTCGAAGACCCACGGGCAGGGCGGTCTGCTTACCCAGGATCGAATCTAGGAATTCCATACCGAGTACCGGAATGATCCCAGCGCTCAGATAGAAGCCCGCGTAGAGCCACAGCGGTACTGGTGTGCGGACTCGATTTCGAAAGATCGTGAACATCGCGAGGGTGCCGTACGCCGCGTTGAGGAGGACCGCGACACCCATCACTACCGCGGCCGTCGGAATATCCTCCGGCGGCATTTGTCGCGAGCCGAGGGTGCCTCCCGTCAGCACCATTTGCGGATACGTGAGAGCGTTCGCGAAGACGATTACCTGCCAGGAGATCGCCCAGCGACCGGTAACACGCGCCGACAGGCGCCCGACAGATTCGGTTGTTCCCACGAACGGTGAACCTACTCGCGCCGAGGCGAAAATGACCCGAACAGAACAGAACAAGGGCCCGGAATCATGAGATCCGGGCCCTTGTATCGGTAGCGGGGGCAGGATTTGAACCTGCGACCTCTGGGTTATGAGCCCAGCGAGCTACCGAGCTGCTCCACCCCGCGCTGTCTTCTTACGAAGTCCTCCAAGGATACGCGACCACAGCCGACTCGTGGTGAGGGGGTCAGGTCACCTGTTCCTCGGGTATCGCTTCCTCTACGCCCTCTTCGACCGGCGGTGGCGGTAGCGCCTCCCCGGCGATCTGCGCTTCGGCGGCGGCGGCTCTATCGAGAGCCTCGGATAGCCGGTCTTGCGCTTCCCCGTAGGCACCGAAGTCCCCGTCAGCAAGAGCGTCCTGTCCTTCCTGATACGCGCGCTGAGCATCCTGGATAGCGATGGTCAGATCGGTGAACGGATCTCCAGTAGAGGGAACCGACGGCTCGGATGGCTGAGTGGGCTCCGGGCCCGGCAGCGGATCTGTCCCATCCTCAGGGATGAACTCCGGATCGACTGTTGCTTCCGGTGAGGACCCGAATACCTGGTCGAGCGCACCCGCGAGGGTGTCGTCCAGTGCGACGTTCGCCCCGAAACCGACGAGCACCTTGCGCAGCAGCGGATAGCCCTCCGACGCGGCCCGCAAGTACACCGGTTCGACGTAGAGCAAGCCATCGTTGAAGGGCAGGGACAACAGGTTGCCGAACTCGATCTCCGACCCACCACGACGCAGCAGCGAGAGCTGCGAGGACACGGTCGGGTCGGATTCGAAGTTGTTCTGCACCTGCTGCGGTCCGGGAGTGGTGGTGTTCGAGGGCAGTTGCAACACGCGAATCTTGCCGTAGTCATCCCCGGGATCGGAGTTCACCTGCATGAACGCCGCGAGGGTTTGTCGTCGTTGCGGTGCGAAGGTGGTGGTCAACGAGAACGCCGGTCCCGCCTCATCGGGCATTTGCAGCGTGAGGTAGTACGGCGGTTGGAACACCTGCGCGGGAGTTACCGTCGGATCGAACGGGACGATCCAGACCGCCGTACCGTTGTAGAAGGTGTCCGCGTCCGTAACGTGGTATCGGGTCATGACGGTGCGCTGGACCTTGAACAGGTCTTGCGGGTAGCGCACGTGCTGCTCGATCTCCTTGGGCATCTGAGACAGCGGCTCCACAACGTCGGGGAACGCCTTCTCCCAGGTCTGCAGCACTGGATCGGATTCATCCCAGGCGTACAACGTGACCGATCCCTCGTAAGCGTCCACGACGGCCTTGACCGAGTTGCGCATGTAGTTCACCCGATCACGAGCGATCAGTCCGGCGGCGAAATTAGCGCTGCTGATGGAGTCAGCTGTGGCTTCCCCGAGGGAAACGCGACTGGAATATGGGAAATCGTTGGACAGCGTGTACCCATCGACGATCCACTTGATGCGGCCGTCGACCACTATGGGATAGGGGTCTTGGTCCAACGTCAGCCAAGGCGCCACTTTCCCTACGCGGGTCAGTGGGTCGCGGTCCCACATGATCTGTGAATCATCGTTCACCAGGTCCGACAGCAGGATATTGGTGTCCTGGAACTTGGTGGCGAAGAGCAAGCGCCCGAAGAGCGAGCCCATCGGCACGCCACCATCGCCTTGATAGGTGGTGTTGCGCTGACCAGACGGACTTGCGTCGTCCGGATAATCCAACTCGACCGGCGGAGAACCCTCCGGGGCACCGACGATCGAGTAAGGCGGTGAGAACTCCCCGAAGTAGATCCTCGGCTGCTCAATATCCAAAGCACCCACCGGCGGGATGTCGCTGGCGAAGAAGTCCGGGGTTCCGTCGCTCAGCGCAGTGTTGTCGTAGGCGGAGACGAATCCATAGCCGTGGGTGAATACGGCAACTTCGTTGGTCCAGTTGCGCTGGCCATCGGGAATACCGGCCAAATTGATCTCACGGGCTGCCACCACGGCGCCACGGCGGCCGTCGTCTAGGTCGTAACGATCGACGTCCAGCCGGGAGTTGAAGGAGTAATAGCCGCGGATCTGCTGCAGCTGGTTGTACGTGGGTGACACCACCGCTGGGTCGAGCAAACGGATGTTGTCGAGGGTTCCCGCGCTCGCCTGCAGAACTTCCTCATCGGGAGGTGCAACCGATCCCGGGAACTCCTCGACATCGGCGTCCGCGATGTCATAGGCGGTGCGAGTGGCTTCAATGTTGCGTTCGATGAACGGACGCTCACGCACCAACTCACTGGGGCGCACCTGGAACTGCTGGACGATCAACGGATAGACGCCGCCGACGATCACCGACGTCAGAATCAGCAGACCGAGGCCGATCAAGGGAATGATCCACTGCCGACGGAAGATGTTCAGGATGAACAACACGGCCACGATCAAGGCGACGAACGTAAGGATGTTCAGGGCGGGCAACACAGCGTTCACATCGGTGTACTGCAGCCCGGTGAACCCACCGGCGAGATCACTGCTGCGCAGGACAAGTTCGTAGCGGTCTAGCCAGTAGGCGACGGCCTTCAACAGCAGGAAGACCGCCACGAGTATCGAGATCTGCACCTGCGCTGCCCGCGTTGCCCGGTCACCCTTGGGCTGTAGACGTAGTCCGCCGTACAGGTACTGCACCACCACCACGAGCAACAGCGCGATCAGCACGGCGGCAAACGCGTAGCCGAGGACGAAACGGATAAACGGCAATTCGAAGGTGTAGAAGGACACATCGAGCCCGAACTGCGGATCTGTGATTCCGAAAGGAGTGGAGTTCTGCCATTGCAGGAACCGCCCCCACTCTCCAGCCGCGGCAAGCCCACCGAACAGTCCGAAGATGACGGTGACGCCCAAGGCGATGCGGCCCTTGTAGGGCTCGATGGCCTCCCGGTAGCGCTCCAAACTGGCCTGCTCGGGAGTGGTCCCCACGTAGGCGGGTCGTGTGCGGAAGCCGATCCACAGCGCCGCGAGGACTACGAGCGCCAGAATGATCCCGAAGGCCAGGAATAGCAATCCCCGCGTGATGATCGAGATCGTGTAGACCTGGGGCTTGTCGACCGAGGTGAACCACAGCCAATCGGTGTAGAAGCCGGTGAAGAGCACGAAACTCACGAGCAGCGCAGCAAGTACCCCGATCGTCGGCAACAGCACACCGCCGCGCCGACGCTCCGTCGACTCCGAACCAAGGCCCCCCGTAGGGAAGTTGAAAGTCACGATACGAACCTACGACACAACTCAGGTTCCGCTCGACAGCGGGCAGGTAGGTAGCTCCTCCCCCGCCGTCCAAGACCGGATTGCTTCGATCGATTCGGACAAGGTGGTGACCGGAACAACCGTCAGGCCGTCGGGAATGTGACCCTGGGCTTCCGCGCAGTGCCTCTCAGGCATCAAGAACAACTCGGCGCCGGACTTGCGAGCACCCGCCAACTTCTGACGGATCCCCCCGATTGGACCCACGTTGCCTTCCGGATCGATGGTGCCGGTTCCGGCAACGTGACCCCCACCAGTCAGATCCTCGGGGGTCAGCTTGTCGATGATGCCGATAGAGAAGACCAGACCGGCACTGGGACCACCGACATCCTGCAAAGTGAAATCGATGTCGAACTCGGGGGTGAAGTAGCGCCCGACAGTCACTCCCAGGTACGGGGTTTCGGGGTTGTCAGGATTGGCTTGCGAGGTGATCTCGAAGGTCACCGGCTCCCCTTGTCTTTCCACTTCCACCTCGAAGGTAGTCCCGATCGGTGAACTTTGGACGGCCTCGACTACCTGTCCGGGTTCGCTTATCGCTTGCCCGTCGATCGCGACTATGGCGTCGCGCGGTTCGAAGACCTCCCCGGCGGGAGCGTCTTGGAGGACCGCGGTGGCGATCACTTCGGTTTCCACTGGCAGTTCCAGGAACGCCAGCGCCGCGCCAATAGCCTCGGACTCGGAGGTACTGAACAACGCCGCCTGCCGCTCGCGGACCTCATCGCCGGTGACATCGTCGGGGTAGATCAATTCGCGCGGCACCACGGCATCGGCGGTGCTGAACCAGGCACCGATGGCTTCGACGAAGGTCAAGCCTCCGCGAGGTCCACCGGACTCACGGACGGTGGTCATGTCCAGTTCGCCGGTCACGGGGTACGTGGTAGTCCCTTCGATGATGATGAAGGGCTCGCCATCGCTCTCGCCGATCACGTTGAAGGTAGGTCCGGGCGCCAACTTCACGTATGGCACCGGGAGTACTAGGGCCACAGTGACGAGCACCGCAACGGCGATAGCGCTAACAATCAGCGTTCTGGCACGTGGACTGAGCCCGCGAAGACGCCGCAGGAATTCCCCGGCGCCCGCCCGAAGGCGGTTCACTGCGGAGCGCTGTCCCGCGGCTGCTGGGGAATGGGGCGCTCCATGGCCTCACGCAACCGCATCCGATCGGCCATCGGGTCCACGCGAGGATCGGCGACTTTGCTGCGCAGCGCAACGACCACGATCACCAGTGCAGTCACGGCAATCGGAATGGCCCACCAAACGAGCGCGGACACGTTGCCCTCCCCTTGATCGGTTACCGCACTCGGACTCGTCCGGAACGGTCCCCTGACTTTACGCCAGCCCCCTAGGCGTGGCGACTGAGGGCGACGGCACCGGGTGCGAGCGCGATCTGGGGAAGCCGACGATTGGCGCCTGGATGGGCGTCGATTGAGTGAAGCCCCCGGGTCGCGTGCCGCACGTTCGCCTTCCCCTTGCGTACGTACGACCGTTATCCCGGGGGCTTCGACGCGCAGACGTTAGGGATGCCGGACGCCCCCCGTCAAACGTCTGGCGCGATTCGCGGATCGACCTTGTGGACATTCCTGGGGACAGCCTGGGGGAATCTCGGGGATCGAATGTGGATGAGGCGTGCACGAAGATGTGGACTACTTGAGGATCGCAGCGGCGACATGCCCGTTGACCAGGGATTTCTTTGTCCCAAGGCTGTGGAAGAAAATCGGTGAACTGCAGGTGTCCAGTCGTTCACCCGTACGTCACCCAGGCATTCGAGTCCGGCATCGTGGCGGCATCGGCCAGCAACGCCCGGACCGATGAGTCCAGGTCGGGCAGTCCTGCCTGCGGGAACCAGCGCAGATCATCGCTTTCCTCGCTGATGACGGGCTCCACGCCCTCGGATACGACCACGACGTACTGGATATCGAGGTGCTCACTCGCCCGGACGCTGCCGTCCGGCTGGCGCCCGCAAGGAACGGGATGGCGGTCCAAGCGCACCGGGTTCGCGCTGATGCGCCCCGCTGGGATACCGCATTCCTCGATTACCTCGCGTACGGCCGCATCCCGCACGGTTGCGTCGTCGTACTCAAGGTGACCGCCGAGTTGGAGCCATCGACCCACCTTCGGGTGCAAGGTCAACAAGACGTTGCGGGCTCCGGGATCGATCACCAAGGCACTGGCAGTGATGTGCCCGGGCGCGCATTCGCGCCACACCCCGTCGGGGTGCTCGGCTAGGAATTCCAGGTATTGGCGTGCTAGGTCACTTTGTCTCGGGTCAGCGTGGGTGTAGCCGGCGAGCACCTCGCGTGCGTGCTCGTGCAAGGTCATACTTCGCCGTCTTCCAGACCCTCGATGGTGTCGGGCGCTTGGCCACTGTCCTGTGCGAAGCCCAGTGGATCAGCGAGGTCCTCTGGTCCAGGCAGTAAGTCCGGGTGTGACCACAAGGCATCACGCGCCTGCACTCCACGCGCGGATCGGACGGCTGCGAAGACGGTGTGCGCTTCGCGCAACATGCGCGGTCGTAGTTCCATGCCCACGAGAGACGCGAAGGTTCGCTCAGCCGGGCCGCCGGCTGCGCGACGCCTACGCATGGCCTCGACGAGCGCAGCCGAGGCCGGCAGTCGATCACCACTGGCTTGCTGTACGACGTCGTCGACCCAGCCTTCAATGCACGCGAGCAGTGCTTCGAGGCGAGCTACAGCAGCTTTTTGTTCCGGGGTGTCCTCTGGCTTCAGCAGACCTTGGGACATGGCCTGTTGCAGCGCACTGGGATCGGTCATGTCCAAATCGCCCATGGCTTCACTGAGACGATCGGCGTCAACGCGCATGTACTGCGCGTACTGCTCGACCGCACCAATCACACGCGCAGCCAGCCACGGCACGTGCACGAAGAGACGCTGATGCGCAGCCTCGCGCAATGCGACGTACATGAGCGCGTCGGAAGCTGGAACTTCCAGCCCTTCGGAGAATGCGGCGATGTTGTTGGGCAGCAACGCCACACGTGGTGGATCGGTGAGCGGGATCCCGATATCCGATGCGCACAACACCTGCCCGGCGAGTGCGGAGAGCGCCTGACCGACCTGCATGGAGAATGCAGCCGCCCCGAGTTGTCGAACCATTCCGAGCATCGGCTGCAGCATCTGCGCGAATTCCGGCGGCAGCCCTTCGGGCATCATCTGTCGGAATTGCTCGGGCAGCGCTGCATTGAGATCTTCTGGGGTCATCTGTGTGAGGTCGGTTCCCGACGAACCCATTCCGGCGACTGCACCGTTCACATGTTCGGCGATGGGAGTAACGATCGTGCGCCAAGTCGCACCGGTATTGACGAACCATTCCGATCGAGACCAAACCTCGGATGCTCCACCGGCGGCGGGGAACGTGGTTGCTTCGTCCAGCCACAAGTCAGCAAGCGCTACGGACGAAGCCGCCGCTTCACGCTGCCCCTCGGTGCAACTCGGGTCACCGGCGGCGGAGATCGCCTTGCGGGCGACGTCTTCGACGATCGACCAGTTCACCGGGCCGTCGGACCCCTGGCCGCCCTGGCCGCTTTGCATCATCTGGCCCAGCTGCTGGAGGGCCTGGCCGAGGGCATTCATGTCGAAGGAGCCGTCGCCGGATCCTTGGGCGCCGAAACCGAAAGGGATGGACATGGCACCACGGTAACCGCATGCGCAGGGCCCGGATACCGCTCGATCGTGTCGACCGAGGTTTCCGGGCCCTACGGCAGTTCGTTGCGCGCTCGAGGCGCGGGTTAGCTAGGTGCTACGCCTTACCCAGGATTCGGGTGACCTTGGTGCCGCACACGGGGCAGATGCCCTTGGCGAACCGGCGACCGTTGGTCTCCTCTACGTGTCCAGTGAACTCGCGCTTCTCCTTGCACTTCACGCAGTACGCCTCACCGGTGTATTCCTCGGCCATGGGGCCCTCCTCTTGCCGTTCTACCGCCGCAGCGGTCGGTGGCAGGTGCCACCTGATGCCCCGTGGGCACCGCTTCACCCTAGGGCAGCACCTGCGCCACGAGGGGATACGCGCGGCGCGACGCAC
>CBFIHB010000027.1:0-18407 GCA_965662415.1 Actinomycetes bacterium | reverse complement strand
GCCAGTTGGCCGCACTTGCTGGCAGGTATCCCGATTCTGTGGAGGTTGCGCAGATCATCGAAGCCCAGGAGTGGGAGATCTCCCTGCAAAGGACCTATCGGGACTTCGTCAGCTACGGGGTGTACGTCGCGACCAAGGCATAGCGCACGGGGCGTGGGGATCTTCGGCACGCCCGATCCTGCGAATGTCCCCTCAGATAGGTACGGTCACGTTACGATTTCGTGACCAACACAGCAGCCAGGAGGTCTTCATGCGACGTACGCGGACATGGACGGCGATTGTGGCCAGCGCGGCCCTGGCTTTGAGCCTCACAGCGTGCGGCGGGGGCGATGAGCCCGCTGCCGAGGAAGTGACCCCGTCTGACGCTCCAACAGCAGCGTTGGATACCGAGGTCGACGCCGCTGTCGAGGTCATCGATGCGTGCCAGAAGTACTTCGCCTTCGATTTGAAGATGAGCGAGATGAATGCCGCCGCCGATGCGAAGAAAAAGAAGAAGCGCGACATCCTCGCCGAACTCAAGGGCCTGTCCGATGAGATGGTGCTCGCCTCGGAGGAGGCCTACATCTCCGGTGACCTACCCGAACGAGTACTCATCAACGCCAACCGGATCCAGCGCAACCTTGGTCGGGTCGCACCGAAGCAGGGGATCGATGGCATCAAGAAGAAGCAGATGAACCGCATCGAATCCTCAGCGGCACGCATCGAACGTAGTTGCGAAGCGGCCGGGGACATGTTGCCGCAGGCGAACCTCGATGCGAGGACAGCGGCCTAGGAGTTTTCCTACGCCACTTCGTCGCCGTACCAATTGCGCGTCTCGACGATCAGGCCCTGACCGTCAGGTTGTCTCTGCGCTCAGGCTTCGTTGAAGGTGTCCGGGTTGGGACCCGTGCGCCTCGTTTCGTCCTCCAGGCCTTCGATCGCGATCAGATCATCGGCGTCCAGTTCGAAATCGAAGACGTCGATGTTCTCGACGATGCGCGCCGGGGTTACCGACTTCGGCAGCACCACGTTCCCGATCTGCAGATGCCAGCGCACCATGACCTGGGCGGGGGTCTTGCCGTACTTGGCCCCGATGCCCGCCAAGACGGCATCGTCGATGAGCCCACCGGAGGCAAGGGGTGACCATGCTTCGGTCACGATGCCGAGTTCGTCGTCAGCGGCTCGCACGGCCCGCTGCGGCAGCCACGGGTGCAACTCCACCTGATTGATGACCGGTGTGACGCCGGTGGCAGCGATCACGGCGCGCAAGTGGTCCGGGTGGAAGTTGGATACACCTGCACTGATGGTGGACCCACGCTGCTGCAGTTCGAGAACGGTCTCCCAGGTCTCGATATACAGGCCACGATCGGGGGTGGGCCAGTGGATCAGGTACAGATCCACGTAGTCCAGGTCCAACCGAGCCAGGCTGGCCTCCATCGCTGCGATGGTCTTGTCTCGGCCTTGGTCGGTGTTCCAGACCTTGGTGGTGATGAACAGTTCTTCGCGGGGGATGCCGCTTGCCTTGATCGCCCGACCCACTCCCTCTTCGTTGCCGTAGAGCGCTGCGGTGTCGATATGCCGGTAGCCGGCTTCGAAGGCCGCAAGGCAGGCATCGGTGGCGACGTCGTCGGGAACCTGCCATACGCCAAGGCCGATCTGCGGGATGGTGCGATCGTCGTTCAACCGGACGCTGGGGATGGCGGGTGTGGGCACTGGGCACTCCTTGGAGACGAGGGGGAACGCAGGGTGGAACAATCTTGGCATGGACATCGCCGAGCACTACCTACCTGATCCGAATCGTTACGACGGACGCATGCCGTTCCGGCGCTGTGGGCGAAGCGGAATAGACCTTCCGGTAATCTCGTTGGGCTTTTGGCACAACTTCGGCGATGACAAACCCCTGGCGGTGCAGCGCGAGATCATGCACACCGCGTTCGATCTGGGGATCACCCACTTCGATCTTGCCAACAACTACGGCCCGCCCTATGGCTCGGCTGAGATCAACGCCGGCCGGATCCTGCGCGAGGACTTCGCCCGCTATCGCGACGAGCTTGTTATCTCCTCGAAGGCGGGCTGGGATATGTGGCCGGGGCCGTATGGCGATCTGGGCTCGCGCAAGTACATGTTGGCGAGCTTGGATCAAAGCTTGGCGCGCCTTGGCCTGGATTACGTCGACATCTTCTACCACCACCGCCCCGATCCGGATACGCCGCTGGAGGAGTCGATGGGGGCCCTGGCGACCGCTGTGCAGCAGGGCAAGGCGCTGTATGTGGGTATCTCCTCCTATGGGCCGGAGCGCACCGTCCGCGCCGCGCAGATCCTGGCCGACATGGGAGTGCCGCTGCTTATCCATCAGCCCTCCTATTCGATGCTCAACAGGTGGATCGAGGAGGATCGACTGCTCGATGTCCTCGAAGAGGTGGGCGCAGGGGCGATCACCTTCAGTCCGTTGGCCCAAGGCATGTTGACTGACCGCTACGTGGACGGCATTCCCGAAGGCTCGCGGGCAACCGAAGGCAAATCCCTCGACCCAGCGTGGGTGAACCCGGAGAACGCCGAACGGTTGCGCGGCCTTGCTGCCATCGCCCGTGAGCGAGGGCAATCGCTGGCGCAGATGGCGGTTGCCTGGACCTTGCGCGACCCGCGGGTTACCACCACGTTGGTCGGTGCCAGTTCGGCCGAGCAATTGCGCGAGACCGTCGGTGCGGTGGGGAACCTGCACTTCAGCGACTCCGAGCTAGTCGCGATCGATGCCTTCGCCGGCGAGGGCGGCATCGATCTGTGGCGCCAGCAGTCGCGCTTCGAGTAGGTCGATCCATGTCCCGCGTGCAACTTGCCTTAAACGTCTCGAACCTCGAGGCGGCCATCGACTTCTACTCCCGGTTGTTCGGAGTACAGGTGCACAAGCGACGGGAAGGGTATGCGAACTTTGTTGTCGACGACCCACCACTCAAGCTCGCCTTGTTCGAGGTTGCGGATCGTGGAGCAGGCGTCCCGGATGCGCTTAACCACATCGGCGTCGAGGTGATGACCACCCACGAGGTAATGGAGCACGATGCCCGACTCGGGGACCAAGGCGTGTCTGTGCGACGAGGTGAGGGCGTGGTGTGCTGCCACGCCGAGCAGGACAAGATCTGGCTAGATGATCCCGATGGCCTCGAGTGGGAGATCTACACGGTCACCGATGAAACACCCGACGGTTTGGACCTGGTCAGCACCGAGGGCTGCTGCAGTTAGGCCGGCTCAGCCGGGGCCACGGACTGCTCCTCGGGCACCGGCGGGGGCCAGGGACGCTCTGGATCACGTCCAGTTACGTACTTGGCGACTCCGTAGATCGCTGCGGCAACCGGGACAGCGACGAGCGCACCCACGATCCCTAGCGCGATGCTGCCGGCCGCGATCGCGAAGATGATCGCCAAGGGGTGCAAGTTCACGGCCTTGCCCATAACCAAGGGCTGCAGGATGTGTCCGTCTGCTGAGCCGACGATCACCGTCAGCACGATCACCAGCAGCGCGATGATCGGCCCGCGCTCGGCGAGTGCCACGATCGCGGCGAAGAAAGTCGCGATGGGCGCTCCGATCACGGGGATGAACGCGCCCAGGAACACCACGGCGGCCAATGCGGGGGCGAGGGGGACCTGCAGAATCGTCAACCCGATGAACACCAAGGTGGCGTCGGCGAGGGCGATGACCACGATGCCCTTGGTGTAGCCGGAGATCGAGTGCCACACGATCCGGCCCGATACATCAACGGGTGTCTTGGACGTCGCGGGCAGCCAGCCGATCACCCAGTTCCAGATTCGGTCGGGAGTCAGCAGGAAGAAGATCACGCCGAAGATGAACACCGAGCCGCCGATGATTACCGTGCCCAGATTGCCCAACTCGCCAGCGGCGGCCGATAGCGCGCCCTTCGCCGCAGTTGAGCCCCAGGACTCAGCCTGGGAGATCAGGTTGTTGATGCTCTGGTCCGTCATGCCCAGTGGGCCGTCCTTGAGCCAGGAGCGGATCTCAGTCAAGCCTGATTGCAGGCTCGAAACTAACTTCGAGCTCTCGGCGATTGTCGAGCGGATAACGATGAACAAAATCGTCACGATGGCGGTGATGATGAGCAGCAAGGACAAGATCATCGCAAGCACTTTGGGCATGATTCGCGCGAACAGCCTCATGACCGGTTCGGCGAGAGCGGTGACGAGCAGCGAAAGGAAGAACGCGAGCACTACCGGAAAGATGATGTTCAGTACATAGCCGATGACCACAAGGCCCGCGAGAAGAATCAAGATCCGCCAGGTGATGCCGGAGGCCCTGACGAGGGTCGGGGGTACTCGGGTCGATGGATCGTCGTCGGCCATGCTCACTCCCTGAGCGTTGTTCAGTCGATGCGAACGCTACCGCCGGCAGTGCGGAAGGTGACCGCGGACACTCCGGGGGTGTCGTCGTGGACCCAGCTCACGGCGATGTCGTCTAGTTCGCTGTCCACGTCGATGATCTCCGCGACGTTGCTGCGATCACCGGACAACTCGATGGATTCGATTGCAATGGCTCCGCCGCCGGCGCTGGGGTGCTCGGTGTCTTCGCAGTCCCAGTGCACGAAAAAGGGCACTTCCGGACTTTCCATCATGTCCAAGACCCCGATCTGGCGCCAGCACAATTCGACGCCATCGGGGCGGATGCGGCGTCCCCGAGCACCTGGCCGCCCCAGGCGTGTTTCCACGGGGCTGAGGTCATCGACGGCGAGCACCCAACTGAGCCAACCGCCTCCGTCTTCGGCTCGACGATGCACTGCCTGTCCGAAGGGAGCCTTGAGTGCGGCTGGGTGATCGAGTGCGCTGACTACTTCGACATAGGCGCCGCCGGCGAGGGGGAGGATGAAGTTGCGGGTGCCGAAGGACGGATGCCGACCGCCGTCGACGAACGTTCCACCGAGGTCGGATCCGATGCGTTGGACGACGTCGGCGATCTCAGCGGTCGTGCAGGCGTAGGACAGATGGTCGAGCCGCATGGGTGCATCTTGCCCAAGTCCGGCGGAAGGTCACACGGGGGGTCCGGTCACTGTGGCAGGCTCCCTCCATGTCCGATCCGAAGGACCCGGGTACCGACCAGGTTCAACCGCCGCAAGCCAAGCTCGATGTTCGCAAGTCGGTGATCATGGGTGTTATCGGCCTTGCCTTCATCGTGCTGATCTTCTGGCGCGTTATTCCGCAGATCGGCAGCTACAGTCAAGCGGCGGCTGCGCTGGAGTCGATGACGCTGGTCGCGCTCGGCGTCATCGTGATCGCTGTCGTTATCTACCTCGGGGTGTACGGGTTGTCGTACAAGGCCGCCGAAAAGCGTTTGACCTATTGGCAGTCCCAACAGGTAAATCAGGCTGGGTTCGCCATCAGTAACGGAGTCCCGGCCGGCGGAGCCGTGGGACTCGCGGTGCGCTTCGGGATGCTGACCAGCTACCGGTTGCCGCCCACATCCGCCACCGCCGCGATTACGGCGGTGAGCGTGTGGAGCACCTTCATCAGCCTGGGCTTCCCCATCCTGGGCGTCGTCGCCCTGTCCATCTCCGGCACCGACGATTCCTTCGCCTGGCTAGGAGTCTTGGGGCTCGGCGTGATGATCACGGTGATCGTGCTTTTCGCCTTGATCATGCGATCGGAGGCCTTGGCGGTCCGGATCGGGGGATGGGGCAATGCGCTCGTGCGCCCGCTGACCCGACGGGTGGCGAAGTTGAAGAATCTCGACGTCGCCGGGCCGATCGTGCGCTTTCGCCGGGATATGTACGACCTGCTGCGTAAGCGCTGGTTGCTGCTCACCGGGGCAACCTTGGCGATCGGCTTCTCCCAGTTCTTCATCTTGTTCGCGGCGCTGCGCGGGGTCGAGGGCTGGAGCGAATCCGGCACTAGTCCGCTCAACGCTTTCGGAGCATTCGCGGTGAGTCAGATCATGCTGATGGTTCCGATCACTCCCGGTGGACTTGGAACAACCGATGCGTTGATGATCCAGTTGCTCGTCACGTCCGGTACGGACAAGGGCGCCGCCACGGCTGCCGACCTCGTGTGGCGTGCTACGTCGTACTTCCCGCAGGTCGTCGTCGGAATCATCGCCCTCGTGACCTGGTACCGGCGTGCCGGCCAGGCGATTGCAACGCGGAGTGTCGGTGATGGCTCCGCGGAGAGCACTCGCTAGTGTTTCCTTCGACCCGGTCGTCGCGGGAGGGGAAGCCTTCGGCGGCCGGGTCCTGTGCGTCCGGACGCGGATACATCCATAGCGATTTGGACGGGCCGATAAGGCGATTCGTTGCGATCGGTGATTCCTTTTCCGAAGGCCTCGATGATCAAGTTCGATTCGATGGGCGGCACCTCGGCTGGGCGGATCGAGTGGCGCAAGCACTTCCGCACGCGCAAGGCACCGATGAAATCGAGTACGCGAATCTCGCGGTGCGCGGTCGGCTGACGCGACAGGTGGTCGACGAACAGGTGCCTGCGGCAATCGCCCTGCATGCAGACATGGTCTCCTTCGGAGCGGGCGTGAACGACGCACTGCGGCGATCGTTCGACCTCGATGCCGTGGCGACAGGCATTGAACAGGGGGTTCGAGGGCTCAGGGAGTCCGGTGCGCGCGTTGTGGTCTTCTCCTTCGGGGATCCGGCTCGACGCTCGGGCGTGCTCGGCCGAGTTTCCGGGAGGCTCGCGGCGCTCCGATCCGCCACCGTCGAGATCGCTCGTACCTATGGCTGCTTCCTCGTGGATTTTTGGGGGGTAGCGCGCTACGACGACGAACGACTGTGGTCGGCGGACCGTTTGCATCTGTCCGCCGAGGGCCACGAGGTAACCGCCCAGGCGGTCCTGGACGCCTGGGGGCTGGGGGATTCGTCCTGGCGATTGCCCCAGGGTGACCCGCCGCGGTTCGGTTGGTGGCAGCGCCGCGGCCAGGACGTCCGGTGGGCCGGGGAGCACGCCGGTCCGTGGTTTGGTCGTCGAGTGCGTGGAATCTCGTCCGGAGCGGGCATCGAGCCGAAGGATCCGAACTACCGCATCTATCGCCCGTAGCACGCACCGCTTGAGCTGCCCGCGGATTCCCGCAACGGATTTCCACAATGCGCGTGCGCCCTGTCCCCAGGCTTGAACGAGATTCTGGTGCTCGATAACGCGCGCCCGCGAACGTTTGGGCATGAATCCAACAGCGAGCCAAGCCGATGTCACGTTGAACACCCCCCGGGGGGTGGCCGCCAGCTTGCCCCACCTGCTGGGGTTCCACCCCCGCGATTCGCTGATATGCCTGTGGATGCGCGAAGGAATGCTCGTGGTAGCCCAGCGTGCCGACCTGCCTGACTTTGCCGAGCCGGTCCGCGATGAGGACGCAGCGAGATACGCACAGGCCTACCTTGCGGCAGCCCGCAACGCCGATGCGGACGAAGTGGTTGCCGTCATCGTGGACGGCAGGGAAGCGATTGTGATCGCAGTACTGCAGGCGTTGCTCGACACCTTGGCACCGATGCCGGTCCGTCTGCGCTCAATACTGGTGGTCCAGGGCTCGCAGGTTCGTGACGTGCGCAAGGAAGATGGCCAGTGGGAGTGGATAGACACCGAGTCCCGTCAGTACGCCGGGGCTGCCATCGGTGGCCGTAGACCGGCGCTGTCGCGCGAACGCATCGAGTCCGAGTGCGACCCTGAAGCCACGCTTGCCGTCACCGAGCGCTTTGAAGTCGATGATCGCTCGATGATCGAGGCGACGGGTGCTCTTATCGACTTCATCGACGAAAATCGGGAAGGCGGCCACCTCGCGGACCTCGGCGATCGGACGCTGCGGGACGCGTGTAGCGGACGGGTCGGGCGGGACATCGTGTTGTGGTGGGCGGCCCGTGCTGAATCGAGCAAGCGACAGCGCCTGCTGGAAGCCCTTATGCGGTGCGCGCGGTCGACTTCACTCGGTGAAGGGACGCATGTGGCTGCTGCCGCCAGTGCAGTCGCCTGGATGTGCGGTGACGGCGTGCGCGCCAACGTCGCCTTGGATCGCTGCCTGCTCGATGACCCCGACAACCGCATGGGGGACCTCCTGGCCACGGTCATCGCCAGGGGCATCCCACCTACGTCGGTCGCCGATTGGCTGGGATCGGTGGAGTGGTCGGTGCTGTGCACCTGGGATCACGCAGACGCCGCCGGGTCCTTCATGGACGAGCAGGCTGGCTAGGGCTATAGTTCTCGCAGGTCAAGAGATCCAGCGTTAAGCCCCGGCTTGCTGGACGGCAACCCTCCAACCGCGGTGGGGTGCTCCCGGTGGAGACCTGGCCCTTTATGGGCAAGCGCGGGTCTTGCGCAGGGCAAGGCCCCGAGTGAATGCGAGGTCTGTTATGCGCTGTACCCGTTCCCGTCAGTAACCCCCATCGCCGTCAGGCGATGACCGATCGTGCCCGCGCCGCGGGCGTGATTGCGCTGAAAAACGTCCAACCAATACACATCAAGGAGAGGTCCCATGAGCGAAGGCTGGTCCTTCGAAACCAAGCAGATCCACGCCGGACAGGCGCCCGATGCCGCAACGAATGCGCGTGCTCTGCCGATCTACCAAACAACGTCCTACACCTTCAACGACACCACGCATGCCGCGAACCTGTTCGCGCTGAAGGAACTGGGCAACATCTACACGCGGATCATGAACCCCACCCAGGCAGTGGTCGAGGATCGAATCTCGGCGCTCGAGGGTGGCGTGGGTGGCTTGCTCGTCGCAAGCGGCCAGTCCGCGGAATTCCTCGCGATTGCGAACATCGCCGAGGCGGGCTCGCACATCGTGGCGAGCCCGAGTCTGTACGGCGGCACGTTCAACCTGTTCCAGCACACCCTGCCGAAGTTCGGCATCGAGGTGACGTTCGTCGACAATGCCAACAACCTCGAGGCGTGGAAAGCAGCGGTGCGCCCGAACACGAAGGCCTTCTACGGCGAATCGATCGCCAACCCGCTGAGCGAGATCCTCGACATCGAGGGCATCGCGGGTGTGGCGCACGAAGCTGGTGTGCCGCTGATCGTCGACAACACGGTGGCTTCCCCGTACTTGATCCGGCCGCTGGAGTGGGGGGCGGACATCGTGGTGCATAGCGCGACCAAGTACATCGGTGGGCATGGCACCGCGATCGCCGGAGCGATCGTCGATGGTGGCACCTTCGACTATGGGCAGTACCCCGACAAGTACCCGGGATTCAACAATCCTGATGAGTCGTACAACGGGCTGGTGTACGCCCGGGATCTCGGTGCCGAAGGTCTGTTCGGTGTGAACGTCTCCTTCATCATGAAGGCTCGCGTGCAGTTATTGCGTGATATCGGCGCGGCTGCGGCACCGTTCAACGCTTTCCTACTGTCGCAGGGTCTCGAGACACTGAGTTTGCGTGTCCAGCGGCATAGCGACAACGCGTTGGCGGTTGCCCAGTGGCTTGAAGGCCGAGATGAGGTCGAGTCAGTGAACTACGCAGGGCTTGAGTCAAGCCCGTGGCATGCGTTGGCGCAGAAGTACGCGCCTGCGGGTGCCGGCGGCGTGCTCAGCTTCGAGATCGCTGGCGGCCTGGAAGCCGGACAACGCTTCGTCGAGGGCCTGGAGTTGCACAGCCACGTCGCGAACATCGGTGACGTTCGATCGCTGGTGATCCATCCGGCTTCGACAACGCACTCGCAGTTGAACCCCGAGCAGCAGCGAGCAGCTGGGGTAACCCCCGGTTTGATCCGTTTAGCTGTGGGCTTGGAAGCGCTGGATGACATCCTCGCCGATCTAGATGCCGGATTCCGATCGGCGAAGCAGGCCTAACGTGTCCGCAACCCCCGGCGGCTACGGGCCGCTCGACTACACCGGATCCCCTCCCGCCAGCGGTGCCTGGCGGGAGGGGGACCCGGTTGGCGAGCGCTTGTTCGTGGACATCGGAGGGTTCCGCACCGAGTCCGGGGTCGAATTGCCTTCGGTCACCGTCGCCTACCAAACCTGGGGGACGTTGGCACCGGACGGTGCCAACGCGGTCTACGTGGCTCATGCACTCACCGGGGACTCGCATGTGACGGGCGAAGCCGGGCCAGGGCACGCGACCGCTGGTTGGTGGTCTGGCCTCGTCGGTCCCGGCAGGCCGATCGACACCGATCGTTGGTTCGTGGTGTGCGCCAACGTGCTGGGGGGCTGTCAGGGAACCACCGGGCCGTCCAGTCAGGCACCAGATGGTCAACCTTGGGGCTCGCGATTCCCTACTGTGACCGTCGGCGACATGGTCGATGTCGAACATCGATTCACCGAACACCTAGGAATAACCGACTGGGCGCTGATGCTGGGTCCGTCCTTGGGTGGCATGCGCGTCCTCGAGTGGATGGTCCGCTACCCCGAGCGTGTGCGCAGTGGGCTCGTGCTGGGCTCGACGGCGGCGGTCACCGCGGATCAGATCGGAACGCACAATGCTCAAATCGAGGCCATCCGTATGGATCCTCGGTTCCGGGGCGGGGACTACTACGACGCCGCACCCGGTGACGGCCCGCACCGGGGGATGGGGCTTGCGCGTCGGATCGCGCACCTGACCTATCGCAGCGAGACCGAACTCGACTTGAGATTCGGCCGAGGGGGTCAGACCGATGAGGACCCTTACGGCATCGAGGCAGTCAGTGGCAGAGGGCGTTTCGCCGTGGAGTCCTACCTGGACCATCATGCGGAAAAACTCGCGAGGCGTTTCGATGCGAACACCTACATCGCGCTAACCGAGGCGATGACCTTGTTCGATCTTGGGCGCGGCCGCGGAGGTGTGGCAACTGCCCTCGCCGGAATCCACGATCCGTTGACCGTTGTAGGGATCGATTCCGATCGGCTCTTCCCCCTACGTCTGCAGGCGGAGCTCGCCGAATTGACACCCGGCTCCGATGAACTGCACGTGCTGCGTTCGCCGTACGGACACGACGGCTTCCTGGTCGAAGACGATCAAGTGGGGGAGTTCATCGGTCATGCGCTCACGCGCATTCGCAGTGGGCAGCAAGGCAGGCGTCGAACTGCCTGACCGCGCATCACGACCGCCCGGTGTGCCACGATCGTGCGTGTGCTGAGCAACTACGACCTTTCGCACCGTCTCTCCAAGAGCCAAGAGGCCGAATTGCTGTCGGCCGAGCAGCGCCGCTTGGTGATGCTGAGGTTGATCGACGGCGGCATCTTCGATGGGTCGGGATTGTTGGGGCCACCCATTTGCGTGGTCTTCGAGGGCTGGGACGCGTCGGGAAAAGGGGGAGCGATCCGCAGGCTGGTTTCGCCGCTTGACCCGCGGCACGTGCGGGTCGCATCGATCGCGGCACCGACGGAAAACGAGAAGCGACACCACTTCCTGTCTCGATTCTGGCCCGTCCTCCCGGGATGGGGCGGCATGGCGGTCCTAGATCGCAGTTGGTACGGCCGGGTGTTGGTGGAGCGCGTGGAGGGATTCGCCACCGAGGAGCAGTGGCGGCGCGCCTACGAAGAGATCAAAGCTTTCGAGCGGACATTGACAGACGAGGGGATGGTCCTCATCAAGTTCTGGATGCACATCAGCCCCGAGGAACAGTTGCGTAGATTCCATGCCAGGGAGAAGAACCTGCTCAAGCGCTGGAAGCTCACCGATGAGGATTGGCGCAACCGGCACAAGTGGCAGCAGTACGAAGATGCCGTGAACGAGATGGTCGAGCGCACCGATACGTCCTACGCGCCCTGGACGGTGGTGGAGGCCGAGGATAAGAGGTTCGCCAGGGTGAAGGTGCTGCAGACGGTCACCGGACGAGTCGCCAAGGCGCTTTTGGACAACGGACTCGATGTGCCACCGCAAGCCATTCCGCCAGAGCTACTCGCTGACCCATCAGCATCAGATGACCAGGACGACCGGTAATCCACAGGTCGAATTCGATTCTGGCGTCCAAAGGACCAACCTGCTTACCGTGCCGCCATGTGCATGCGACGGACCATTTCGGCGGCCGTGACGGCGATCATCGTGCTCGCCGGGGGATTCGGGCTTTTCGGACCTGCTTCGTCGTTGCCGACCGTCATGGCGGTGGAAGTGATCGGCGATGACGAACTCGACCAGTACAGCGGGAGCGGAGCGGTCATCTTGCCGTCGGGTATCGAGACGTCTAGCCGGCAACGGGCCGCCACGTGTGTCGGGTGTCGGTGGAAGGTGACACTGCCGTGCCTTCGAGACGACGAGCACCCGGATGCCGCGTGTCGCGGTGTCACGCTGGGGTGCCCTCAGGGCCGGGAGATCAAGCGTGCGTGGGTGGCCTGGCCGGGCCGGGACTTCGATCCCATCGGCCTGTTTTGTCCCAGTGACGGAGAAGCCACGTCGGTGGCCGATGTCACGCGACAGGTGCGCTCTGGCTTCACTCATCGGCTACCAGCGCTGCGGCCCGTGTGTGAGCCGCCCCGGGGCATAGTCGTGGGAATCCCCGTCCATTGCCGCTCAGGGCAACCGTCTGCTCGAGCGCAGTGGTCGGACGCAGTGGCCGGCTACACGGTGACCACGCGGGCCCGTGCCCGGTGGTCTTGGTCCTTTGCCTCGGTTGGGGGTGCGAGGGACGTTGTACGCAGTGATGTCCCCGGAACCCCCTACCCCGGCGAGGGTGTGCGGTACACGTTCGGCTCCACGGGTATCCATCGGGCGCAGGTGCGGACCACCTGGCAGGCCGAGTTTCACATCGACGGATTAGGGCCGTTCCCGGTCACCCCGGATCTGACCCAACAGGCTCAACTCGACCTACCGACCGGATCGGCCCTGGGGGTCATTCGGCCGTAATCGTGCGGGCGTGGCACACTAGGGGCTCGCCCGGCAAGCCGATTCGGCTTGACTCGGGCTCTTGTCGTGGCTCTCCCAGGGAAAGGTGCCCATCCACATCATGTCGCCAGCCGCTACCGCTAAGAAAGTAGCCGCGAAGAAAGCACCTGCCAAGAAGGCTGCCGCGAAGAAGGCCCCGGCTAAGAAAGCACCTGCCAAGAAGGCCCCGGCTAAGAAAGTAGCCGCGAAAAAGGATGTAGGGATCGTCGAGGTCGTAGAGACGAAGGCTGGACTGGTCGAGGTCGAGGTATCGACCGAACCGGATCTCAAGAAGGCTGCCGACCTCGAAGCAGAGCTCGAGGCGGAACTCGTCGTCGATCTTGCGGAGGTGGCCACCGAGGAGAAGGAGGAGTCGGCGGAAGGTGCGGAATTCGTCCTGTCCGACGTCGACGACACCGATGAGCCCGTCCAAACGGTCACCGTCGCTGGTGCCACGGCCGATCCCGTCAAGGATTACCTCAAGCAGATCGGCAAGGTTGCACTGCTCAACGCTGAGCAAGAAGTCGAGTTAGCCAAGCGCATCGAAGCAGGCTTGTTCGCCGAAGAGAAGCTGGCCGAGACCAAGAAGATGGATAAGAAGTTGCGGGCGAATTTGGAGTGGATCGCTCGCGACGGTCGTAATGCCAAGAATCACTTGCTGGAGGCCAACCTGCGCCTCGTGGTGTCCCTTGCCAAGCGCTATACGGGCAGGGGGATGCTCTTCTTGGACCTGATCCAAGAGGGAAATTTGGGCTTGATCCGCGCGGTCGAGAAGTTCGACTACACCAAGGGCTATAAGTTCTCGACTTACGCCACCTGGTGGATTCGACAGGCGATCACCCGGGCCATGGCCGATCAGGCGCGCACGATCCGTATTCCCGTGCACATGGTCGAAGTGATCAACAAGCTAGCCCGAGTTCAACGGCAGATGCTCCAAGATCTCGGGCGAGAGCCAACACCCGAGGAACTTGCGCGCGAATTGGACATGACTCCTGAGAAGGTCGTGGAGGTGCAGAAGTACGGCCGCGAACCCATCTCGCTGCACACACCTTTGGGGGAAGAGGGCGATAGTGAGTTCGGGGATCTGATCGAGGACTCCGAAGCGATCGTCCCCAGCGACGCGGTCTCTTTCACATTGCTGCAGGAGCAACTCGAGTCGGTGCTCGAGACCCTGTCCGATCGCGAAGCCGGCGTCGTGCGCATGCGATTCGGACTGACCGATGGGCAGCCCAAGACTCTCGACGAGATCGGCAAGGTCTACGGGGTTACGCGTGAACGCATCCGCCAGATCGAGTCCAAGACGATGTCGAAGTTGCGACACCCCTCGCGCTCGCAGGTCCTGCGCGACTATCTCGACTGATCACGTGACCACGATGCTGGTCGATCATCGAAACGACGGCCATCTGCTGTTCTTGACGTTCGACGATCCGCAGCGTCGTAATGCGCTGGGCTCGACGCTGCTGGGGGAGTTCATCGCAGCATTGCAGGATGCGGCCCAGCGGGGTGTGCGGGCAGCGGTGGTAGGCGCCACTCCCGCATCCGGCGTCTGGTCGGCCGGCCATGACATCGATGAATTGCCACATGGTGATCGTGATCCCCTCACGTGGGACAACCCACTTGAAGAGGCCTTACGGGCTGTTCGAGACGCGCCCTTCCCCGTGATCGCCGCGGTGGACGGATCCGTATGGGGCGGCGCGTGCGACCTGGTCTTCACGTGTGACCTAGTGGTTGCAGTCCGCACGGCCACGTTTGCGATCACACCGACGAGGCTCGGGATCCCCTACAACACGGCTGGGGTCAGTCATTTCGTCAGTGCTCTTCCCTTGCACGTCGCAAAGGAGATGTTCTTCACGGCCGATCCGATCACCGCTGAACAGGCCGCTCAGTTCGGCGTGGTGAATCGACTGGTGGGAGACGCCGAAGAGATGACAGCCAGCGCCACGTCGCTAGCCGAGCGCATCGCCTCACGGGCTCCGCTGGCCATTCGTGCCATTAAGGCGGAGATGGCCGCATTGACCGACGCTCGGATGCTCACCAGCGACACCTTCGAGCACCTGAGTGTCCTGCGGACGCAGGCGTGGACCTCTCGGGACTATGCCGAGGGCTTAGCGGCCTTTCACGAACGAAGAGCGCCGCAATTCCGAGGCGAGTGACAGCGGCGGGCCGAAGCAGAGCTCAGGCGTTCGACGCGGAAGGCTCCGACAGCCGGTGGGTCTCGTCGATGATGCGTTCTGCCTTAGGGCGCAACGCCTCTTCGTGCCGCGACCAGTGGTGGCCGCAGAATTGAAGATCCGTGCCACTGGTCAAGACGATCCGTACGTACGCCTGGGCGCCGCAGCGATCACAGCGATCCGTGCCGCTGAGCTCGGGGGCCGTCAGGGTCGTGGTCATGGCACCTCCTGGCAGTGGGGGCAGTGTGGGTCGTGCCCCTGGTGTGAGAACAGTCTTACACGATTGAGGCCGCCGGGCTCGCGCAACGCCACGCACTTCGCCGCTGGCGAAATCCCTTAAGCCGGGGTCACCTCGCTTGCGCGGTTGTGATGTGGGGGCTGCGCTGAGCCGAACCGCGAGCCGTAGTCGGTGTCCGTGCCTGGGGCGCACTAGCGTTCGGCGGGTGGCAGCACGCAATCGCGAGGGTTACTCGGCGAGGGACCTCGCGGTACTGGAGGGCCTGGACGCGGTTCGCAAGCGGCCGGGGATGTACATCGGCAGCAACGATTCACGGGGCTTGATGCACTGCCTGTGGGAGATCCTCGATAACGCCGTCGACGAAGCACTCGCAGGGCACTGCAACCGGATAGAAGTCACGCTGGAGGCTGGTGGCTCGGTACTCGTGGCCGACAACGGGCGAGGAATCCCGGTAGACAAGGAACCGAAGACCAAACTCACCGGTGTCGAGGTAGTACTGACGAAACTGCACGCCGGAGGCAAGTTCGGTGGTGGTTCCTACGCAGCCTCAGGTGGCTTGCACGGGGTAGGGGCCTCGGTTGTCAACGCGCTCAGCTCTCGGCTGGACGTCGAGGTCGACCGTGGTGGCAAGACCCACGGCATGTCCTTCCGGCGCGGCGTGCCAGGGGTCTTCGATGGCCCGGATCCGGATGCGACGTTCAGCAAGAAGAGTGGGCTGGAGATCCTGGGTAAGGCCCCACGCACCCGGACCGGAACAAGGGTCCGCTGGTGGCTCGATCCGCAGGTATTCACCAAGGATGCTGACTATGAGCGTGTGACCTTGCGTGAACGCGCAGTGCAGAGCACATTCCTTGTGCCCGGGCTGACGATCACTCTGCGAGATCTGCGGGACCCGGCGGATCTTTGGGAGGAGTCACTCCAGCACAAGGGAGGCTTGACCGAGTACGTGCAGTACCTCGCCGATGGAACCTCGGTGTGCTCGGTCATCCACTTACGGGGTAGTGGGCATTTCCACGAGACCGTTCCCGTCCTCGACGACAAGGGCCACCTGACCTCCCAGGAAGTCGAGCGCGATCTAGGCGTTGATATAGCGCTGCAGTGGGATGAGGGCTACGACACTCGGATGCGGTCCTTCGTCAATGTCATCGCGACCCCGTTGGGTGGGACGCATGTGGCGGGCTTCGAGCGGGCGCTGGTCAAGGTCCTCAATGAGCAACTGAAGGCGGCCCGGATCGTGAAATCCGCCGAACCGGCGATCACGAAAGAGGATGCGTTGGAGGGCTTGACCGCTGTGGTGACTGTGCGCCTGGCTGAGCCGCAATTCGAAGGACAGACCAAGGAGATCCTCGGGACACCGGCGGTCAGCCGGATCGTAAGCAATGTGGTCACCAAGGAACTTGGGGCCTGGTTTTCCAAACCACCGCGAGGTGAGAAGGCGGCTGCTAAGGCGGTGCTAGAAAAAGTGGCCGCAGCGATGCGCACCAGGCTGGCTGCGCGCGCGCACCGAGATACGCAACGCCGCAAGAGCGCTCTGGAGACCTCCTCGCTACCAGCGAAGCTGGTCGATTGCCGACGCGCCGGTGCAGAGGGAACGGAATTGTTCATCGTCGAAGGGGACAGCGCCCTCGGCACCGCGAAGACTGCCCGGGATGCGGATTTCCAGGCCCTGCTGCCGATTCGGGGCAAGATCCTGAACGTCCAGAAGGCGAGCTTGTCGGACATGCTCAAGAACGCCGAATGCGCCGCGATCATCCAAGTTATCGGCGCGGGCTCCGGTAAGAGCTTCGATCTAGAACAGGTTCGCTACGACAAGATCATCTTGATGTCCGACGCCGATGTCGATGGCGCCCACATCCGGTGTCTGCTGCTCACCTTGATCCACCGTTACCTACCCGGATTGATTGAGGCCGGTCGTGTTTACGCCGCGGTTCCGCCGCTGCACCGTATCGAAATCAGCGGTAAGCCGGGCAAGGGCGTGGGCGCTCGTCCCGAGGTCATGTACGCCTACTCAGACAGCGAGATGCATGCCATCGTGAAGCAGGCTCACGGAAAGGGACGCAAAGTGAAGGACCCGGTGCAGCGATACAAGGGACTCGGGGAGATGGACGCCGGCCAGCTCCGCGAAACAACGATGGATCCGGCACGACGCACACTGCGTCGTATGACGAGTGCCGATGGCAGTGCATCGTCCGAAATCTTTGACCTCCTTATGGGCGAGAATGTCGCCCCACGTAAGGAGTTCATCATCGCGGGTGCGCGCGAGATGGATCGCATGCGCATCGATACGTAGGGAGGAGACTTCGTGCTAACCGACAGGATCGAGCCATTTCCTACTGAGAGTTTCGCAGATGTGCTCGAAGCGAATAGCCGTTTCTCCCATGACTTCGCCGACGCTGGACTGACGGGTCGTGCACAAAGAGGCTTGGCCATCGTGACGTGCATCGACTCTCGGATCGCGCCCCTGGCGATCGTTGGAATGGAGGCAGGCGACGCGAAGATCATCCGGAATGCCGGAGCTCGCGTGACCGACGATGTATTGCGCACCCTGGTTTTAGCCAACCACCTGCTCGGAGTAAACCGAGTACTCCTGATGCCGCACACGGATTGCAAGATGGCCAGTGGCGACGAAGCGAGCATGCATGAGGCCATTCATGCCGCGTCGGGCTTGGACTCCCGGTCGCTGGAAATCAGGACGGTCTCCGACCAGGAGACGGCATTGCGCGGTGATCTGGTACGCGTGCGCAGTTTTCCCTATCTGCGGGACGACCTCGTGGTGGGTGGAGCGATCTACAACGTCGCAACCGGGGCCATGAGTACTGTTTCGGCGTGAGTGTGAAAGTTGCGGTAGTCGGGTCCGGCCCATCGGGCATGTATGCCGCTGACGCGCTGATCGAGCGTGGTGCGTGTGTGGATGTCTTCGATCGACTGCCCGTTCCTTTCGGCTTGGTGCGGTACGGAGTGGCACCTGATCACTTCAGCATCCGATCGGTGCGCGACACCCTCGATCAGATCTGGGACAAGGACGGTGTTCGCTTCGTCGGCAACGTGGAAGTCGGTGTCGACGTCAGCATCGGGGAATTGCAGGATGCCTACGACGCCATCATTTTGACCTACGGGGCTTCCTCGGACCGACGTCTTGGTATCGAAGGCGAGGACCTGTCGGGCAGCGTGGCGGCGACCGACTTCGTCAACTGGTACACCGGGCACCCGGACTACCACGGTCCGGACTTCGATTCGATACTGCCCCGAGTTC
>CBFIHB010000026.1:0-18597 GCA_965662415.1 Actinomycetes bacterium | reverse complement strand
GTGGACGAGTTGCAGGCCTATCCGATTTCGACTCGGGTTAACAAGCCGTCCAACAACGACCCTGCGCTGTTGGACCCGATTGGACCGGCGATAGACGAGGGCAATCACTCAGGGCACGTAGGCTGATCCACGATGTCCACTGAAGTCGACGATGCCGAGTTGGCGGCAATCTTCGAGACCGATGCGATGGCCTACGTTGATCAACTCTACGGCGCGGCGATGCGGATGACGCGGAATCCGGCTGATGCGGAGGACCTGGTCCAGGAGACCTACACCAAGGCATTCGCGGCGTTTCGGTCTTTCGAGCAGGGAACGAACCTGCGTGCTTGGCTCTTTCGCATACTGCGAAATACCTACATCAATGCTTACCGAAAGGCTCAACGTGAGCCGCTGTCGACATCCGCCGATGAGCTGTCCGATCCTCAATTGCTCGAGGTGGATGCTCGATCGACCGGAGGTACGCGCTCAGCCGAGACCGAGGCCCTGGAGCGGTTGGGAGATACCGAGATCATCGAGGCTATGCAGGCGTTGCCCGAGGACTTCCGGACCGCTGTCTACCTCGCCGATGTTGAGGGATTCAGCTACAAGGAGATCGCAGAGATCATGGAAACCCCCGTCGGCACGGTGATGTCGAGAGTGCACCGGGGAAGGAAATCATTGCGTTCGTTGTTGGCTCAGTATGTAAGGGATCACGAGGAATCCGGAGGTGCCCGATGAGCTGCGGTAAGCCGCACGCCACGCCGTGCACCGAGATTCTCGCGACCATGAGCGCTTACGTCGATGGCGAGCTGGGTGCTGAGCAATTCCAGGTAATCGCCGTCCACATCAGTGAATGTGCGCCGTGCGAGTCCGAGGAGGTGCTGCAGCGGCAGGTCAAGGCGCTCGTAGTGCGCGCGGTTGGCTCTTCGAGCGCGCCGGCCACGCGTCGGGCGCGGATCCGCGCGACCATCTACTCCTCGGGTACGGGTAATTGACGAATTACAAGGCCGACGAGTCGACCGGACCTGCGTCCCCGTACGCTCTGGGCGCGCGAGGAGGAGACATGGCACACACGGTGAGCGCCGAGATGGTCGCTTCGGTGCATTCGATCGCGGTAGCTGAAGGCGAGCGGGTGGAACAAGGTGCGATCCTTGTGATTTTGGAATCCATGAAGATGGAGATTCCGGTGCTAGCGGAGGTCTCAGGAATGGTGGCGGAGATCTACGTGAGCGCGGGTGATGTTGTCCAAGAGGGCGATGCCCTCGTGCTCGTCGGCTGAGTGCGATGGCCGTGCCGATAGGCGCTCGTGGGGCCGCCGAGATGGTGGTGGCTTCCAGCGATACCGCGATCGCACTCGGCAGCGGGGATGTAGCGGTGCTCGGCACTCCCCGGCTACTCGCGTTGCTCGAGGAAGCAACCTGTGAAGCGCTTCGAGGCTATCTGCCCGAAACGCAGACGAGTGTGGGTGCGGCGGTTTCACTGAAGCACCGAGTCCCCACGCCCATCGACTCCCGGGTCCGAGCGCGGGCGAACGTGGTCGAGGTCGACGGTGCGATGGTCGTCTTCGACATAGCGGCCGATCACGAGACCGCAGCAGGTGAGGTGCGCTCCGATGTGGCTACCGGTCGCATCACCCGAGTGATCGTCGAGCGTGCTTCGTTCGTGGGCGGTTGAGAAATCAAATGCCGGTGGTCGACCGTGGATACGCCACTTCCGGGTCGGTCAACACATTCACCAGGTACGGCCCGCGGTAGTCGCGGGCTCTATCCAGTGCCGGGCCGATTTGGTCGGGTTCGGTCACCGTTTCCCCAGCGCCGCCGAGAGCCGTGACGACGTCGTCGTAGGAAGTGGCTTCGAGATCGGCGAGGACGTCGTACCCGTACAAGAATCGCATCGGGTGTTTCTCCAACCCCCAGCCGGCATTGTTACCGACGATCATCGTCACCGGGACCTGATGCCGGACGAGGGTGTCCACATCCATCAGCGAGAACCCGGCGGCGCCGTCTCCCATCAAGAGCCAGGGGTGGGAATCGGGATGCGCGATCGCAGTACCCAGCGCATAACCCGGGCCCGTGCCCAGGCAACCGAAGGGCCCGGGATCCAGCCAGCGTCCGGGCATCCCTGGTTCGATGAATCGACCGGCGAAGGACACGAAGTCACCACCATCCCCGATCACGATGTCGGATGGATCCAGGCGTTGTCGCAATTCCCCGTAGATACGTGCCGGGTGGATCGGATTGGCCTCGCTCGTCAGCAGTGGTTCGTCCGCCGCCCATGCCGAGCGGGCGGTTTCGGCAAGCCGCGCGACCCATTTCTCCGAGGCCGTCGATCCGCCCGCCGCCTCGTTCAGGGCGGCCAGGTTGACGGCGAGGTCGCCCACCACGGGCTGTGCGTGCGGTGCGTGCACGGCGATTTGAGACGGGGAGTCGACCAGGTGCACGACAGGCAGCGGAGACCCGCCGGATTTGACAGCTCCGCCGAACACTCCGTAGCCCAAACGGAAATCCAGGGCTGCACCTACGACCACGATGAGGTCTGCGTCGGAAAAGGCGGTCGATCGCGCTCGCGTTACCAGGAGTGGATCGTCCGGAGCCAGGATCCCTCTGCCCATGCCGTTGGCGATTACCGGGATCCCTCGCTCGTGGGCGAAGGCGCGCATCTCCTCGACGGCGTCACCGGCCCAGACGTCCGATCCGATCACCAGAACCGGTTGGGTACTTGCGCGCAGTAATGCAGCGGCACGCTCGAGATCGGTGCTCGGATCGGAGCGTTGGTTCGAGTCCAGGGCGTTGTGGGGCTTCGAAGCGGAACCTAGATCGGTCCCCGGATGGAAAGCCTCATTCCCGAGGCTGGGCGTGAACAGCACGTCCATCGGGATGTCCGCGAAGACCGGGCCGCGGTGAGCGCTGGCGGCGAGTTGGAAGGCTGCCTGTACCCCCGAGCCGATCGCGGCGGCCTCGCGCACGGTCCAGGCAGCCTTGGTGACCGACTCGAGAATCGGGACGTGGTCGAGTTCTTGTAGCGCCCCGCTTCCCCACCGGTACTCCGGCGCCCGTCCGCCGATGAGAACCAACGGACTGCCGTTCAGCCAGGCGCCGGTGACGGCGCTGACTGCGTTGGTGACCCCCGGGCCGGCGGTGACCGCCGCGAAGCCGGGAACGCGGGTGAGTTTGCCGACGGCCTCGGCGGCGAAGACGGCAGTTTGTTCGTGTCGGACATCCACGAGTCGAAGTGGCCCGTCGCGCTCCGCCGAGCGGGCGGTACCGCTGTGCTCGACTGAGCGTTCGACAGCAGCGCTGCCACCAACGGCGGCGTCGTAGAGCGGGAAGATATGCGCTCCGGACAGCGTGAACAAGGCCTGGGCGCCGCTACGGCGTGCCGCCTCGATTGCGTAGTAGCCGCCATGGCGGGGTTCACTCGCGCCTTGGTTTGCGGGATCGTTCGAAGAGGACGCCATCCGCGCACGCTACCCTCGGTAGCCGTGCCGATACCTGCTCGTTTGGTGAATGAGCGCACCGATCTGACCGCCGCTGATCTGGAGCACCTGACCTCGCTGGTCGAGGAGTGGTCGCTTCTCGCCGACCTGTCGTTGTCCGATCTCGTGCTGTGGCTGCCGACCTGGAATGACGCCGGAGCCGTCGCGGTGGCACACGTTCGCCCGACCACCGCACCGACGAGCGTGCCGGAGGATGTGATCGGGAAGTTCGTACCGCGGGGCCGCGTGGGAGTCATCGACCAGGCGGCAACCTTCGGGCGCACCGTGCAGATGCGCGACATCGCCCGGCCGTCGACCCCCACGGGACTCGAGGCGTATCCCATTCACCGCTTGATTCCTGCTGACCGCAACCCGGATCGGGAGGGTGAAGCCGGACGCGATCGTGACGTGATCGGTGTCGTCGTGCGTCATGCTTCGGCCGCGCCGCGGGTAGCTGGGCAACTCGAGGACTTCTACCTGTCCACCGCTGATGCCCTCTTTGCGATGTTGGTCGCGGGTGATTTCCCAGTTCCGCAGACGGTGAGTTCGGCTACCGGCAATCCGCGAGTCGGAGATGGCGTGGTTCGACTCGATCCTTCGGGGGTGGTGCAGTACGCAAGCCCCAACGCGGTCAGCGCGCTACGCCGGTTGGGATTGGCCACGGACGTGGTCGGCGCGGAGTTTTCCGGCGTGGTGGTTCGTTTGATGCACCGGCAAGGAGCATTGGATGCATCGTTGGTCGAACTTGCCCGGGGTCGAGTAGCCGGACGAGCGGACATCGAAGGACCCCGAGCTACGGTCCTGTTGCGCACGTTGCCATTGCGGCGTTACCCAGCAAGCGCCGCCAGTGCCAATATCAGTGCAAGTAATAGTGGCGGGGTCGAGCGGGATGGCGCGCTGGTATTGCTGCGGGACACGACCGATGTGCGTCGTCGTGAGCGCGCATTGCTGTCCAAGGACGCCACGATTCGCGAGATCCACCATCGAGTCAAGAACAACCTGCAAACGGTCGCAGCACTGTTGCGCTTGCAGGGACGTCGCAGCGAAGACCCATCGGTCCGGGCCGCGTTGGCCGATGCCCAAGTCCGAGTGGCGGCAATCGCCGTGGTGCACGAGGCCCTCTCGGCCGAGCCGGGTAAGGACGACGATTTCGGCGAGACGGTGGACTTCGACCGCATCGTCAACGCACTTTTCACCGTGGTGACCGACGAAGCTCGCATGACCCTCGAGCGCAAAGGGGATGCAGGTCGGTTGCCCGCCGAACTTGCTACCCCACTTGCGATGTGCGTCTCCGAACTCCTGCACAACGCGGTCCAGCACTCCGCAGGAACTTTCGTGGAGATCCGCTCGGTCCGCCAACCCGATCGCCTGCGCATCGAGATTCGCGATGATGGGACGGGTATCGCCACCGATTGGCGAAGCAACGCCGGTTTGGGCTTGCAAATCGTGGAATCGCTGGCCGCCACCGAACTAGGGGGCACCTTCGATTTCGCTGACGAGGACTACGGCACGAGAGCAGTCGTGGAAGTCCCCGTAGGGCAATGATTAGCGAGACGTACGAACGCTGTGAAGTGCGTGCTGGGAACTAGACGTTCGAGCGAGCCCGCTGGCGCGCGTTGCGGCGCTTGAGTGCCCGACGCTCGTCCTCGCTCAGGCCTCCCCAAACACCCGCGTCCTGTCCGGTCTCAAGGGCCCAGCGCAAACACTCATCGACTACCGGGCAGCGACGGCAAACGGCCTTGGCCTCCTCAATCTGAATGAGGGCCGGTCCGGTATTGCCGATCGGGAAGAACAACTCCGGGTCTTCGTCACGGCAGGCTGCCTCGTGGCGCCAGTCCATGCCTGATCACTCCAAGTGTGGTGGGCTCCGGGGTCACCGGGGCTTGTGAAAGCCGTCACGATCGGGCCCGACTGGGAGGGTGTGCGGGGGATCTCCCCGGCTACCCTCGGAGGAAGGCGACCCGAGCGTTCCGGCTTAGGGCCCCATAAGGGTCGCAGAGCGCAGGTCGAGGCACAACCCCAATTCCGGACGTTTCGCTGTTGGCGACTGTCATTTTCATCACAAGTACGCCAAATGTCCGATTTTTTTACGAACCCATCACCCGCAGCGCCTCCGGGAAGGAGGCGAATTGGGCCGCGCGTGTCGGGCTGAGGGCCTCCCCGTCGACTTGAACCGGAACCGGTGTTCGAGCACGGATGCCAAAGCTGTGCTGGTCGTGCCAGACGATGATCCCTGAGCGGCTCAACCCGCCGGAGCGGGTCAGCATCCGCCGAGCAGCCCGAGCTGTGGTGAAGGGGTCCATGCGACGCACTGCGAACACATCGAGCCCCGTCTCGAAGGAGGCATGGGGGCATGGATCGATGGGCACCGTCCCGAAATAAGTCCATGGCGAGGTGTTCTGCACGATCGTCAGGACGACGTGCTCGGTATCCGGCACGCCCGGTCGGCTCAAGGTCATGGTCGGGGAACCGCGTCGGGCGAAATACTCGCGAACGGTGGTCGTGAGATAGCGCGCGGGAGTTGCACGGTGCCCGGACCTACGTTGGGTCTCCATCGCCTCGATGATCTGCGCATCGAGACCGAGCCCGGCGTTGACTGTGAACCAGCGGGCGTCGTTGTCGGTGCGTACGTGACCTAGCCCGATGAGACGGTAGCGGCCCTCCCGTGCGGCGCGCAGCACCACACCGGTCGCCTCCACCGGATCGGTCGGGATGTCCAAAGCCCTAGAGAATACGTTCGCGCTACCGCCGGGGATTACACCTAAGGCCGGAACCGCCGATGAAGGTCCATCTCGCAGAATTCCATTGAGCACTTCGTTGACCACGCCGTCGCCTCCGAGTGCGATAACGGCATCGAGTGTGTTGTCCAGTGCCCAATGTCCGAGTTCGCGGGCATGACCTCGGTGAGTTGTGAAGGTGACCTCGAGATCCAATTCGTGGGAAAGCGCCTGCACGAGCACATCGGCCGTGCGGGTGGACGTGGTGGTCGCGCGAGGATTCACGACGAGAAGCGCGCGCATGGTGCGGAGCCTAGGACCACCTGTATGCCTTCCCTGCATGCCAGGATGCGCTCGTGGTTGATCGCGTGCCCGGCGTCGCCGAAGATGTCACCCGGGTATTCGCCACGTTCGACGGACGTCAACGTGATGCCCTGAACTCCTCGTGGCTCGCTGCGGTTCGACTTCTACCGGGAGCTGAGCAGTGCATCGCCTGGGGAATGCCAACCTTGCGGGTCGACGGTGATCTCGTTATCTCGATGCAGGGATTCGCCAGGCACAACAGTGTGTTCCCCGGCGCAGGGGTGATCGAGCGATTGAAATCGGAGTTGACGAAGGCAACGATCACGAAAGGAACGATCCATTTCGATAGGGACGCGCCCATGCAACTTCCGCTGCAGCGCAAGATCCTGCGGATGTGTATCGCCGAGATCAATGCCGGCTATCCGCGCGCGAACGGTCAGTTCAAGGAGTTCTACCGCAACGGCTACCTGAAGGTGCGAGGGAAGTTGAAGTCAGGGGAGTACAACGGTCAGTGGGAGTTCTCTCGCCAGGACGGCACCATCAAGCGCTCCGGTCGCTTCCGTTCCGGTCAGCAGATCGGCAAGTGGACCACGTACGACTCCGCGGGGCAGCCGTACAAGGAAACCGACTTCGGTCAGGCGTAGCGAAATTGCGCCTAGGCTCGTAGGCATGCCCCGTTCGGCCCGTCCCTTGCTCGCGATACTGACCGCCATCGCCGGTCTGCAGGGGGTCACACTGATCGGCTACGCGGTCTACGACATCGTGCAAGGCCTCCGCCTTGGACTGACCGGACCCGAGGAGGTCTCGAACCTGCCTGGGCTGATCCTGCAGATCGTCATCTTCACGGTGCTCGGTGTTGCCAGCCTCGTGATCGCTGTGGGGTGGTGGCGTGCGAAGTACGCGGCGCGAGCCCCCTTCATCGTGGCCCAATTACTTGCCCTCGTGGTCGGATTTCCCCTCGCCCAAGGTGCGGCCACTTTGCAACGCCTCGTGGGCGTTGCGCTCGTGCTGGTGGCAGCCATTGGCATCGCGGTTGCGCTGATGCCACCGGTCACTCGGGCGATAGTCCGCGACTAATCCCGGCTGGACTCGAACCTGATGGGCGCTTCGAACGCCGCCCGCCTGCTCGCCCGGCGAAGGGCGACGAGAATCGGGCGACCAGCCACAGCGATCAGTGCCGTCGCAAGGATTGCGCGAGGGATGTCAAAACCGAGGGACGTCACCAAAGAGAAGCGCAACCAGGACAGCACGTTGTTCGTGACTGGCTCGCCCGGTACGAATGCGAGGCCCGGTGCGAGATCGATGGTGAACGGCCAGAACCACAGATTCATGAGCATGCCGTAGGCGATGGCGGCAAGGCAGGCAAAGGCCGCTAGAGCGATCACCTCCCGCCAAGGATGACTTCCGCGCCAGCGTCGAGCAGTTGGAGTGGCGGCCAAGAGACCTGCGGCCAGGCCGATCCAAGCTGCCGCAAGCATCTGGAAGGGCAACCACGGCCCGATTCCACCGGTGATCAACGCCGAAGCGAAGAGTGAAACGGCGCCGAGGACGAATCCGAAGCCGGGCCCGAGGGCGTAAGCGCCCAAGATGATGATCGCCCAAATGGGTTCGATTCCGGCAACGCCTGCACCCAGAGGTCGCAACGCGGCTACGACCGCGGTCAAGACTCCGAGCATCGCCACGGACTTGGCATCCATGGCTCCGTCGGCGAACTGTGCCAGGACGACGATGAGCACGGCTGGAACCAGTAGCGCGAAAGCGATCGGCGCATCGCTGGCGTGCGCGAGTACGGAGGACTCAGGTGCGGCCAGGAAGGGCCAGCCGAAGGCGACTATGCCGATGGCGGTCGTGAATCCGATGGCGATCGCCGATCGAGCTCCGATGGGAACCGCTCGCGCGGTGCGGTTGTGACTGACGCGGGCGATGGTGGCGTTACTCATGCGGTGCCCCCGAGGTTCGCTAGGGCTCGCTGCACCTGACCAACGGTCAGCCACGGCTGGGGGCTGAGCACCTTGCTGACCTGCGGCGCGAACATCGGAGACGAGGTCACCACCTGAGAGGTCGGCCCGTCGGCGACTACTTCTCCATCGGCGAGTATGACGACTCGATGAGCGACCTCGGCCGCGAGTTCGACGTCGTGCGTGGCCAGCACGATCGCGTGCCCGGCTTCGGCGAGATCGGTCAAGATGGTGGCCAATCGCGCTTTCGTGGGGTAGTCCAGACCGCGGGTGGGCTCATCGAGGCAGATCAGGCGTGGTCGGGCGGCCAAGATAATCGCCAAAGCCACAAGCAGCCGCTGTCCTTCGCTCAGATCCCGCGGATGAGTTGAATCGGTGACGTCGGGAGCCAAGAGCGCCACGATGGCCCGGGTGGTTCCGCTATCGCACCCGGCATCCTTGTCCGAGGCCGCGCACTCGGCAGCGACGGTTGCGGCTTCGAGCAGATCGGCGGGTTCTTGGGGGACGAGTCCGACGCGTGCCAGTAGCTCTGGGCCGGCGAGTTGTCGTGGATCCGATCCGGTCACATCTACTGATCCACGCGTGGGGGTCAGACCCCCGACGAGGGTGTGCAGGAGGGTCGATTTCCCAGCACCGTTGCGGCCCATCAGCGCGACGATGTCTCCTTGGTCGACGCGCAGGTTAACGTCGCGT
The DNA here is from genome assembly GCA_965662415.1 of Actinomycetes bacterium. GTDB lineage: Bacteria > Actinomycetota > Actinomycetes > S36-B12 > S36-B12 > S36-B12. The sequence continues at coordinate 9,472 of CBFIHB010000026.1, read as the reverse complement.
AGAGCTGTCACCGTGCCGTGCTGCACGCGTAGGGAGTCGAGGTTTGCAATCGGTGGTGAGTTGGGATCGGGAACGGCGCGGAGCGGGGGGACTTGGCCGGTGAGGAGTGTGCGCAGGGCATCGGCATGGCGGCGGGCATCGCGGATCGTGATCGGTGTGGGGTGCCAGCCGGCAACCCGTCCGAGGTGCACCACCGGCGGTGCGATGTGCGCTGTCGCCATGATCGTCGTTGGTTCGCCGATGGCGATCGCGCGTCCGGAGCCGGACAATTCGATTACCCGATCGGCGTATTGCACGACGCGTTCGAGTCGATGCTCGGCCATCACCACGGTAATGCCGAGATCGTGTACGAGGCGGTGAAGTGCTGCGAGAACTTCCTCGGCCGCACCGGGATCCAAGGCCGAAGTGGGTTCGTCGAGAACCAGAATCTTGGGGTGAGCGGTGAGCACCGCGCCGATGGCTGCGCGTTGGCGCTGTCCGCCGCTGAGCGTCCGCAACGGTCGGTTGCGTAGTTCTTCGAGCCCGAGAAGATCCAATGTCTCTTCGACGCGGCGACGCATCACGGTGGGCGCCAATCCCAGACACTCCATGGTGTAGGCGAGTTCCTCTTCCACCGTGTCCGTGACGAAACTCGCCAATGGATCTTGTGGGACGACTCCAACGATGTCGGCCAGATCCCGCGGCCGATGTTCGCGAGTGCTGCGGCCGTCGACGCGAACCTCCCCGCGCAGGACTCCTCCGGTGAAATGCGGCACCAAACCGTTGATGCTCGATAACAGTGTGCTCTTTCCACTACCGGTGCTGCCAACGACGAGGACGAACTCACCTTCGGAAATGAACATGTCGATCCCGGTGAGGATGTCGGACCCATCAGGTTCGTAGCGAATCGAGACGTCGTCGAATTCGATCATCGAAAATCCTTCGGCGGTTCGGGAGTGAAGAAGGCAGGAAGCGCAGCGACCACGAGCGCCGTCAGAGCCAGGAGCGGAAGGCTGGGCCAGGTCGGGGGTTGTGTCGCTGTGGCCATGCCCGAAGGATCGATCCGAGCCGCGAGTGCGAAGGCGATCGCAGTGAAGGAACCGCAAGCCAATGTCGCGATGTCAGCTCGGTGCCAGTGGTCAGGGCGATAGCGAGTGCGAGTACTCCTACGTCCTGCCAGGGCCAGGCTGACAGCAGCACTGACGATCCCGAGTGCAACTATTCCAAGGCCCCAGTTCTCCCAATCTTGTGAGGCAGTGCCGAGCAGGAAGAACAATCCGACCGCGATGAACACGATTCCGGCGAGCAATGCCGTTCCCGTGCGCAGGCGATCTGCGGTCGATCTGTCCGCGGTCCGGCCGTAGCCTCGCGAGTCCATAGCGGCAGCCAGGGTTATCGAGCGATCCATCGCGCTGTGCAGGACCGGGAGCATCGTGCCGGTTAATGCGCGCACACCTGTCTCCGGCCGTCCCCGTAAGCGCCTATTGGCGCGGATCCGGCTGACATCGCCAACCAACTGGGGAAGGAAGGTCGAGGCAACCACCACGCTGACACCGACTTCGTACACCGCCGCGGGGACCGACTTCAAGACCCGGGCTGGGGATGCCAGTGAGCCGGCGGCACCGATAGCGACGATGATCGCCGCAAGTCGTAGACCGTCGTAGACCGATTGCAGCAGCGGTTCGAGCATGACGGTTCCGCCGATGCGCACGCCGGCGAACCACTCAGGCAGGGTCAGCGCGGGCAACGAGATGACCGCGAGAGTCCCGGTGGGCGCGCCGAAGAGGATCTGCGCGAGGACACGGATGATCACGATGAGTAGTGCGATCCGCAGGAAGAATGAGAACGACCGCGCCCAGGGTGCCTGGGGCTTTCGCCGGTCGACCACGAGCGCAGCGACGGCGATGATGCCCATGAGCAGCAGGGGATTGGTGGTTGAGCTAGCGGCGATCGCCAATCCGATGGCCCATGACCACCAAGCGATCGGGTGCAGCCATCGCGCCTCGGGTCGATAGCTGCGTGCCGCCTGCGTTAGGGATGCTTGTCGGGTGATCGTGCTCATACCGGCTCCGTGTGGCGGCGGCGTCGCCAGATGCCGAAGCCGATCAAGGCAATAAGCGAGACCGCCGCTGCGGTGAGCAAGGGAGTGCCCGAATCTCGCGTGCTCGTCGATTCGTTGCTCGCGGTAGTTGTCGATGCGGGTTCGGATACTCCGGTTGCCGTCAGGTCGGTTGATGAATCGACTTCCGTGACCTCCGGGGTTTCTACGAGCGGTGCGCATTCCGAGGCGGGGTACTCATCGAGCCCACACACGAAACCGGCGTCGGTGCGCACCTCGGCCATCTGGGCGAGTACCTGATATCCCGTTGCTTTCGCATTCGTGACAACGCACTCGGTGCGGATGGGTCCTGGTTCCTCGCCAGCCGGCGCCTCGCCCGAGGAACCCGGGTCGATGACCAGCGCGATCCTCTTCAACCCTTCGGCCGGGCTTTGCTGGGAACAGATCGAAGCGAAGTCCGGAGGAATCGACGGTGCCACGAAGGACCCGTCCCCTGCGATTGCGAAACGCCAACCCTCGACATCCCCGTCCGCTGGAATCCGCGTTCCGCTGCCCTCGCTCGCATAACTCCACGTGCCGTTCGAGCTGTTCCAGTAGGACCAGTAGCGGTAGCCGCTGTCGGCTCGGCTGGTCTGGGCTCCCGCCAACAGGCCAGCGAGCAGGGCGACGGTAAGCAGCCCGAAGGCGCACGCGGCATTTGCCGATGTGCGCGCCCGGGTACTCACCGCGGCCGAGTTCGTCACTGCATGGAGCCAGTAACAGTGCGGACAAGATTCACGCCGCCGAAGGACCGTGGATCCTTACCAGTCGTCGCGGCTACCAACATCAGCCAGCCAGCCGCTCCGACGCTGTCTCCGGACTCAGTGCCGATCCAGTCTCGCGCATCCGCCTGGAGGGCGGCTACGGCACGATCGATGCCGCGGCTCCCGAGTTCTGCCTTGCCTAAGCCCACGATCGCGGCAGCTGTCGATCCGTAGTCCTTGCCACCGAAGCCGGAGTAATTCAAGATGCCGTCCCGGGTCAGCGTCCGCGCCAGGTAACTGGACACCCGACGTGTCGGCGAACCGCTGCACTGCGGGTTCGCGGCCGGATCCGATTCTTCGGTCACCGGAAGGGCTGCGGTGAGTCCGAGCAGACCCTGCGCAGTACCGAAATTACTCGCGGCAGGCGACGAGGCGTCATTGCGCAACGCTCCTGCGTACTTGCGGGCGCAACCGATGATGCGTTGGCGCAGCCACCTGTTGCCCTCGGCGATCGCGGTGGTGTTCGCGCCCACTGCTTCGAGAGCGGCCACAGCGAGGCCGGTGCTGCTGGCGTCGGGGCTACCACCGAAGTTGTACGGCCAGGCGACCGTTCGTCCATTGTCCTGGGCTCCAGCGATCAGCGCTTGGGCTGCGCGAGCGGCCGCACGATCCTCGCCGGCCGCCTGTAGCGCCATCGCGGCGAGAGCAGTCGAGTTCGTGTCCGGACCGGAAAAAGCCTCGGGGTCGCTTGGATCGCACGGTTGGGCAGTGTTGGCGCGGTAGGACTGGAAACGTCCGTCCGGGCATTGCTGATCGACGAGCCATTCCACAGCGGCCGGCGCTGGAGTGAGACCGACGGCAGTCAAGCCGAGTATCGATAACGACTGCCGGTAGACGGCGTCCGCTGCCGGATCCGTACTCCCGTACAGCCCGGTATCGGCCGCATGCGCGGGCGCGGCGAGCAGGGTTACCGACAGTGCGGTGGCGGCGATCGTCGCGATCGCGGATGTGACTTTCGTGGTCACCATGAGCCATACGGCCATGGGTCGACCTCCTTTGGGTGAGCGGTCCGGAGCTTCGCCCTCGGCGAGCACCGACGCCCAACGAAAAATCCCTCATGCATTGGGCATGAGGGACGCGTCAGGGGGTGACCCGTGGACTCGTCCCGTTACCTCGACGGATGGAGCCGCTCGCGCTCGCCAGGTGCTCCGACTTGTCCTTCTCGCGTTGCTGAGCGAAAGGACTCACGGTTGCGGGACAGCGCCGGATTCGCACCGGCTTCCCCTGGACGTCGAACGCGTGCATTCAGTTGTGCTGCGAATACGACCACGTATCGGGCGCGGTGTCAAAGGAACCGCGCGTATAGGCAGTAGTTGAATTGACCACTACTCGTCCGGGTGCAGGCTCATGGAGTAGGTGACTTCGCCGTCGTGAAGCAAGCTCACCTGATCCACGCCCTGTTCGAGCAGTTCGCGGAATGCTTCCCCCAGCCAGGATTCAGCGTCGGCCTGGTTCGTGAAGTCCTCGTCGGTGGCCGCCGCGGGCCGGGGGCTCACCTGTCCGCCGTCGGCGGTCTCGTACGTCCACTTCCATCCCATCGGAGTCCTCCAGCGTTCGCTACGGTCGCGGATTAGGTGATTCGGTCAGTGCAGGGTCGGTTTCCACCAGGTCACCAAGCGCGTAGTCGATGGCGCTCATGACGTCATCGGGAAGGGTGATGCCGGCGGCCTTGACGTTCTCGTCGATCTGCTCCGGTCGCGACGCACCGATGATGGCGGCCGCGACATTCGGATTGGTGAGCACCCAGGCGATGGACAGCTGGGACAGCGTCAGATCCATGTCCTGCGCGATCGGTACCAGTCGCTGAACGGCTTGGAGGACTTCCTCGCGCATCCAACGCTCGATCATCTGGGCGCCCTCGCCTCCGGAGGCCCGCGAACCTGGTGGCGGTGCACTGCCTGGCAGGTATTTGCCGGTCAGCACGCCCTGCGCCATCGGGGACCACACGATCTGGCTGACTCCGAGTTCCTCGCATGTGGGGACTACATCGGATTCGATTACGCGGTACAGCATCGAATACTGCGGCTGATTGCTGATGATCCGATCGAAGCCCATGTCCTGCGCGATTTGGACCGCCTCGCGGATCTGCTCTGCCTTCCATTCGGATACACCTACGTAGAGCACTTTGCCTTGGCGAACCAGATCGTCGAATGCCCGCATCGTCTCCTCGAGCGGGGTTTCGTAGTCGAAGCGGTGCGCCTGGTAGAGATCGACGTAGTCCGTTTGCAGTCGGCGGAGGGAACTCTCGCACGATTCCATGATGTGCTTACGTGACAACCCGCGATCGTTCACGCCGGGCCCGGTAGGCCAGTACACCTTCGTGAAGATCTCCAGGCCTTCGCGACGTTGTCCGCGAAGAGCGGCGCCCATCACTTCTTCGGCTCGGGTGCCCGCGTAGACATCTGCGGTGTCGAAAGTGGTGATACCTGCGTCCAGGGCAGCATGAATGGTGGCGTGCGCGGTTGCGTCGTCCACTTGAGAGCCGTGCGTGATCCAGTTGCCGTAAGTCAGCGCGCTGATCTTCAGCCCACTTTTTCCGAGGTGTCGAAATTCCATGCCCTGAGCCTATTGACCGCTCTGACGACTCATCTATTTGCGAGGTGGCTTAGGCATCAGCGGGCGTTTGCAGCACCACGGTCGAGCGCGCAGGGAGGAGAATTCGATGCTGGTTCATGTTCGGAATCGACTCGCAGGTGTGGAGCACGATCCCAGACTGCTCGAAGGCTTCGGGAAGGTGGAACTCGATGGGATGGTCGTAGGCGTTCATCGTGATGCAGAAGGTGCGATGCGGGTCCTCGCTGTGCTCGTCGGGCGGGTTCGACACCACCATTCCTAGGCTGCGCTGCTCAGGATCGTTCCAGTCTTCGGGGGCGAGCCGCCGTCCTGATGGGTGCCACCACATGACGTCGCTTACAGCGGGGTCATGGTCGGTGGATTCAGTGAAGAAGTGGCGTCGCCGGAAAGCCGGATTCCGGCGACGCAGTTCAAGCAGCGTCCGGGTGAAGTCCCGCAGTGCGATCTCGCTGTCGCCGAGACCCCAGTCGTACCAACTGATCTCGTTGTCCTGGCAGTAGGCATTGTTGTTTCCCCACTGAGTCCGCCCGATCTCATCGCCCCCCGAGATCATGGGGACGCCAGAGGCAAGGACACAGGTGGTGAGCATGTTTCGCACCTGCCGGTCGCGAATCGCGTTGATGTGTTCATCATCGGTGGGGCCCTCATGGCCGTAGTTGTCGGAGATGTTGTTGTTCGTGCCGTCGCGGTTGTCCTCGCCGTTAGCCTCGTTGTGTTTGTGTTCATAGCTCACCAAATCGCGAAGCGTGAATCCGTCGTGTGCGGTTACGAAGTTGATGGAGGAAAAGGGTCGGCGTCCTTCCGGGGCGTACAGGTCGGCTGAACCGCTCAAGCGCCAGCCGAGATCGGCGATTCCCGTGGTTCCACGCCAGAAGGAGCGCACCGTATCTCGGAAGCGGTCGTTCCATTCAGCCCACAGGACCGGGAAGCCACCTACTTGGTAGCCACCCGGACCGACATCCCAGGGTTCAGCGATCAGTTTGAGTCGACGGAGTACCGGATCTTGTTGGATCGCCGTCATGAAGTTGCCCAGCATGTCGACGTCGTGCAGTGATCGGGCGAGTGTCGAGGTGAGATCGAAGCGGAAGCCGTCGACGTGCATCTCGTTAGCCCAATAACGCAAGGAATCCAGGATCAACTGCAGGACATGCGGGTGCGAGGCATCGAGGCTGTTGCCGCATCCGGTGTAGTCAACATATGTGCGGCCCTCATCGGTCAAGTAGTAGTAGTCGTCGTTCCCGATACCGCGAAAGCACAACGATGGTCCGTCCATCCCGCCCTAGGCGGTGTGGTTGTAGACGACATCGATCACGACCTCCAGGCCGGCTGCATGCAGACCCTTGACCATCTCCTTGAATTCCCGCACCTGGCCCCCGGTGCTATTCGATGCGGCGTAACGAGCATGGGGGGCGAAGAAGCCGATCGAGTTATAGCCCCAATAGTTGGAGAGTCCGCCGCGCAATAAGTGGATTTCGGATACGAAGTGGTGCACGGGCAGTAACTCCACAGTGGTGATTCCCATAGCCACGAGGTGCTCGATGATGGCCGGGTGTGCAAGAGCGGCGTACGTGCCGCGCACGTCCTCGGGAAGTGCGGGGTGCCTCATCGTGAGCCCTCGCACATGGGTCTCGTAGATGATGGTGTCCTGCCAGGGAACCTGCGGAAGACGATCAGACCCCCAATCGAATCGATCATCTACCACCACGCTGCGCGGGACTACGCCTGCGCTGTCGAGTTCGCTCATCACGTCCGTCTGACCGGGAACGTGATCGAAAATCGCCGGATCGAGCCCGAATTCACCGTCGATGGCTCGCGCATAGGGATCGAGCAGCAGTTTGTTCGGGTTCCAGCGTTTGCCATGTTGGGGATCCCACGGTCCATGCACTCGGAAGCCGTAGTGCATTCCTGGTCGAACCCCCGTGATTCGTCCGTGGAAGACGTGATGCACGCGGTCTGGCAGTTCGATGCGGTGCTCGATGGCAGGTGCGTCGTGGTCGCCGGGGGTTTCTTCGAAGATGCACAGTTCGACACGCTCAGCGCCCTCGGCCCACAGTGCCGCGTGGACTTCGTCATCCGAAACCACGTGCACGCCTAATGGATCCCAGCCCCACGGGTGCCAGGGAGTTCGAGCAAGGTGAGGAATGGGGTTGTCGTCCCTGCTCACAGATGCACGGTATCGCGGTGCATCGCCGGGCCGAGGGCTACGCTCGAGTGCCGGCGATGGAGAGGGTGTGAGCGGTTATGGCGGAGTTCGTCAACGTGGCGGTCGAATCGGGCGTGGCCACGATCGGTCTCGAGCGTCCGCCGATGAACGCCCTGAACGCCCAGGTGCAACGGGAGATCCGCGAGGCGGCTGAAGCGGTCTCCCGGGATGCATCGATCGGCGCGACGATCGTCTACGGCGGACCGAAGGTGTTTGCCGCCGGCGCGGACATAGCCGAGATGTCCACCATGACCTACCCCCAGATGGCGGCGGCGTCCCACGAGCTGCGCCAAGCCTTCAATGCCGTTGCGGCGATTCCGCACCCGACCATCGCAGCGATCACCGGGTACGCACTCGGTGGTGGCCTGGAGTTGGCCATGTGTTGTGACTTCCGCGTGGTCGGAGACAACGCCAAGGTGGGGCAGCCGGAGATCGCTCTTGGCATCATTCCCGGGGCCGGAGGCACTCAGCGGTTACCGCGACTCGTCGGGCCCGCCCGAGCCAAGGAGATGATCTTCTCCGGTCGATTCGTGAGTGCGCAAGAAGCTGAGTCGATCGGGTTAGTAGACCGCGTGGTGCCACCCGATGATGTCTACGAATCCGCACTGCAATGGGCACGTTCGCTGGCTTCGGGAGCGCGGATCGCGTTGCGTGCGGCAAAAGCTGCCGTGGACTACGGGATCGAAGTCGATCTGCAAACGGGGTTAGAGATCGAGCGCGCGCACTTCACTGCGCTGTTCGCCACCGAGGATCAACGGATCGGCATGGAGTCATTCTTGGAGAACGGCCCAGGGCAAGCCGAGTTCACCGGACGCTGAACTTCGATGAGCGAGGCGAGCGATAGCGAGCGCATGGCGGCAGCCTGGCAGGACCCGAAACTGGCGAATGTTCTCTACCACGACTGGGAGGCCGGTACCTACGACGACAAGTGGAGCATTTCCTACGACGACCGTTGTATCGACTATGCCCGGGATCTGTTCGACGAAGCGGTAGGAGCGAGCGATCTGGAGGTCTTCGACCGGGCGCTGGAGGTCGGATCGGGCACGGGCTTCTTCCTACTGAATTTGATGCAATCGAAGGTCGCCCTGACCGGTGTCCTGACTGACATATCGCGCGGCATGGTCGATGTTGGGGTAGCGAACGGACAACGGCTTGGCCTTGATGTCACCGGTGAAGTTGCCGACGTCGAATCGCTTCCATTCGCTGATGAAACGTTCGACTTGGTGGTCGGTCACGCGTTCTTGCATCACATACCCGACGTCGATCAAGCGCTGCGAGAGATCTGCCGAGTGCTGCGTCCCGGCGGCAGGTTCGTGATCGCCGGAGAACCGACACGGCGTGGGGATTTCGTGGCTCGGCGATTGTCACGCGCTACTTGGCGAACAACTCGGGCGGCCGCTCGGGTGCCGTTCCTGTCGGGCACCTGGGCGCGCAGCAATGCCGAGCTGGAAACTTCCTCCCAAGAGGCAGCACTCGAGGCCATCGTCGATCTGCATACTTTCGAACCTGACCGGCTGGCCGCAGCTTGCATGCGTGCTGGTGCTATCGATGTGCGCACTAGCACCCAGGAACTGACGGCGGCATGGTTCGGATGGCCGGTGCGTACCTTCGAAGCGGCGGTGCGGCCCGGAGTGCTGGGATGGACGTGGGCGAACTTCGCGTACCGGACTTGGCAGCGCCTCAACGCACTCGATCGAGCGGTGTGGTCGCGAGTTGTTCCCGACGCCTTCTTCTACAACGTCTGCGTTACCGGGGTGCGCCCCTAGTGCGCATCTGTCACCTTTCGTGGGAGTACCCGCCGGTCGTTTACGGTGGCTTGGGTCGTCACGTGCACGCGATCGCCCGTGAGCAAGC
>CBFIHB010000025.1:0-18603 GCA_965662415.1 Actinomycetes bacterium | reverse complement strand
TGTCAGGCGGTAGGTGCCCGGCAATTGCGGGCCGAATGGATGCGGCGCTGTGAGCAAGACCCCGAACTGGCCGAAGCAACGGGTACCGATGAGCCGATCTTCTGTCTGGGTAACTGTGCGCTCGGGCCAGCCGCGTTGGTGGCAGATTCCTTGATCGGACTGGCAACTGCGGACCGCATCGAGGCGGCTGTGCGTGCTCGCTGGGAAGCAGGGTCGCGATGACCATCTGGTACGTCCCGCGAGATGCCGCCGGCGAAACAGTTGTTCGAACGGGCAGTCGGGGCATGCTGTGGCTCGAGCCGCTCGTCGAACGTGCCGATGAGCCCGGTGGCGTTCGAGTCGGCTGGTCGAACGTCACAGCAGATGACGTTGCGAAAGCCGAACTCGATCCGAATGCGGACAACTATCTGGGAGTTGTTGCCGACATCGACTACCTCGCACGGCAAGACCGCTGGGTATTCGACAAGGTTGGCGTCATCGATCCGCTCGATCCTGAGGACTACCTCGCGAATGGGGGTACCGCGGGCCTTCGCGCTGCTCTCGCGAAGAGCCCGGAAGAAGTGGTGACCGAAGTAACCGATTCCGGACTGCGTGGTCGCGGGGGCGCAGGTTTCCCAGCAGGTATCAAGTGGCGGACGGTTGCCCAGACCCCACCACGGCCGCATGCGGGTGATCACGCAAATGCCCTGGCGCATAAGTACGTATGCGTGAACGCGGATGAAGGTGACAGCGGCACTTTTGCCGACCGAATGCTGATCGAAGGTGATCCGTTCTGCCTTCTGGAAGGCATGGCGATCGCTGCCTATGCGGTTGGAGCCGATCGCGGCATTGTGTATTTGCGATCGGAGTACCCCGATGCGATCGAAGTGCTCCAGCAGGCGATTGTTATCGCACGAGAGTGCGGCTGGCTGGGCGGTTCAGTCCTCGAGTCGGATCTTTCCTTCGATGTAGAGGTGATTGTCGGTGCGGGGTCCTACGTCTGCGGTGAGGAAACCGCCATGCTCGAGAGCATCGAGGGGCGCCGCGGCATGGTGCGGGTGAAACCGCCGCTTCCCGCGATCGAGGGTGTATTCGGGACCCCGACGGTGATCAACAACGTCATGACCATTGCGAGTGTTCCCTCGATCATCGCTCGTGGTGCGAGCGAGTACGCGGCGTTAGGGACCGAGAAATCGCAGGGCACCCAGGTCTTCCAACTGGCCGGGAACATCGCCCGCGGGGGCATTGTCGAGACGGCTTTCGGGGTGAGCGCGCGCGAACTCGTCGAGGACTTCGGTGGGGGAACCCGAACCGGACGCCCCGTGCGCGCGGTGCAGATCGGAGGTCCGCTCGGCGCCTACCTTCCCGTGGATCGGCTCGATGTCCCGATGGGCTACGAGACCCTCGCCGAGGCGGGCGGCATGATCGGTCACGGGGGAGTGGTTGTTTTCGACGACACCGTCGATATGGCCGATCAGGCGCGTTTCGCCATGGAGTTCTGCGCCGAGGAATCCTGTGGGAAGTGCACGCCGTGCCGCATCGGTTCCGTTCGTGGGGTGGAAGTGATTGACCGAATCCGCTCGGGGGTGGATCCTGAAGACAACACGGTGCTTCTCAGGGATCTATGCGAGGTGATGACCGACGGCTCGCTGTGTGCCATGGGCGGCCTGACCCCGATGCCTGTGCTCAGCGCGTTAGACAACTTCCCCGAGGACTTCACACCATCGATGAGGAGGACAGATGACCGTTCTCGATGATCGCACCAGCGGTCAGCGCGACGATCAGCGCGATCTGGGGACCCCGGCGGTCGATACCCAGACGATCGTCACAGTGCTCATCGACGGCGTGCCGGTCGAGGTGCCGGAAGGCACGTCGGTCATGCGGGCCGCGGCCCTCGCCGGTTCATCCGTGCCGAAGTTGTGTGCAACCGATTCCCTCGCTGCATTCGGCTCGTGCCGCCTGTGCCTGGTCGAGATAGACGGCAAGCCCGGTACTCCTGCGTCCTGCACCACCCCGTGTTCCGATGGGTTGTCGGTTCGTACGCAGACCCCCAAGTTGGACAAGCTCCGTAAGGGTGTCATGGAGTTGTACATCTCAGATCATCCGCTCGATTGCCTCACCTGCCCGGCAAATGGCGATTGCGAACTACAGGACATGGCGGGTGTGGTCGGACTACGGGATGTCCGCTACGGCATGGAAGGCGAGAACCACCTCGATGCTCCGAAAGACGAATCGAACCCGTACTTCACCTTCGATGAGAGCAAGTGCATCGCGTGCAGCCGCTGTGTTCGTGCCTGCTCAGAGGTCCAAGGCACATTCGCGCTGACGATCGCCGGACGGGGCTTTGACTCGAAAGTCTCGGCGAGCGACGGCGTGCCGTTCCTGGAAAGCGAATGCGTCTCCTGCGGCGCCTGTGTGCAGGCCTGTCCTACGGCCACGCTGCAAGAAAAGACGGTCATAGATCTGGGCGTTCCCACTCGCAAGGTCAAGACCACGTGCGCCTACTGCGGAGTGGGCTGCTCCTTCGTAGCCGAGCTGCGTGGCGATGAATTGGTGCGCATGGTTCCGGACAAGACCGGCGGCGCCAACGCTGGACACTCGTGCGTGAAAGGTCGCTTCGCCTGGGGTTATGCCGGCCACGAGGACCGTGTTACTGCCCCGATGATCCGCGAGTCCATCGACGACGAATGGAAGGTAGTCGACTGGGACGAGGCGATCGGGTTCGCGGCCTCGCGATTGAAAGAAATCCAGGCCCAATATGGAGTCGACGCCATCGGTGGCATCACATCGTCGCGGTGCACGAATGAAGAGGTGTACGTCGTACAGAAGATGGTGCGCACAGCATTCGGAACCAACAATGTCGATACGTGTGCTCGGGTGTGCCACTCGCCTACTGGATACGGACTCAAGCAGACCTTCGGGACGAGTGCGGGAACGCAGGACTTCAAGTCGGTCGAGAAGGCCGACGTCATCATGGTGATCGGCGCTAATCCGACCGACGCCCACCCGGTGTTCGCCTCGCGAATGAAGCGGCGACTGCGGCAGGGGGCGGAGTTGATCGTGGTCGATCCGCGCACCATCGATCTGGTGCGTTCGGCGCACATAGAAGCCAGCCACCACCTGCAGCTTCAGCCGGGGACGAACGTGGCGATCGTGAATGCGATGGGTCACGTGGTGGCAACGGAGGGTTGGATCGATCGGGCATTCGTCGAACAGCGGTGCGATCCGGCGTCATTCCAGGCGTGGGAGGAGTTCATCCGGCTGCCGGAGAACAGTCCCGAGGCTCTTGAGGAGGCCACCGGCGTGCCCGCTGACCAGGTGCGCGCAGCGGCTCGCGCCTACGCAACTGCCCCGAATTCGGCGATCTACTACGGGCTGGGCGTCACAGAGCATTCCCAGGGTTCGACCATGGTGATGGCTATGGCGAATCTCGCCATGGCCACCGGGAACATCGGACGCGAGGGTGTGGGTGTCAACCCGCTGCGCGGCCAGAACAACGTGCAAGGTTCGTGCGACATGGGCTCCTTCCCGCACGAGTTCAGCGGGTACCGGCACGTGTCCGATGACACCGTTCGCGAGCAGTTCGAAGCACTATGGGGAACGCAAATGCGCCCCGATCCAGGGATGCGAATCCCGAACATGCTCGATGCTGCCACGGTCGGGGAATTCAAGGGCATCTACATCCAGGGTGAGGACATCGCCCAGTCCGATCCGAACACCGATCATGTGACGGCCGCGCTTCGTTCGATGGATTGCGTGATCGTGCAGGACCTGTTCGTCAACGAGACAGCTGCATTCGCCCACGTCTTCCTGCCGGGCACTTCCTTCCTGGAAAAGGACGGCACCTTCACCAACGCTGAGCGACGTATCAATCGCGTGCGTCCGGTCATGCCTTCCCGCACCGGGCTGGCCGAGTGGGAAGTGACGTGCGCGTTAGCCACAGCGATGGGCTACGAAATGGGGTACTCGGCCGCTAGCGAGATCATGGATGAAATCGCATCGGTCACCCCGACATTCTCGGGAGTCTCGTTCGATTTGCTGGACAAGGTCGGTTCGGTGCAGTGGCCGTGCAACGAGCAGGCTCCGCTGGGTACCCCGGTGATGCACGTCGATCGCTTCGTGCGAGGCGAAGGGCAGTTCATCACCACTCCATATGTGCCGACCGATGAGCGTTCAACACGCAAGTTCCCGTTGCTCTTGACCACCGGTCGTGTCCTGAGCCAGTACAACGTTGGTGCACAGACGCGTCGAACCAACAACGTCATCTGGCACGCCGAGGATGTCTTGGACGTCCATGAGGCCGATGCGCAGGCGCGAGGAATCAGTGACGGAGACTGGGTGGAGGTCAGCAGTCGTGCCGGCACAACCCGGTTGCGGGCCCGCATAAGTGACGACATCCCCGCGGGCGTCGTCTACACGACCTTCCACCATCCGGTCAGTGGCACGAACGTGATAACCACCGACAACTCCGATTGGGCCACTAACTGTCCGGAGTACAAAGTGACGGCCGTCGAGATCCGACCCTCATCGCAGGTCTTCGTATGAGCCAAGGACTGGACTACGAGCAGCGTCACCTAGTGAAGATGGCGAATCAGATCGCGATGAACGTTCCGGGTCGGACGAACATCGCGAGCCAGGTCGCCAATCACATGCGGTCCTTTTGGACACCGGTCATGCGTGCGGAGATCGGGGAGATCGCCCGAGAGCACCCCGATGAGTTGGCGGCGGACGTTCACGGCGCTCTTGATCAACTTCGAGTCGTGGAGGCATAGTGGCTGAGATTCAGGTGACGTACTGGCGGGATATTCCCTCGATGGTCGTCGCGCGCGAAGGCGAGGACATCGTCAAGGTCCCACTTGCTCAGCGATTTCAGGAGGCGATCGACGAAGCAGCCATGCGCCTTGGTGAAGTCGACGCTGACGCCTACCTTGCGGGCTGGGTCCGCTCGGACTGGGAGGATGTAGAGGGTGATCCGGCGAGTGCCGCTGCGGAGCGCTCGCAGTCCCTCGAGGAGTCTTGGGACGAAGTGGCGTTGAACGCCTATCTCGACGGTCTCAATTCGTAGCGGTTCCTTGTTGGCCGACTAGCCGTGTAGACGCACGTACCCCCACGACAACGACGCCGCCAGCGCCACCCAGATCTGATAAGGCAAAAGTAGTACGCCCCAGAGCGGTCCGGTGAGGAACGCGATAACGACGATCGGCACCGTCAGGACAGCGGCCGCGCTCAGAGCGACGGCTGCGGAGGCGAATTCGTGCGGTACGTAGAACAGGTACGCCCAGGCAATTGCCGCGGCGATGCTGACCACGAGGAAGGTAAGGAGCACTCCCACCCTGAGGGGTGTCGCTTGCCACGAGATCACCGAGGGAACCACCGCGAGCACCACGAAGTTGTAAGGCCAGATCACCCCGAACACCCACGATGGCGGTTGCCATGCAGGTTGCTCGAGCGAGCGGTACCAGGAACTGTCGGTTCCCACCCATACTCCGGATAGGACGGCGTAAGCGATGACTGCGGCGATCACCGCGCCGATGGCGAGCAGTCGCCAGGCATCGGGCGCGTTCACTGCTTCTCCAACGCTTCCTGCGCGACCTCGAAGAACCGCTGCACCGACCCACCGAGTTCAAGATCCGCTGGGCCGAGCAGTGGCGCCAACGATCCGTCGGCATAGACAGCGAGCACCGTGGGTGTGCCGATCGTGCAGGCATCGACCTCGGCTGCTGTGCGCTCGTTCAGGTGCACCAAGCGAATTGGTATCGGGAAGTCGGCGCAGGCGCTGTCCCACTCGGGCTTGCGGCGAACTGAACCGTGCGTGATGTCGCATAGGGCGCAATGCGCCGCGCCTCGGGCCTTGCCCAGCACGTAACGCAACTCGCCCAGCAGCCCACCATCGGCGTGGTAGACGCCGATCAGTTCGCGGGGCTCACCTGAATCGACAGCACCGGTCACCGCACCAGTGTGAACGACTCCTGTTTCCCCGCACGTCATCACGTCCGAATAGGGTTTTCCGCATGGCCGAAATAGAAGCGCTCATTGCCCGCGAGATCCTCGATTCCCGAGGGAACCCCACCGTTGAGGTGGAGGTACTCCTCGATGACGACACCGTCGCCCGCGCCGGCGTTCCGTCCGGTGCCTCAACCGGCGCCTTCGAGGCGGTCGAGCGTCGCGATGGGGGAGATCGTTATCTCGGCAAAGGCGTTCTCGAGGCCGTAACCGCGTTGGAGGAGGAGATCGCGCCGGAGTTGATCGGCTTAGAGGCCAGCGATCAGCGTGCGGTCGATGCGGTCATGATCGACCTGGATGGCACCCCTAACAAGTCTCGGCTGGGAGCCAACGCCATCCTCGGTGCGTCGCTTGCTATCGCCCGAGCCGCCGCCCTGTCGGCCGACCTCCCGCTCTTTCGCTACATCGGCGGACCGAACGCCCATGTGCTGCCGGTGCCGATGATGAACATCCTGAACGGGGGCGCGCACGCCGATACCGGTGTCGACATCCAAGAGTTCATGATCGCGCCGATCGGAGCGGCTTCGTTCTCCGAGGCCTTGCGGCAAGGCGCTGAGACCTACCACGCCTTGAAGTCGGTATTGAAGGCCGAGGGCTTCGCGACGGGTCTAGGTGATGAAGGTGGCTTCGCACCGGATCTGCCCAACAATCGCGCCGCCCTGGAGTTGATCGCCCGCGCCGTTGAGGCTGCTGGTCTACATCTCGGCACCGACATCGCACTGGCCTTGGATGTCGCCTCGACAGAGTTCTTCGCCGACGGCTCCTACCGATTCGAAGGCGCCGACCGCTCGATGGAATGGATGACCGGCTACTACGAATCACTCATTGCGGACTTCCCGATGGTCTCGATCGAGGATCCCCTGGCTGAGGACGATTGGGCTGGTTGGGTGCACGCAACCGATTCGATCGGCGCGAACGTCCAGCTTGTCGGCGACGACCTCTTCGTCACCAACCCCGAACGCCTCGCGCGCGGTATTGCCGATGGCGCTGCAAACGCGCTACTAGTCAAGGTCAACCAGATCGGCTCGTTGACCGAAACCCTCGACGCGGTCTCGATGGCCACCGCGGCCGGCTATGCCTCGATGATGTCCCACCGTTCGGGGGAGACCGAGGACACCACGATCGCCGATCTGGCCGTCGCGGTGAACTGCGGACAGATAAAGACCGGCGCTCCCGCGCGCTCCGAACGGGTGGCCAAGTACAACCAACTCTTGCGCATCGAGGAGGAGCTCGGCGACGCTGGGCGTTACGCGGGGCGGATGGCCTTCCCCCGATTCGCTGCCTCGTAGCACGAATTTTCCACGATCGATCAATCGGTATCCGGTGAGGCGCATGGGGAAATTGGGACTCTCGTGACACTATCGGCGGGTGCCACCTGCTTCCCCGGGAGAATCGCCGGCCCGCTCGGGCACTCGGGCCTTTGCTGCCGGCCCCGGCGGTTCACTTACCGGTCGCGCCCTCATCCTGCTCATCGCGCTCGCACTCTTGGTCGTGGCTCTCTCGGTACCCGTGCGCAACTGGCTCGCCCAGCGTGCGGAAGTGGCGGCACTGCGGGCGGACATCGCAGCCTCCAGCGAGCGCATCGCTGAACTGCAGGGAGAACTCGATCGGTGGTCGGATCCAGCCTTCATTGCAACTCAGGCTCGCGCCCGCTTGCACTTCGTGCTGCCCGGGGAGATCGGCTACGTGACCATTGCCGCGGACGGACAACCAGCGGAGTCGGTGCTGTCGGAGGCGGCAGCGAATGCGCCACGCGGCTGGCATTCGGTGCTGTGGGAATCCTTACAAGAAGCCGACGGGCCCCCCATCGCGGCAACAGACAGCTAGGTGCCTTCTAGGGTCGAGGGTGTGGAACCCACTCCCGAGGATCTCGACGCAATCGAGTGGCAGCTCGGGCGCCCACCCCGTGGAGTACTCGAAGTCGCTGCGCGGTGCGCATGCGGAGATCCATGTGTTGTCACCACGGCTCCCCGATTGGACGACGGCACGCCCTTTCCCACTACGTACTACGTCACGTGTCCGAGGCTCAGCAGCTTGATCGGCACTCTCGAGGGAGATGGGCGGATGCGCGAGATGGAGCATCGGCTGTCGGTAGATGACGATCTTCGTAATCGGTATCGGGTGGCGCACGAGCGGTATCTGACCGAGCGGAGTCAGTTGGGGCAGGTGCCGGAAATAGAGGGGATCAGCGCCGGCGGAATGCCGCGGCGAGTCAAGTGCCTGCACGTGCTCGCGGGTCAGTCTCTGGCGTGCGGGCCCGGGGTCAATCCATTCGGAGATGAAGTCATTGACGAAGTGAGCGAGTGGTGGGCCGGTCGCACCTGCGCGAGTGAGCGGGAGAGTGAGGCGTGAGTCGATATGCCGCTATCGATTGCGGCACTAACGCAATTCGCTTACTCATCGCCGATGTTCATGATGGTGAGCTCATGGAAATCGACCGACGCATGCTCACCGTGCGGTTGGGTGAAGGGATCGATGCGACCGGTGAGTTCGCGCCTGCAGCCCTCGCACGGACGTTCGCCGCGGTCGATGAGTACGCCGAGCAGATCGCCGCTAGCGGAGCTACGGCAGTTCGCATGGTGGCCACCTCAGCATCCCGCGATGCGCGTAACGCCGATCAGTTCATCGACGGCGTGCATCAGCGATTGGGCATCGTGCCGGAAGTTGTCTCGGGCACTCAGGAGGCCGAGTTGTCCTTCCTGGGCGCGGTGCGAGGGTTGGCAGCGTCGTTGATCTCCCCGGTCCTAGTCGCCGATATCGGCGGCGGCTCGACCGAACTGATCCTCGGAGATGCTGCCAGTGCGCGAATCGACGCCAGTTACAGCATGGACATCGGATGCGTGCGAATGACCGAACGGCATCTGCATAGCGATCCGCCGACCGACGAGGAAGTGCGCGCCACGGTGGCGACGATCGGCACCGCCGTGGACCAAGCGCTCGAGCAGGTTCCCGTAGAAGAGGTTGCAAGCTTCGTCGGTTTGGCAGGTTCGGTGACGACCGTCGCGGCCCTTGCCCACGGTTTGCCGGTCTACGACGCTGCTGCGATCCACGGATCGGTCACCTCCGACTCGCAGGTGGCTGAGGTGACCAATCGGTTGCTGATGATGACCAGGGACCAGCGAGCCGCCGAGCCGGTAATGCACCCGGGGCGGGTGGACGTGATCGCCGGAGGTGCTTTGGTGCTGCGCGAACTGATGTCCCGGCTGCCGGTAAACGAGGTGATCGCCGGGGAAACCGACATCCTCGATGGCATCGTTTACAGGCTTTCTTCCAGCGTGGGATAGATCTCATTAGCCGATTTCATGTAATCGCTTGTGCTGGCGTACATGGGCGGGCCTACCATCCCTGACTATCGGCGGGCTCGGCGTCCGCAAGGAGGGGGCCATGGGTATCACGATCAGGGACGTTGCGGACGCGGCTGGGGTATCCACCGCAACCGTGTCGCGGGCCCTGCGGGGACTGCCCAATGTCGACGAACGCACCCGGGGTCGGGTTCAACAGGTAGCAAAGGACCTGGACTATGTCATCTCGCCGAGCGCCTCGCGATTGGCGTCCGGTCGCACCGGCAGCATCGCTGTGGTCACCCCGTACATCGCACGCTGGTTCTTCTCCACAGTGCTCTCGGGCGTGGAAGATGTCTTGCAGGAAGCCGACATGGATCTGCTTTTGTCTTGCATCGGGGATCACAACACGCAGTCCGGACGTTCGGCCGTGGCACCGCGCTTGCGGCGTCGAGTCGACGGTGTTCTCGTTATCGCTGTCCCGCCGGCTGACCCCCAACTGCGCGAGATCATCGACCTAGGCATGCCCACTTCGATGATCGGGCTGACCGTCAAAGGCGTTCCCAGCGTGACCATCGACGACGTCGCTGCAGCCCGACTGGCAACCCAGCACCTGATCAACCTCGGCCATACGCGCATCGGCATCATCGGCGGTTCACCCTCCGAGGCGCCTTTCACCGCGGAATTCGATCGTGAGGCTGGCTTCTCCCAAGCGATGTCCGAAGCTGGCATCGGCATCGATCCGATGCTCGAGTCCTATGGCTACTTCACAATCGAAGGAGGGGAGACCGCGATGACCGCGCTGCTGACTCAGCCCAAGCCACCCACCGCCGTCTTCGCCTTGAGTGATGAAATGGCGTTCGGGGCACTGCGCGCACTGCGTGCCCACGGGCTTAGGCCCGGTGAGGACGTTTCGGTGGTAGGTGTGGATGGGCATGACATGTCCGAACACTTAGACCTGACCACAGTGGTGCAACCGGTGACCGAACTCGGCCGCATCGCCGCCGAGGCGCTGCTCGTTCAGATGCGCGAGGGCGAACCCTCCTTGGATCCCATCCGGGTGGCGACCCGGCTTGTGGTTCGTGGCTCCACGGGTCCGGCACGTGAGTGAGGCGCTGCCTGACGTAGCGCCTTTCGCCGAGATCCCACCACCGAGCTGGTGGCATCAAGCGGCGGTCTACCAGGTCTATCCACGCTCGTTTCGTGACGGCAACCGAGATGGCTTGGGGGATCTACGCGGGGTGATCGAGGGGTTGCCCTATCTGGCTTCACTCGGAGTCGATGCCATATGGCTGTCGCCTTTCTATCCCTCGCCGCAACACGATTCCGGTTACGACGTCTCCGACCCGCGTGCCGTCGACCCGATGTTCGGCACGATCGAGGATTTCGCCGAACTCGTGGACCAGGCCCATGAACGCGGCCTACGAGTGATCGTCGACATCGTTCCGAATCATGTCTCGGCGAGCCATCCGTGGTTCCTGGAGGCACTCGATGCTGCACCGGGCTCGGTGGAACGTCGTCGTTTCCATTTCCTGGATGGTCGTGGTGAGCACGGTGAGATCCCGCCGAACAACTGGGAATCGATTTTTGGTGGCGCTGCGTGGACTCGAGTGAAGGAAGCCGACGGCACCTGGGGCCAGTGGTACCTGCACCTGTTCGACTCCACCCAACCGGACCTGAATTGGGAGAACGACGAAGTCCGCGCCGATGCGCTCAACACACTGAAGTTCTGGCTTGACCTCGGGGTGGACGGATTTCGGGTGGATGTTGCGTTGGGCTTGGCTAAGGACACCACCTATCCGGATCTGATCGACCCGATTGGTATGAGCCAGTCCTTGCGTTTCGATCTCGACCCTGGATCGCAGGAGGCTATCGACCGACGCGCCGGTCTAGCGAACTCCGCGCTCTTCGACCGCGATGAAGTCCAGGACATCTATCGCGAATGGCGCAAACTGCTGGACTCCTACGGCAATGACAAGATGGCGGTGGTCGAGGCCTGGGTGCCGCCGGAGCGTGCATCGAACTACGTGGCGCGCGACACCTTGCATCAGATCTTCGGGTTCGACTTCCTCGTAGTTCCGTGGCGCGCACCGGTAATGCGCACGGTGATCGAGCATGCGATCGAGGCGGTGATCCAGGTAGGTGCTCCACCGACATGGGCATTGAGCAACCACGATTCACCGCGCGTGGTAACCCGTCTGGGCGACGGTGCCGTCGGACTAGCTCGCGCCCGTGCGTTGGCTTTGGTTGCGCACGCGCTGCCCGGATCGATCTACGTGTACCAAGGCGAGGAACTCGGATTGTCGGATGTGGAGATCCCCGATTCGGCCAGGCAGGACCCGGTGTGGTTCCGGTCGGCAGGGCAGCAGAAAGGCCGCGATGGCGGGCGGGTTCCGTTGCCCTGGTTCGGTACCGAGCCGCCCTACGGGTTCACCGAGCGATTCGACGCCACCTTGTGGCTGCCGCAACCTCAGGGGTGGGGTAACTCGACGATCGAAGCCGAAGACATCGACCCATTCAGCACATTGAATCTCTATCGCACTTCGCTTGCTCTGCGACGCTCACATCCAGGTCTCGCAAGTGGTGAAGTCGTATTTCTCGATACCGACAATCCTGAAGTGCTGTCCTTCCAGCGTGGTGCTGATCTGATTGTGGTGGCGAACACCTCCGATGAGTGGATCGCGGCGCCGACCGTAGGAATGGTGTTGCTGGCATCCGGACCGATCGAGACCGGCGAGACCGGTTTGATGATCGGTCCGGATACCACCGTGTGGTTACAGACTTAGACGATTCGCTCGGAGACCACGTCGTCTTGGAACAGGTACGTTCGCTCGGGTCTCACCTGCACGGTCTCACCCATACGCGGAGCCTGAGCGGAACGGTCGCGAGCCACGAGATTGATCGTGGAACCGTCGACCGCAGTCATGTCGCCGTAGACGAAGGTGTCGGCTCCGAGTTCCTCAACGAGCGTCACATTCATCTTGGCTCCCGATTCGGAGATGTGCAGATCCTCGGGTCGGATGCCGAGCAGCGCCCTACCGTCCCGCACCTGATCTAGTTGCGATCTTTCGATCGAGACGGTGTGATCGCCCATGAGTACGCCTCCCTCGGTGGTCTTGACGGGGACGATATTCATGGACGGTGACCCGATGAAGGTGGCGACGAAAGCATTGGCGGGCTCGTCATAGAGGGTTCGGGGGGCGTCCACTTGCTGCAGCACACCGTCCTTGAGTACTGCCACGCGATCACCCATGGTCATCGCCTCGACCTGATCGTGGGTGACGTAGACGGTGGTGGTGCCAAGGCGACGCTGCAGTGCGGCGATCTGCGTGCGCGTTTGCACGCGCAACTTGGCATCGAGATTCGATAACGGCTCGTCCATCAAGAAGACCTGAGGTTCGCGGACGATCGCCCGACCCATGGCCACGCGCTGGCGTTGGCCGCCGGATAGCGCCTTGGGCTTGCGCTCGAGGTATTCGGTGAGATCCAAGAGCGCTGCCGCTTCCTTCACCCGGCGTTCGATCTCGTCCTTGGAGACCTTCTGGATCTTCAGCGCGAAGGCCATGTTCTCCGCGACCGACATGTGCGGATAGAGCGCGTAGTTCTGGAAGACCATCGCGATGTCTCGGTCCTTCGCAGCGACATTCGTGACGTCGCGGTCTCCGATATAGATGTGTCCGGCGCTAATGGGCTCCAGGCCCGCGAGCATCCGCAGCGAGGTGGACTTGCCGCACCCGGACGGCCCGACCAGGACGAGGAATTCACCCTCGCCGATATCGAGGTTCAAGTGGGAGACCGCTGGTTCTGTGGTCCCTGGGTAGACGAGCGAGACGTCGTCGAAGCGCACAGGTTGACTCATGGTGGTTCCTCTCACCGGCAGGTACGTGCCGGACGATCCGTAGTAAGAGTGATGGGGTCGATATTCGGTTGTGCCAAGCGAACGTCAGCCTAGTGGCCGCGGTGAGGGGCGTGAGGCCCTCAGGGTGTATGCAAACGTTGGCACGGCATCGCTCTTGGGGCGGTGGTGCCAGGGATGACGCAAACGTTGCCCAGTCATTGCCCGGATATCAAATCGTGATGCGTTACATGGCTTTGTTTCACAGTTACAGGTTGCTTGCGAGGGGTCTGCGGTGGACCATGAACACGTTTACGCGCCGAGGACCTCCCTGGGTGCGACGTCAGGCAAGGAGAATCCATGACCGCAATCAAGCGGCGTCGTGGGATGGCGCTCCTCGCGGGTGGGCTGGCAGCTGGAATGCTGCTCGCCGCGTGCGGTGGCAGCGACGATTCCGCGAGCGAGGAAACGGCGGAGGACACCGCAGCCGAAGAAACGGCAGCGGAGGACACCGGCGGTGAAGAAGACGCCGGCGGCGAAGAAGACGCCGGCGGCGACATGGCGGCGGGCTGCGAGGCCTATGCCGACTACATGGGCAACGAGGGAACCACGGTCAACGTGTTCACCTCGATCCTGCCTCCCGAGCAGCAGCTCTTCGAAGAGGCCTGGGCCGGATTCGAGGAGTGCACCGGTATCGACATCGTCTACGAGGCCAGCGATCAGTTCGAGGCTCAGTTGCCAACCCGCATCGCCGGAGGCAACGCACCCGATATCGCCTGGATTCCGCAGCCGGGTCTGTTGCAGCGGCTCGTCGCCGACGGCGGCCCCGTCGCGGCGCCTGCGTCTACCGAGGCTCTCGTCGATGAGTACTGGAACCCGGCCTGGAAGGGCTACGGCACGATCGACGGCACCTTCTATGCGGCTCCCCTCGGCTCGAACATGAAGTCATTCGTGTGGTACTCACCGCAGGTCTTCGCCGACAACGGCTACGAAGTCCCCACCACGTGGGATGAGCTGTGGGCGTTGTCCGACCAGATGGTTGCCGACGGCATCGATCCCTGGTGCGGCGGCCTGGAGTCCGGCGGTGCGACCGGCTGGCCGGCCACTGACTGGCTCGAGCAGGTCATGCTGCGCCTGTACGGAGGCGATGTCTACGACCAGTGGGTGAACCACGAGATCACCTTCCAGTCGCCCGAGGTCGAGGCCGCGATGGACGTCGTCGCGGGCTGGATGAAGAACCCCGAGTACGTCAACGGTGGCTTCGGCGATGTGCAGACGATCGCACTGACTCCGTTCCAGGATGCCGGTGCCGGTATCCCAGCCGGTGAGTGCGGCATGCTGCAGCAGGCGTCGTTCTACGCCAACTTCTGGCAGAACTTCGATGAGAACGCCACGGTGGGCCCGGATGGCACCGCCTACGCGTTCTACCTGCCGGAGATCAGCTCGGAGTTCCCGCAGCCGGTCGTCGGTGGTGGCGAGTTCGTTGCCGCCTTCTCCGACCGCCCGGAGGTGCAGGCTGTGCAGACCTACATGGCCAGCCCGGACTTCCACACCAGCAAGGCAGCGCTGGGTAACTGGGTGTCCGCCAACAGCGGTGTGCCGCTGGACACCTACGCACCCGACAGCATCGACCAGCTGTCCGCTGAGTTCCTCACCAATCCCGATGGCATCTTCCGTTTCGATGCCTCGGACCTGATGCCGGCTGCTGTCGGTGCGGGTGAGATGTGGACCCAGATGACCGCATGGTTCGCCGAGGACAAGCCCACGAGCGAAGTCCTCGCCGATATCGATGCAGCGTGGCCGTCTTCCTAATCGGATGACGATCACAGTTTTGTGAATCGCTGACTGCCGGGGCCGGACGGGTATACCGTCCAAAGGCCCCGGCAGTCGGCGTATTCGGGTTCTTGCGATAACCGAGTAGGAAAAGGGAGACGCAGGTGGAGGAACTGCTCACCGGGCTCGAGAAGCTCTGGTCCGGGTTCCTAGGCATCGTCGTCTTCGGTGTGTTCATCGCCGTCGTTTTCTTCCTCGGCTCCAAGGTCAAAGGCCGGGTGAGCAAACCGGTTGCGGTCTTGATCTTCCTGGGTCCGGCAGCCTTGCTGTTGATCATGGGACTGATCGTCCCGGCGGTTCGAACGATCATCGCCAGCACGCAAGACTCTTCCGGCAACGAGTTCATCGGTTGGGCGAACTACCAGTGGATCTTCGATTCCCAGTTCGACATCATCGTCAACTCGATCTTGTGGATCGTCATCACGCCGATCGCTGCAACGGCCCTCGGCCTGACCCTCGCGTTGCTTCTGGATCGGATGCGCCGCGAGGCCGTCGCAAAATCGTTGATCTTCATGCCGATGGCCATCTCCTTCGTAGGCGCTTCAATTATCTGGAGCCTGATTTACGAGTACCGCGCGCCGGACAAGCCTCAGGTCGGCTTGCTCAGCCAGATCGTCATGTGGCTAGGGGTCGACGATCCACCGAAGTGGCTGTTGTGGCAGCCCTTCAATAACTACCTGCTCATGGTCATCATGGTGTGGATCCAAGTGGGATTCGCGATGGTCGTCCTCTCGGCTGCGATCAAGGCCATCCCCACCGACGTGGTGGAAGCCGCCGAACTCGACGGCGCTACCGGCTGGAAACTCTTCTCGAGGGTCACTATCCCGATGATCCGCGCCACATTGATCGTTGTCGTCACGACCATCATGTTCGCGGTATTGAAGATCTTCGACATCGTGCGCGTCATGACCAACGGCAACTACGGCACCCAGATCGTCGCCAACGAGATGTATGCCCAGGCGTTCGTGCAATTCGATATCGGCCGCGGTAGTGCGCTGGCAGTTGTGCTCTTTGTCGCGGTAATCCCGTTGATCATCTTCAACATCGTGCAATTGAGGAAGGACCGGGCTACCCGATGAGTGTCGAAGCGCATGAGATGCCCCGTCTTCCCGATGTGGATCCACTCGAGGAGCAGCGGGAGACGCTTCCGCAGGCCGCTCGGCGGAAGTTGAGCAGTCCGTGGGCTTCTTTCGTGGTCGTCATCATCACGTTCTTGTGGACGGTCCCCACGCTTGGCTTGCTGATTACGTCGCTACGGCCGGCGGCAGACGCACAGAACTCCGGATGGTGGACCTTCTTCGCCAACCCGGCTGTGACCTTCAGCAACTACGGCGAAGTGATCACCGGCGGCAGTTCTATCCCGAACGGCATCACTCCGTACTTCTTCAACTCCTTCGCGATCGCGATCCCCGCGGCGATCTTCCCGCTCACCCTCGCGTGCATGGCGGCCTATGCACTGGCGTGGGTGCGCTTCAAGTGGTCGACCGCGGTCTTCTTCTTCATCTTCGCGCTTCAGGTCGTGCCGCTGCAGATGTCGCTGCTGCCGTTGCTGCAGATGTTCAATTTGGGCTGGAGCTTGGGGCCGATCCCGATCTTCCCGGACCTGAACAGACCCGGATCGGAGCAATCCCTGCTTGCGGGCACGTATATCCCGCTGTGGATCGCCCACACGATGTTCGCACTGCCCCTTGCGATTTTCCTGATTCACAATTTCATCGCCCAATTGCCGCGAGATCTGATGGAGGCGGCACGGGTGGATGGCGCGAGCCACTTCCTGATCTTCCGCAAGATCGTGCTGCCGCTTTCGGTACCAGCGATCGCATCGTTCGCGATCTTCCAGTTCCTGTGGGTGTGGAACGACCTGCTCGTCGCGCTCACGTTCGCCGGTGGCACACCAGACGTGGCTCCCGTAACGGCGTATCTGGCGAATATCAAGGGCACCTACGGGGCGGACCTTCACCTGATCACGGCTGGTGCGTTCATCGCGATCGTCGTGCCCTTGATTGTGTTCTTCGCGCTGCAGCGATACTTCGTACGCGGCCTGCTCGCCGGCTCCGTCAAGGGTTGACGCTTTTTCCCACACTCTGGGAAATTCACCGCCAATTGCCCGCAATGAACTCAAGCAGCGTCATATTCCCCAAGTCTGGATCAGCCACGCGCTGCGGGGATAGCCTCATCGAATGACCAACGACGACGCTTCCGCGATCCCCGATCTGGACATCCCTGAGGACTTCGAGATGGGGGTCGCCACCTCCGCTTGGCAGATCGAGGGCGACCTCGCCGGACGGGGCCGATGCAACTGGGACGATTTCGCCGATACCCCTGGCGCCATCGTGGATGGCGCGACCGGTGACCCAGCCTGCGACCACGTGCATAGGTACGAGGAGGACCTTGAGCTACTCGATTGGCTCGGTGTCGATGCCTATAGCTTCACGTTCAGTTGGGCTCGGGTGATCCCCGGGGGAATCGGGCAACCGAGCACGGCGGGTCTGGACTTCTACGACCGGCTCGTCGATGGCCTTCTCGCCCGTGGCATCCGGCCATTCGCCACCTTGTTCCACTGGGACACGCCCTCCGAACTCGAACAAGCGGGCGGCTGGACCAACCGCGCCACTGCGGAAGCGTTCGCCGATTACGCCTCCGTGCTCGCCGAGCACTTCTCCGACCGGATCGAACGCTGGGCAACGCTGAACGAGCCGTGGTGCCCGGCCTTCCTGGGCTACGCCGCCGGCTACTTCGCGCCCGGAAGGAAGGAGGGCGGTGCAGCCCTCTCGGCCGCGTATCACCTGATGCTTGGCCACGGGATGGCAATCGATCGGCTGCGGTCGGCTGGGGCGCGCAACCTTGGGATCATCCTGAACATCATCCCCACGGTCACCGACGATCCGACAATGGCCGACGCGACCCATCACGTCGACGGAATCCAGAACCGACTCTGGTTGGACCTGCTCGCCGGTCGCGGGATCCCCGCGGACTTGCGAGAGAACTGCTCGAGCCTGACCGACTGGTCCTTCGTGCACGATGAGGATCTCCCGATCATCGCCACACCTATCGATTGGGTGGGGGAGAACTACTACTCAGTCAACCGTGTGGTGTCCGTCGAGGAAGCGGGCTCGGCTGCGATAGGGCAGGACGCCTCGATGTTCCCGGGAGCTCCCGAGCACGCATTCGCCCCGCGTCCACCTTTCACGGATATGGGCTGGGAGGTCTTCCCTCCGGGCATCACTATGGCGCTTCAGCAGGTGAGCGACGCCCTTCCGGGTGTGCCGATCTACGTGTGCGAAAACGGTGCCGCGGTGGAAGAGAACAACGACGACGACGCCATCCGCGATCCGATCCGCACGCAGTACCTGCACGATCACATTGCAGAAGTCCTTCGAGCTCGTAACAGCGGGATAGACGTACGCGGATACAACGCGTGGAGTTTGTTGGACAACCTTGAATGGGCATCAGGCTGGACGAAGAAATTCGGAATCATCAGAGTGGATCCGGACACCGGCACGCGCACCCCCAAGGACAGCGCGCGATGGTACCGCCGACAACTGGCCAGGAGGAGTGCATGAGTGTCGTTGCGATGGATGTACGCGGAGCCCCGGTCGAGGGCTACCTGGCACTTCCGGAATCCGGGAGCGGACCTGGCGTCCTGGTCATCCAGGAGTGGTGGGGTCTTGT
>CBFIHB010000024.1:0-18815 GCA_965662415.1 Actinomycetes bacterium | reverse complement strand
TTCGTCGCCTATACCGCGAAGCGACACCGCCAATCATCAAGGCCACCGGCGGCCGACTGCGCCAGTTTCCGCAGCACGCAACGGACCGTTACCTAACGCGCATCGTGCAAGCCAGCCGGGCGCTGCGCCCGGGACTTCCGATCGCCTTGCTCGCGCCGACCATCTACCGCTCGCGGTACTACCCGGCCGGGCGCCATCATGACAATGCGTTGCGGGCGGCACTCGATCTTGGTCGCGAACTCGATATCGCGGTCGTGGATCCATCGCCATGGGTGGCTCCGGGATTGGCCGATGGCAGCGCTAACCCCGACGGCCTGCATTGGTCCTGGGCGGCGCACGCCTCCGTAGGACAAGCGCTCGCTGATGCCATCGGTAGTCTTTCCCGGCCATGACTACGAGCGCGACTGCCGGCGATGAGCCAACCCGTTACGACTTCGAGGCTATCCAAGAGCGGTGGTTGCCGGTTTGGGACGAATTGGCGCCCTTCCGCTCGGGGTTGCCCGACGACGATCGTCCGAAGAAGTACGTCCTGGATATGTTCCCCTACCCGTCGGGCGATCTCCACATGGGTCACGCGGAGGCGTACGCCCTCGGTGACGTGATCGCGCGCTACTGGGTGCAACAGGGGTTCAACGTCATGCACCCGATCGGCTGGGACGCATTCGGACTGCCCGCGGAGAACGCTGCGATCCGCCGCGGCGAGGACCCGGTGCGGTGGACCTACGACAACATCGCCCAGCAGAAATCTTCCATGCGGAGGTACGCCTGCAGCTTCGATTGGGATCGGGTGCTGAACACCTGCGATCCGGAGTACTACCGATGGAACCAGTGGTTCTTCCTGGAGATGTTCAAGCGAGGCCTGGCCTATCGCAAAGCCAGCAACGTCAACTGGTGCCCGCAGTGTCAGACCGTTCTCGCGAACGAGCAGGTGGTCGCGGGCCAGTGCGAGCGCTGCGACACCAACGTCACCAAGAAGAAATTGACCCAGTGGTATCTGAAGATCACCGACTACGCCGATCGACTCCTGGACGACATGGCCGAGCTCGAGGGCGAATGGCCGGAGAAAGTGCTGTTGATGCAGCGCAACTGGATCGGTCGATCCACTGGCGCCGAGGTCGATTTCGAGATCGAAGGTCGCGAAGAGCCCGTCACCGTCTACACGACCCGACCGGACACGCTCTACGGCGCGACATTCTTCGTCGTCGCAGCCGATTCGGACCTGGCGAGCGAACTCGCCTCGGGCAGCCCGGCTGAAGCGGAGTTCAACGAGTACCTCGAGAAGGTCAAGCAGACCTCGGAGATGGATCGCCTGGACACCTCACGCGATAAAACCGGAGTGTTCTTGCAGCGTTATGCGATCAACCCGGTCAATGGTGAGCGCATCTCGGTGTGGGCGTCGGATTACGTGCTCGCCGATTACGGCACCGGCGCCATCATGGCCGTCCCGGCACACGATCAACGCGACTTGGACTTCGCGCGCGCCTTCGATCTGCCCGTGCGCGTGGTGGTCGACGCCGGTGAGGACCCGGTGGTGACGGGTGAGGCCACCGCGGACGACGGTCTTCACATCAACTCCGGACCCCTCGACGGGCTCAACAAGGAAGACGCGATCGCGAAGATCATCGAGATCCTGGCCGAACGCGGCACCGGCAAGGAGGCGGTCAACTACCGCCTCCGCGATTGGCTGATCTCCCGCCAGCGCTACTGGGGGACTCCGATCCCGATCATCCACTGCCCCACGTGCGGTGAGGTTCCCGTCCCCGAAGACCAACTCCCGGTCGAGCTTCCGCCGGCCGAAGGCTTGGACCTCAAGCCGAAGGGGTCATCGCCACTTGGCGCGGCTACCGAGTGGGCCACCGTGGCATGCCCGAAGTGCGGTGGTGACGCCACGCGTGATCCGGACACGATGGACACCTTCGTCGATTCTTCCTGGTACTACCTTCGTTATGTCGATCCGCGCGATGAGAACGCCGCATTCGATCCTGCGAAGGTGCGGCAGTGGTTGCCGGTCGATCAGTACGTGGGAGGAGTGACCCACGCGATCTTGCATCTTCTGTACAGCCGCTTCTTCACCAAGGTGCTGCACGACATGGGTCTGGTCGATTTCACCGAGCCGTTCACCCGATTGCTCAATCAGGGCATGGTGATCATGGAGGGCTCGGCGATGAGCAAGTCGCGCGGGAACCTCGTCCGGTTGTCCGACGAACTCTCCGAGCACGGTGTCGACGCCATTCGGTTGTCGATGGTGTTCTCCGGTCCACCGGAGGATGACGTCGATTGGGCCGATGTGTCACCCTCGGGATCCACCAAATTCCTGGCACGTGCCTGGCGGCTCAGCGGTGATGTCACCTCCGAACCCGGAGTGGATCCGGCGGCCGGCGATGAGTCGGTACGCAAGGCAACGCACCGAGCCTTGCACGATGCCGCTCACGCTGTCGAGACCTTCCGATTCAACGTCGCTGTCGCAAGGGTCATGGAGCTGGTCAACGTGCTGCGCAAGGCGATCGACTCCGGTCCTGGCCCGCACGATCCGGCAGTCCGCGAAGGTGCCGAGGCGGTGGCCATCATGTTGTCCCTCGTCGCCCCTTACACAGCCGAGGACATGTGGGCGCGCCTCGGTCGTGAACCGAGCGTTGCGCGCGCCGGTTGGCCGACTGTCGAAGAGCACCTGCTTGTGGAGGATTCGGTCACGTGCGTTGTGCAGGTGGCAGGCAAGGTCAAGGCGCGCCTAGAAGTCCCGCCGAGTATCGGTGAGGACGAACTACGCGCGTTGGCCTTGGCTGACCCGAGCGTTGAATCTGCGCTCGAGGGTCGAGCAGCGGGCAAGGTGATCGTCCGCCCTCCCAAGCTCGTGAACGTCGTCCCCAGCTAACTGGAGCGCTATCCACAGCCGCGAATCGCCCCTGGCGCGGGCTGCCGATTGATTCCTAGCGTCGGAGCATGTGGCCCAAGCGATCCCGACCAAATGCACGAGCTCGCCTCGCCGCCCTCGCGCCTGCCGCGTCACCAGCGAACGTCACGGGTGAGTCGGCGGAGTCGGGGCAGTTGGGATTCATTTCTCCGCTGGCGCAGCGGGGCGACTTCGACGGTTCCGCCGATCAAGGATCAGAACGACGCTGGCATGTTACATGGGACGCGCGATCGCGCAAGGCCATCTCCTTCGTGCTGGCGGGGCTTCTCCTCGTTGTTGCCTGGTGGTGGTGGAGCGGTCGGCCCAGTGAGACGGTGATGAGCCCCAACGCGGCTGAGGTGGTCGTGACCGATGGCGCACCGGTCGACACCCAATCGACCGGCGGTCGCGTGGCAAGCAATGCGGTGTCGGTCGTGGTGGTGCACGTGGTCGGCAAGGTGGTCGCCCCCGGGATCATCGAACTACCAGCCGGATCCCGGGTAATCGATGCCATAGATGCAGCGGGTGGCGCCACCAAGGCCAAGGCCCTGGAATCGGTCAACTTGGCCCGCGTGGTGGTCGATGGGGAGCAGATCGTGGTCGGGGAGTCGACCCAAGCCCCCGGAGCCGACAAAGTGAGCATCAACAGCGCCGATGCCGCTGCCTTGGAACAACTTCCCGGTGTCGGTCCGGTAATCGCCGAACGGATCGTGCAGTGGCGAACCGATAACGGCCCGTTTCGATCCGTTGAGGAACTCGCGGAGATCTCGGGAATCGGGCCATCGATGGTCGAGCGGATCGCCGATCAGGTTCGCATGTGACGGACATCCGGCTGGTAGCACCTGCGCTAGCAGCCTGGGCGGCCTGCGGGTCGGTCCTCCTCGGACTCTCGGGAATTCCGGACCTAGCTCAACGCCACACTTTCGCGACCACGATCTGCTTTGCCGCTCTTGCCATCGTGGCCGGAGCGATGCTCATCGCGCGCCAGCGCCCGACTGCATTCGTTATCGCCGCTGCCAGCGCTTTGGCGATCTTCAGTGCAGCGGTGCAGGTGCAGGCGTGGACCAGCCCGCCGGTGTCGGAGTGGATGGGCAAGCAGGGTGATCTGCGCGGCGAAGTAGACGGACCATTGCGCACGGCTCTCGGTGTCGCCTACCTACCGATGCGAACAACGCATATCGGTGACGACGAGCGCGCATGGCGGGTGTCGGTACCGATCACGGTCACCATTCCTGAGCATCGACTCACCGAATTCGTCAGGGATACGTCAACGTCGAATCCCTGGGCGGTTGGAACAGCTATCGAGGTTTCCGGGCGCCTAAGACCCGCGGGTGGTTCGGTCCGAACAGCCGGCTATCTCGACCTCTCCGATCCCGCGGCGATCACGATCACCCGCCAGCCAGGGACCATCGACCGCACAGCAGAGACCATGCGCCGGGCGCTGCATGCGAGTTTGCCGATGACCCCCGCGGGTGGATCCGCTCTGGTGGCAGGGCTGGCGATTGGCGATGAGGAGGCGATGTCGCCCGGGCTGGTCGACGACATGCGAGGCAGCGGTCTGGCGCATCTCACGGCAGTGTCGGGAGGCAACGTGGCGATAGTCGTGGGTGCCGTGATCGCCCTTGCCTGGTTGATTCGGCTACCCCTACTGGTTCGCGTCCTGCTGGCGTTGGGGTCCTTGGGCTTCTATGTGGTGCTGGTGCACCCGCAACCCAGTGTGTTGCGAGCCGGGGTCATGGGCGGGGTGGTTGTGGTGTCCTTACTCATCGGTGGACGTCGACCCGGTCCCGCGGTTCTCGCCACCGCGATTCTCATCCTGGTCATCACCGTTCCCTCGTTGACTCTGAGTTGGGGATTTGCCCTCTCGGTTGCCGCTACCGCAGGGATCGTCATGCTCGCTCCTACGATTCGCGATCGCATCGAGCGAACCCGGTGGGGGGAGCGCCTGCCTGCCGCGGTGTCCATCGCGGCGTCTTTGACCTTGTCCGCGCAATTGGCGACGGCCCCGGTGCTGATCGCCATGGGAGTGAGCGTGGGCATCGTCGCGGTGCCGGCCAACCTGCTGGCAATGCCGGTCGTCCCGATCGTCACGATCGCCGGACTACTCGCGGCAGTGCTCGGCGTGTTCCCCCAATTTGGGCCGCTGGCCGATGGTGCTGCGTTGATCGGCGCGTGGACCGGGGAGTGGATCGCAATGATCGCGCGCGTGGCGGGGGGAGTGGATGTGTTGCGCATCCAAGGCTCGCCGCTATTCGCGAGCATTGCGGTAGTCGGGGCTGCCATGACCGTTGCAGCCTGGCGGCGGGGAGTGCGTACCGGCGTTCTGGTCGTTGGTTCGGTGCTCACCTGCGCCGCGATGCTGTGGGCGGTATTTCCACCGAGTGCCCGTTCGTGGCCTCCGGCCAATTGGGTGATGGTGCAGTGCGACGTGGGGCAAGGTGATGGTCTGGTCATCGATACCGAGGCAGGGGCGGTGGTGATCGATGCCGGGCCCGATTCACGCGGCATCGAACGGTGCCTTCGTGACCTGCACGTTGAGCACATCGCGGTCTTGATCCTGACTCACTTCCATGCCGATCACGTTTCCGGGATTGACGCCGTCTTATCCGCACGCCGCGTGGATGCCGTATTCGCGACTCCGTGGGATGAGCCGCCTGCACAGGCCATGGGCGTCCAGCGGATCCTTCGTGACCGTGGGCTGCAGCTTCAGCGATTGACCGCAAGGGCTCGCATCGACGCAGGTGAGGGAACCTTCGAAGTGCTCTGGCCGCGACGCATCATCAACTCACGTGGTACCTCGAGCGGATCGGTCGCCAACAACGCCAGCGTGGTGATCGACGCACGGATACGCGGATTGCGACTGCTCTTGACCGGAGACATCGAACCGCCAGCGCAAGCGGCGATCTTGGCCGAGCCTGGAGGCTTCGATGTCGCGAAGATTCCACACCATGGATCCCGGCACCAGCACCCGGATTTCCCGAGGTGGGCGGACGCCCCAGTCGCGATCGTGAGCGTAGGTGCGGACAACGATTTTTCGCATCCGGCCCGCGAGACGATCGATGCCTGGGAGCAGACGGGGGCGCGGATCGCCCGGACCGACCTGCACGGTGATGTGGCGGTGGTGATCGACGAACCGACTCTGTCCGCTGAATCCACGGATCCGACGTGGGGAATCGTGCCGCGCACCGGATCTATCGAGTAGGTCGTGACATGCTGACTCCATCATGAGCACTCCGGCGCGCATCACGCTGATCAGGGGCGGTGAGACCGCGCTGGCCGATCGAGCTACCGCTGTGGCCGTAGACGCCATTCGCAAGGAATGTTCTGGAGCAGATCGCACGGTGCTCGATGCCAGCGCCGATGATGGTGCAGATGCACTGCGTTATGCGTGTGCGCCCACCTTGTTCGGTGACGACGTGATCGTCCAGGTGACGAATCTGCAAAGCGGCGACGACTCCTTCGCAGCAGCTTTGGCCGAAGTACTAGCCGATCATCCCGATCACGTCTACTTGATCGTCATGCACGACGGCACCGCCGGAGGAAAGAAGCTGCTGGAAGCTTTGCGCGAAGCTGGTGCGCAGGAAGTCGAATGCAAGGCAGTGAAGAAGGGCAAGCCGGCCATCGAGGTGCTCACCAAGGAGTTCACCCGGCATCGTCGCCACGCCACCGCCGATGCCGTTCACGTGCTGTACGAGGCGGTCGGTCACGACCTCCCGATGCTCTTCGCTGCGGTGAGCCAACTCGTTGCGGATGTCCCCGACGATCCCATCACCGAGGACCATGTACGCGACTACTTCGCTGGGGTTGCGGATGTGGCGGGTTGGAAGATCGCCGAGCAGGTGTGGCAGCGGCGTCCGTCTGGCGCGCTCGAGTCGGTGCGATACGCCGTTGCATCCGGAAATGAGAACTCGGTTGGTCTCACCAGTGTCCTCGCTCTCGCCTCCGCGTTACGCGACATCATCCGCGTTGGGGGGATGGGTCCGGGTGCGAGTGATGCGGACGTTGCACGTGAAGTTGGCCTTGCGCCCTGGCAGGTCTCGAAGGTCCGGGCGCAATGGTCGCGATGGAGTGGGGATCAGCGTCGCCTGGCCGCATCGCTGGTGGACTTAGCCGACGCGGAAGCGATGATGAAGGGCGGACTCAAGCCCGGTCAGTCGTTGGACGTCGAGCAAAAGCTCTATGCGCTGGAAAGGCTTGTGGTCGAGTCCAGCGCCCGCTGATCGATGCTGACGAACAGAACTACAGCGCAGAGGCGCGCTTGGAGATAGCCGATTTGCGGTTGGCGGCCTGATTCTTGTGGATCACGCCCTTGCTGGCCGCTTTGTCCAAGGCTCGATTCGCTTCGCGCGCTAGAGCGCTTGCAGCAGCTGCGTCGCCGGCCTCGACGGCTTCGCGGAACTTGCGTGTGGCGGTCTTGACCGAGGACTTGACGTCCTTGTTGCGAAGCCGCGCCTTCTCGTTGGTGCGGATGCGCTTCTTTTGCGACTTGATGTTCGCCACTGATGTCCTCGTCTTCCTGGGTTTGCTACCACACGCTTGCCGGCCACAGCCTTCTGCGGCCGCCCAAGAGTACCCGTACTCTGTGGGGGTCCCTAGATCGGCCCCCATGGGCCAGGAGGTTGCCCGTGTCGCACCAGCCCGATAGTGGCTCGTGGGTGCCCGGCGCCACCGATGCCTCCCTTATCCGCAATTTCTGCATCATCGCCCATATCGACCACGGCAAGTCCACGCTTGCCGACCGGATGCTGCAGATCACCGGGGTGGTGGACGACCGCTCGATGCGCGCCCAATATCTCGACCGCATGGACATCGAGCGTGAACGCGGCATCACCATCAAGTCCCAGGCCGTGCGCTTGCCCTTCTCAGGATCCGACGCCCGCACCTATGTCTTGAACTTGATCGACACCCCCGGTCACGTCGACTTCACCTACGAGGTCTCCCGGTCACTGGCCGCCTGCGAGGGGGCGGTGCTGCTGGTCGATGCCGCCCAGGGCATTGAGGCGCAGACTTTGGCGAATCTCTACCTCGCGCTGGAGAACGATCTGCAGATCATCCCGGTGCTGAACAAGATCGACCTGCCGGCCGCGCAACCGGAGAAGTACGCGGCTGAACTAGCGCACATCATCGGCTGCAGTCCGGATGACGTCTTGAAGGTCTCGGCCAAGACCGGAGAAGGTGTGGCAGAACTGTTGCAGACGATCGTGGACTTGATTCCCGCGCCCACCGGCGATGCCACCGCACCCGCCCGGGCCATGATCTTCGATTCGGTCTACGACACCTACCGCGGTGTGGTGACGTATGTCCGGGTGATCGACGGTCGCATCGGCACCCGCGATCGGATTGCGATGATGTCCACCGGAGCAGTGCACGAACTCCTCGAGGTGGGCGTCATTTCGCCGGAGCCTCAGATCGCGAAGGGCCTCGGCGTGGGCGAGGTCGGCTACCTCATCACCGGCGTGAAGGACGTCCGTCAATCCCGGGTGGGCGACACCATCACCACCGCGAACAAGGGTGCCACCAATCCGCTCGGCGGCTACCGCGATCCCAAGCCGATGGTCTTCTCCGGCCTGTATCCGATCGACGGCTCGGACTACCCGATACTGCGTGATGCTCTTGACCGACTGAAACTCAACGACGCCGCATTGCAGTACGAACCGGAGACGTCCGTAGCCCTTGGATTCGGCTTTCGCTGCGGCTTCCTCGGCCTCTTGCACCTCGAAATCGTGCGCGAACGCCTCGAGCGAGAGTTCGATCTCGATCTGATCTCGACAGCACCGAACGTCATCTACAAGGTTCAGATGGAAGACGGCAAGGAACTAACCGTCACGAACCCAAGCGAATTCCCTGAGGGCAAGGTCGCAACCGTGACTGAGCCGATCGTGAAGGCAACCGTGATCTTGCCGAGTGAATTCGTCGGAACGGTCATGGAACTGTGCCAAGCACGCCGCGGATCGCTGCTGGGCATGGACTACTTGTCGGAAGATCGTGTCGAGATGCGCTACACGCTCCCGCTTGCGGAGATCGTCTTCGATTTCTTCGACCAGTTGAAGTCGCGCACGCGCGGCTATGCATCGCTCGACTACGAGACCAGCGATGAGCAAGTGGCCGATCTCGTCAAGGTCGACATCCTCTTACACGGCGATGCCGTCGATGCCTTCTCCGCGATCGTGCATAAGGACAAGGCGTATAGCTATGGCGTGGCTATGGCCCAAAAACTCAAGGAACTCATCCCGCGTCAGCAGTTCGAAGTGCCGATTCAGGCGGCGATCGGTTCGCGCATCATTGCCCGCGAAACTATCCGAGCGATCCGCAAGGACGTGCTCGCCAAGTGCTACGGCGGCGATGTCTCGCGCAAACGCAAACTGCTCGAGAAGCAAAAGGAAGGCAAGAAGCGCATGAAGATGGTTGGTCGCGTGGAAGTGCCGCAAGAGGCATTCATCGCCGCGCTCTCCACTTCCGAGGCCGCCACCAAGAAATGAGCGCGTCGCTCTCGCTGTATGTGCACGTGCCTTTCTGCGCCAGCAGGTGTGGTTACTGCGACTTCAACACCTACACCGCCACAGAGCTCGGAGACGACGTCCGTCGGGACACGTTCCACGAGCATCTGATCGCCGAGATCTCCCAGGCTGCCCGCCAATTCGACAACGACACCACCGTCGAAACGGTCTTCTTCGGCGGCGGTACGCCAACATTGCTCGGAGCCGATGCATTGAACGAACTGCTCGCGGCCATCGAAGACAACTTCACGATGGCCGTAGACCTAGAAGTGACGACCGAGGCGAATCCCGATTCTGTCGATCCACGGATGCTCGAGCAACTGGTCCAAGGTGGATTCACCCGAATCTCCTTCGGCATGCAAAGCAGTGCGCCACACGTCCTTGCCACGCTCGAACGCACGCACACCCCCGGCGCTAGCAGCGCTGCAGCCAAAGCCGCGCGGGGCGCAGGATTCGAGCACGTCAATCTCGATCTCATCTACGGCACACCTGGTGAGACCGACGATGATCTGTGTCGCAGCCTGGACGAGGTCCTCGACGCTAATGTCGATCACGTCTCGGCGTACTCGCTGATCGTGGAACCGGGAACCGCCCTGGCTCGACGTGTCCAACGCGGTGAAATCCCCATACCCGATGACGACATCGCCGCCGACCGTTACGAGCTCATCGACGATCGCCTCACCGGTGCGGGCTTCGAGTGGTACGAGGTAAGCAACTGGGCCACGCCGCAAGGACAGTGCCGGCACAACATGGCCTATTGGAGCAATGCGAATTGGTGGGGGATAGGCCCGGGTGCGCACAGCCACCTCGATGGTCGCCGCTGGTGGAACGTCAAGCACCCGCACACGTATGCGCAGCGACTGGGTGCGGGCCTTTCGCCGATGCACGATGAGGAACACCTCACCTCAGAGCAGCAGGCACTCGAGAAGGTGATGCTGGGTATGCGGATGAAGCACGGGATCGCACGAGCAGACGTCGCGTGCACTGATGGTGAGCTCGATGAGCTCCACGATCAAGAGCTCATCGAGCTCGCGATGATCGACGATGAGCCCAGAGTCGTGTTGACCCGCAAGGGTCGGCTGCTTGCCGATTACGTCATCCGGACGCTGGCCGCTTGACGTCGACTGCAGCGTCACGATCGGCGCGAGCACGGTGACACACTTGATATCGGTGGTACACTTTGCCCCGTGCCCACAACCCGCCCCCGTCATCAGATCACCGAAACGGACGACATCGCCGCTGCCGTCGAGGCGGGCTTGCGGGAATGGCCGGATCTGAGTCGGTCGGATGTGATCCGTGAGTTGATCTTGAAAGGCGCACAGGCGGTGAAACTCTCCGCTGCGGAGCGAGTCCTTGCCTTCGAATTGGCCTTGAAGGAACTGACATCGTTAAACATCCACTATCCGCCGGGCTACCTCGAGGATCTGCGTAAGGACTGGGATAGGTATGCCTAGTCGATTCGTCACCTTGGACGCCAGCGTGCTGATCGCACTATCCGACCCAGACGACGCCCACCATGATCAAGCAGCGTTGTTCTTTCGAAGTTCCCTGTTCGAGCGGAGGCTGTTCGTCCATCCGTTCAACATCGCGGAGGCAGCGGTACAGCCGTCGAAGGTTGGGCTTGCTGACCGAGTACGAGGACTCTGGGACTTGATGGGCGTGCAGGTAACGCAAGTCGATGACGACCAGCCCTGGCGGCTGGCCTCGCTGCGAGCCTCCACAGGACTGGGATTGCCCGACTGCTGCGTGCTGGATACCGCCCGCCAGACCTCATCGGCGGTGGCAACCTTCGATGCGCGCCTCGTTCGGCGAGCCCGCGATCTCGGCGTAGACTTGGCACTCTGACTCATCGAGTGCCAGGGCAGTCCCCTGGCCAACTCGGTCCGCGACCCCGGGAGGTGCCGTGCTCGAAGACCGCCGGCTCGCCGTGCTGCGGGCCATCGTCGAGGACTATGTCGCCACCCACGAGCCGGTGGGATCCAAGGCCTTGGTCGAACGCCACAACCTCGGCGTCTCCCCGGCCACCATCCGCAATGACATGGCGGCCCTGGAGGATGAGGGCTACATCACCCACCCGCATACTTCTGCCGGCCGAGTGCCCACCGACCGCGGTTACCGGCTCTTCGTGGACCAGATTTCCGACGTCAAACCGATGAGTTCGGCCGAGCGCAAGGCGATCGAACGGTTCCTGGGCGATGCGGTGGATCTCGACGACGTCATGGGTCGCACCGTCCGGCTACTGGCCCAAATCACCCAGCAGGTGGCCTTAGTCCAGTACCCCTCGTTGCAGCGCAGCAGCGTGCGTCATGTGGAACTCATCGCGGTCAGCGAAACCCGACTCATGCACGTGGTGATCATGGACACCGGCCGGGTCGAGCAGCGGGTGATCGAGTGCTCGGCGCCACTGTCCGAGCAGGTGCTCGGTGACCTCCGGGCCAAACTCAACGCTGCGGTGGCCGACAAGCCCTTCGCCTTCGTCCCCGACGCCCTCAAGGATCTCGACAAATCCTTCGCCCCGGAGGATCAGCGCCTCGTGCAGGCGGTCATGTCCGCGGTGCTCGAGGCAGTCACCGAGCGTTTGGAAGAGCGAGTTGTGCTCGGAGGTACGTCCCATCTGGCGCGCTACCAGCAGTCCTTCCCGATGGCAATCCAGCCGGTGCTCGAAGCCCTCGAGGAGCAGGTGGTGCTGTTGCGCCTGCTTGGCGAGCTCTCCCTCGAGTCCCCGGTCACGGTCCGCATCGGTGAGGAGACCGATGTCCAGGGTTTGGAATCGACATCCGTGGTGACCGCCGGGTACGGTCGCATCGACCAACCGGTAGCGTCTTTGGGCATCGTCGGCCCCACGCATATGGACTACGCCGGAACGATGAGCGCGGTGCACGCTGTGGCTCAGTACGTCAGCAAGATTCTCAACGGACAGTAGGTGGCAGTGGCAACCGATTACTACGCCCTACTGGGCGTGTCCCGCGATGCGTCCGGCGAGGACATCAAGAAGGCCTATCGACGCCTGGCGCGCGAGCTCCATCCGGACGTCAACCCCGATCCTGAGCACCAGGAGCGTTTCAAGCAGGTCACGGCCGCCTACGAGGTTCTCTCGGATCCGGATAAGCGTCAGATGTACGACCTCGGTGGGGATCCCTTCAGCCAAGGCGGTGGGTTCGGTGGCTTCGGCAGCACCGGCTTCGATTTCGGCGACATCATGGATGCCTTCTTCGGTGGCGGCGGCTCTCGTTCGCGAGGTCCGCGCACGCGGGCCCGTCGCGGGCAAGACGCGCTCGTACGCATCCAGATCGATCTACCCACGGCGGTGTTCGGTGGCGAGCGAGAGATCACTGTCGACACCGCAACCATGTGCGCCACGTGCTCCGGCTCCGGACTGGCCGACGGCAGTCAGGTCGAGACGTGCGTGATGTGCAAGGGGGTCGGTGAGATCCAGTCGGTGCAGCGCAGCTTCCTCGGCCAGGTGATGACCTCTAGGCCGTGCCCTCAGTGTCAGGGCTTCGGAACGACGATCCCGCACCCGTGTACCGAGTGTTCCGGCGAAGGGCGGGTGCGCACCCGCCGCAACCTGACGATCAAGATTCCACCCGGCGTCGATACCGGAACCCGCATTCAACTTCAGGGCGAAGGGGAAGTGGGGCCGAACGGCGGAACTGTGGGTGACTTGTTCGTAGAGATCGTGGTCACCCCGGATCCGGTCTTCGAGCGCAACGGCGATGAATTGCATTGCGTGGTTGCACTGCCCATGGCATCGGCGGCACTCGGCACCACCGTGCACCTCGACACTCTCGATGGCCCCGAGGAAATCGCGGTCGCGCCCGGCACCCAGACCGGGGCGACCCTCACCTTGAAAGGCAAGGGTGCATCACGCCTGCGAGGTGGTGGACGCGGAGACCTCTACGTACATGTCGATGTCCAAGTGCCCACCGGTCTTGACGTGCGCCAGCAAGAGTTGCTGCGCGAGTTCGCTGACTTGCGCGGAGAGCAGGCGGTTCACAGCGTGCAGTCCAAGGACAACGCCGAGGGCGGTGGCCTGTTCGGGCGGTTGAAGGGCGCGTTCAGCTCGCGGTGAGTGCCCCGACCTTCCTGATCGACCCCGAGCGTGCAGGGGATGCCGCAATCGGAGCGACGTTCCTCCTCGATGGCGCCGAAGGGCGTCATGCCGTGGCAGTCCAGCGCATCCGGCCAGGTGAGCGCCTCGACCTCGTCGACGGAAGCGGCACGCGGGCATCCGCTGAAGTGATCGATACCGATAAGGACTCGTGCACCGTGCGCATCGATGCCATTGAGCACGAACCCGCACCTCACCCAGTCATCACGGCCGTCCAAGCCATCGCGAAAGGTGACCGCGGTGAACTTGCCGTGCAGATGCTCACCGAAACGGGGATAGACGTCATCGTCCCGTGGCGCGCCGCACACTGTGTCGTCAAGTGGGACGACGACCGTGCTGCGAAGAATTACGCCAAGTGGCAGGCCACCGCTCGAGAGTCCGCGAAGCAATCACGCCGATCGCGTATCCCGCGAGTCGAGTCGCTGAGTTCGACCGCTGCCGTCGCCGATCTGATCGCCAACGCAGATGTCGCCTTCGTGCTGGACGAGCAATCGACAATCCCGCTGACCTCCATCGACATTTCTGCGGTGGGGGGCATAACCCTGGTGATCGGTCCCGAAGGTGGCCTAAGCGATATAGAGCGCGAACTCTTTGCCGAATCCGGTGGAGACCTGGTCGCCTTAGGTGGCAACGTGCTGCGCACTTCCACCGCCGGAGTGGCTGCGCTGTCGGTCATCTCGGCCGCTACGGGTCGCTGGTAGGTCCCGGCCGGGCATGGGAGGATGAAGCAATGGCCGATTGCCTGTTTTGCTCGATTGTCGCGGGGGATATCCCTGCGGACATCGTGCTGTCCAATGATCGCGTGGTCGCCTTCCGGGATATCTCGCCGCAGGCACCTACCCACGTGCTCGTGATCCCACGTGCTCACCACGCCAACATCGGTGAACTCGCAAGTGGTGACCCTCAAGCCACAGCGGCCCTCCTCCAAGCAGCCGGGGAAGTGGCTGAGGCGGAGGGAATCGGCGATGCATACCGCTTGGTCTTCAACACCGGCGAGGGTGCCGGGCAGAGCGTGTTCCATGTCCACGGCCACGTCCTAGGTGGACGCGATCTGACTTGGCCGCCCGGATGAGCACCTCCGCAAGCGAAGCCCACGCGCGAACGGTCATCGAGATCCCGGGCTCCCAACCCATGGTGGCGCTGCTCGGCCCCGGGGATGAGTACCTGCGCCTCATTGAGGGCGCGTTCCCCGAGGTCGACATTCTGGTTCGCGGCAACGAGGTGACCCTTGACGGTTCCGCCGACGACATCGGGCTGATCGACACATTGATCGCCGAGATGCTCGCGATGCTGCGCACCGGTCAGGCGCTCACCGGGGAATCTGTTGAACGCTCCATCTCGATGATGCGATCGGGTACCAAACCCACTGAGGTGCTCACTGCGAACATCCTCAGTAACCGTGGGCGCACGATCCGTCCGAAGACGCTCAACCAGAAGCGTTACGTCGACGCCATCGATCACAACACGGTGGTCTTCGGCATCGGTCCAGCAGGTACGGGCAAGACCTATCTCGCCGTTGCCAAAGCGGTCCAAGCGCTTCAGGCCAAACAGATCAACCGCATCGTCCTAACCCGCCCTGCAGTGGAGGCAGGCGAGCGTCTCGGATTCTTGCCGGGCACGCTCAGCGAGAAGATCGATCCCTATCTGCGGCCGCTCTACGACGCTCTGCACGACATGATCGACCCTGATTCCATTCCTCGGTTGATCACGAGCGGCACCATCGAGATCGCTCCCCTTGCCTACATGCGCGGCCGAACACTCAACGATGCGTTCGTGATCTTGGACGAAGCCCAGAACACGTCCGCGGAACAGATGAAGATGTTCCTGACCCGATTGGGCTTCGGATCGACCATGGTCGTCACCGGCGACATCACCCAAGTCGATCTGCCCGGAGGCACCCAGAGTGGACTTCGCGTGGTCAGTGAGATCCTGGAAGGAATCGACGACGTCGCCTTTTGCCGATTGACGTCCCACGATGTCGTCCGACACAAATTGGTGGGGAGGATCGTCGACGCGTACGAGCGCTACGACGCACAACACAAGCCATGACGCTGCCGAGTATCACGGTCGACGACGACACCGGCTCGTCGCTCGACCTACCCGCCCTCGAGGATCTCGCCAGCCATGTCATGAACACGCTCCATGTTGATCCCACATGTGAACTCGGCATCACCTTGGTTGATACCGAACGCATCACCACTTTGCACGAGGACTGGATGAACGAGCCCGGTCCTACGGATGTCCTGAGCTTTCCCATCGATGAACTCATCCCGGGAACGTCGGAGCAGCCGTCAGGCCCGGGGGTCCTAGGAGACATCGTGATCTGCCCACAAGTGGCGCGGACCGACGCCGAAGAAGCTGGACGCAGCCTGGATGAACACGTGCAGTTCCTTGCCGTCCACGGCCTGCTGCATCTGCTGGGATACGACCACGCCACTGAAGGGGAGTACGCAAGGATGTTCGCTTTGCAGGATGAACTCCTGGACACCTGGAGAGCTGCCCGATGAACGTGTGGTTGCTTCTGCTGGCGGGCTTGCTGATCGTGCTCTCTGGCTTCCTCATCGCAGCTGAGACCGCGATCACCCGCGTCTCGCGGACCCGCGTCGACGAATTACGTAAAGAAGGAAATGGGAATCAAAAGCGCGCCGCGCTGTTGCTCACCGTGCTGGAGGATCGTCCGCGCTATGTGAACGTGCTGTTCTTCCTATCCACCATCGCGAATGTGACTGCGGTCGTGCTCGTGGGCTATGTAGCAGTCCGAGCCCTAACGCGCGGTGACGGTTGGTCAAGTTGGGTGGCATTGCTTGTAGTGATCGCGATCATGGTAGTGATCGCCTATGTGGGGCTCGGTGTCGCGCCGCGCACACTGGGCCGCCAGCACGCAGACCGTATAGCGCTTATCGCTGCTCGCCCCACCCGTTTTCTGGCAAGTGTCCTGGGTCCCGTTACAAACTTGCTGATCTTGATCGGCAACGCCTTGACGCCTGGCAAGGGGTTTCGCGAGGGTCCTTTCGACACGGCTGCCGAACTTCGCGAGATGGTCGATCTCGCCCGCGCGGACTCTCTCATCGAAGATGACGAAAGCAAGATGCTGCATTCGGTATTCGATCTGGGGACCACCTTCGCCAAAGAGGTGATGGTGCCGCGGACGGAGATGGTGTTCATCGAACAGCACAAGTCACTGCGCCAAGCCATCAGTTTGAGTCTGCGCTCGGGCTTTTCGCGGATTCCGGTCATCGGGGAGAGCTCCGATGACATCGTCGGCGTCGTCTACCTCAAGGACATGGTGCGTCGGACCTTCGAACACCGTGATGCCGAGCGAGACGAGAACGTGGA
This sequence comes from Actinomycetes bacterium, assembly GCA_965662415.1. GTDB lineage: Bacteria > Actinomycetota > Actinomycetes > S36-B12 > S36-B12 > S36-B12. The sequence continues at coordinate 1,981 of CBFIHB010000024.1, read as the reverse complement.
ATCGCTGATGCGATCTGCCTACTTCGTGCCCGATTCCAAGCCGGCCGATGAGTTGCTGCGCGATATGCAGACCGCACGGGTGCACCTGGCGATCGTGGTCGACGAGTACGGCGGCACCGCTGGGTTGGTGACCATCGAGGACATCTTGGAGGAGATCGTCGGTGAGATCGCCGATGAGTACGACACCGCTGCTCCGGAAGTAACGCGCCTCGACGACGATCGCGTCCGCATCATGGCCAGGATGAACGTCGATGATTTCGCCGAGCTCATCGATATCGAGATCGATTCCGAGGAAGAAGGTGTGGACACCGTTCTCGGACTGATGGCCAAGCGCCTGGGTCGGGTCCCGATCCCCGATGCCGAGGTTGTCGAAGCCGGCTGGCAGCTGGTGGCCGAACGGGGTGCCGGCCGCCGAAATCGGATCGGCACCATCTTGGCCACGCGCATCGCAAGGCCGGAGGACGACGACGAGACCGACGATGAGTGAGCTGTCCGAGGAGGACGCCAAGCTCCTCGCCCTGGCTCGGCAGGCCCGCGGGCGGATCCAAGCCGCCGAGGGCGCTGCAGTCCGTGATGAGACGGGACGCTCGTATTCCGGCGCCACGATCACACTGCCCTCCACCGAACTCACCGCCCTGCAGTTGGCGGTTGCCCAGGCCCTGGCGGCCGGGGCTCGGGACCTCGAGGCGGCAGTGGTGGTGACCCATCACACCGCCGTCGATCCGACCCCGGTGGCCGAGGCCGCTTCCACACCTACGCGATTGATCGTGTGCTCGGTTCGCGGTGAGGTGGTCGATTCGACTACCGTCGAAGCACGGGGCTGAACTCGGGAGGCACCGGTGAAGATCACCGATTACGAAGCGCTGAGCTTCGATTGCTACGGCACCTTGATCGACTGGGAGGCGGGCATCGGTTCGGTGCTGCGCGACTGGGCGGATCGTCGTGGCCTGGACATGACCACGGAGGATCTCCTCGTCGCTTATGCGGACCAGGAGGCCCAGGCCGCTCGCAACCACCCGACCGATCTGTACCCCTCGATCCTCTCCCGCGCTATGCGCGGTCTCGGCAAGCACCTGGACACCCAGGTCTCCTTCGATGATTCCCACGCCCTGGCAACCTCGGTTCCCGATTGGCCGGCCTTCCCCGATTCCGCCGATGCGCTCGAACGGCTGAGCCGACATTTCAAGTTGATCATCTTGTCCAACATCGACAATGAGTCCTTCGCCGCGAGTAACGCCAAACTCGGCGTCACCTTCGATGCCATCATCACCGCCGAGGATGTCGGCTCCTACAAGCCCTCGCCTGGCAACTTCGATGCCCTGGACCACCGGATCGATTCGATGGGGATCCCACGCGACCGCCTGCTGCATGTCGCGCAGAGCCTGTTCCATGATCACATGCCCGCCAAGGAGCGCGGCATGACCACGGTGTGGATCAACCGACGCCATGCAGATCCGGGTTGGGGTGCCACCCCGAACCCGCAGGCCGAGGTCACCCCCGACTGGACATTTACTTCGATGGCCGAATTCGCCGACGCCGTGGAATCCGGCCGCGCGTGAGCCACACCAGCGGCTTCGCCACCTTCGTCGGCCGCCCCAATGCCGGGAAATCGACTCTGATGAACGCGATCGTGGGAACCAAGCTCGCCATCACCTCTGATCGCCCGCAGACCACTCGCCGCACCATCCGCGGGATCGTCAGCCGAGAGGACGGCCAACTCATCATCGTCGATACCCCCGGTATGCACCGTCCGCGCACGCTGCTCGGCGAACGGCTGAACGATCAGGTGCACGAGACCCTGGCCGATGTCGATGTGGTCGGGCTGTGTCTACCGGCCGCTGAGGACATCGGCCCGGGGGACAGGTTCATCGCCGAGCAGATCGTCAAGACCAAGTCCACCAAGTTCGCCATCATCACCAAGACCGATGCTGCCTCCCCCGAACGGGTAGCCGAACAACTCGTGCAGGCCCAGGCGCTCGCC
>CBFIHB010000023.1:0-19110 GCA_965662415.1 Actinomycetes bacterium | reverse complement strand
GCGGGTGACTTTGTCTCGTCGTCGATTCATCGCAGGCGCATCCGCGCTCGCGGTGACGTGGGGCCTATCCCGCGAGGTAGTCGGGCGTGCTCTGGCCCTCCCGCTACGCGCCCAGGACGCGCCGACGACACTGCTACAGACGATCAAGATGACCGCGAAGCCGGTCCGAGGTGTCTACCGGACACTGCTGGCCGGCGCGGGTGAAGACTTCATTCCCCGTTTCGACATTCTGGGTCGCGTGGCCGATGCCGGGCGATCATCCACTCGCCGCTCGCTGTTCTACTTCGCCCACCTGTCCGATATCCACGTAATCGATGCGCAAACGCCCGCGCGGATGGACGCGATCCAGAGCGTGGCTCCGGATCTATTCACCGACGCGTGCAGACCTCAGGACACCCTCACCGTCCACGTGCTTGCCTCGATGGTCGACAGTGTGACCGCTGCGCAAGCGAGTTCGGTAACCGGCGCGCCACTTGCCACCGCACTGAGCACCGGCGATAGCGCCGACAACCTCTCGCAACTCGAGACCCGTTGGTACATCGACATCCTCGATGGCGGTGAGGTCACGCCGAACAGCGGCGCTGTAGGTGTGTACGAGGGGCCGCAAGTGTGGTCGGAGGCCACGTACGCCTATCACCCAGACGACCCGGCAGGGGATGTCTACGGCGAGCGCGGCTTCCCAGTAATCCCGGGGATGCTCGAAGCCGCGGTGTCCAATCCGGTCTCCTCGCAAGGACTGCCCGTTCCGTGGTACGCCGTCTACGGCAATCACGACTCGACCTTCATGGGAACCTTCAGGCCCGGTTCCACGCTCTATGCGTGGGCCGTCGGTGGACGCAAGGCGGTTACCGGTGAGGCACTCGGCGCCAACTGGCTGCAGGGCTATGCCAGCGATCTGAGTGCGGCCCAGATGGCCCTGAACGCATTGCGTCAGGGCATCGGCATGCTGCCTGGAATCAAGGCGGTCACTGCCGATCCGGAGCGCCGGATGCTCGAGCGCACGGAGTTCATGCAGGCGCACCTGGACTCCCCAGCGGTGCCGGGACCGGTGGGTCATGGGTGGACGCAGGACAACGTGACCCGTGGTGAGACGTGGTGGAGCGCAGACCTGACCCCCTACCTGCGCGTGTTCGGACTCGACACCTGCAACCTAGTCTCGGGAGCCGATGGAGCGGTACCGGAAGATCAGTTCGTTTGGCTCGACGCTCAACTCGCACAATGCCAAGCCGAAAACCGACTCGCCATGGTGTGCAGCCACCACAACTCTCTCACTCTTGAGAACGATGCGAAGCCGGTGTGGGGCGGGCAACGTCTCGTGCATGCCGAGGAGTTCATCGCGATGCTCCAGAAGTACCCGGTGATGGTGGCGTGGCTCAACGGCCACACGCACGTCAACACCATCACGGCGCATCGAACCAAGGACGGTGGCGGGTTCTGGGAGATCACCACGGCATCGTGCGTCGACTTTCCGCAGCAGCAACAACTCGTCGAACTTGTGGACAACCGCGACGGAACGATGTCCATTTTCGTCAATGCACTCGATCACGCGGCTCCGCCCACCTGGGCCGAAGGCGACCTCAGCCAGACCGGCTTGGCATCGCTCAGCCGTGAACTGGCAGCCAATGCATTCTTGAACAACCCGGCCCTGTTGGCGGGATCGCCGTTGGACAGGAACGTCGAACTCCTCGTGCCGGCCCCCTTCGATCTGCAACGGATCTCCGACGAGCAGATCGAGAAGGAACACATGAAGGCCCGCACCCGACTGCTCGCCCACGGAGACGAGTCATGAGGCACCTCGGACTCATCCTCGCTACCGCCGCGGGTGGCCTACTGCTGAGTGCCTGCTCGCAGATCGATTCGCTGACGCCTGTAGGCGGTGCTGCAGTGACGAGCGTGCGCAACGCGACGAACGACGTCCTCGTAGACCAGCAAGTGTCGATCCTGGTGGCGCCTGTCTGCACGGAGGTCGATTCCGGCTTCACCTGCACCGGATCAACCACGGACGGTCGCGAGATCCTGACGAAGGCCGGCGGCACATCTCCCTACGAATTGACGATCTCGATCGATGGCGAGGTCATCTACACGGGGACGGCCAAGGAAGTCCTCGAAGCAGCCGTGTTGGAGTCTTCATGAGCACACCTGAAGCGACCCATCGCCTCTATCGCGTCAGCGTGCTGGCGACCGCGCTGATCCGGATGTGGCGGGGCTGGCGCATCTGGATTCCCCTCGTCGTCGTCAACGCCCTCGCGCAGGGTCTGCTTGTCCTCCCGGGAGTACTCCCCTACCTCACGGTGACCTTCCTGGTCCTGGCGCTGATCTCGTTGACCGTGCTCGCGCTGGCATTCACCATCGTTGCCGCCACCATGCTGCAGGCGAGCAGCGGACCGGTGTCGGTCCATCAAGTACTGGCGACTACGCGCAGACGCTGGTTGCCGCTGCTGGCGTGGTCATTCGGCCTGGTCTTGGTCGTCACGCTCGGGCTCGCCCTTTACGTTCTTCCCGGTCTCCTGGTGCTGGCGATCACGCCGTACCTACTCCTCGCGGTGGTGGACGGTCAGCGTCGTCCGTTGGCCGTGAACTTCCAGGTAATCAGGGCCCGATGGGGTCGCTGGCTCATCACCGTGATCGCCGTCGCGGTGGTGGCCCTGGTGGTGTGGCTGCTGTCGGTAGTAACCGGATTCTTCATCGCCGGTTTCGGCGGGGCGGTCATCGGCTGGCTGGGTTTGGGCCTGGTGTCGAGTTGGCTCATCTGTGCCTGGGCATTGGTGTACCGGACGGTGGTCCCTCGTAGCGCTCGCTGATCGGCATCTCGGGCGCCGTTCACCGACGGCGGTGATGATCGTCTCGGTCCGTAGGCTGCGGCCATGCGCAGCGGCCTTACGGACCACGACACCGAGGAAACCCACGACACGGCAAGTCGATTCGACATAGCAACGAAAGTTGCGTTCTCGGCCGGAGCAATCGCCTTGGAGTACTACCAGCGCGCCGCCACTCTCGTGGTCGAACACAAAGGCACCCAGGATCTCGTCAGCGAAGCCGATCGGGAGACCGAGACCCACATCACCCAGGCGCTGCTGTCGGCCTTCCCCGGCGATGCCTTCATGGGCGAAGAGCACGGACTCACGCCCGGAGCAGAAGGCGCGGGCACCTGGGTAGTCGACCCGATCGACGGAACCCAGCCGTTCTTGCTGGGTCTGCCCACCTGGTGCGTATCGATCGCCTATGTGCGCGATGGGCGCGCGGAGATCGGGGTGCTACACAACCCGGCTACCGGGGATGTGTACGCCGCGCGCGCCGGACACGGCGCCACGCACAACGGCGTGCCCATCCGAGTGCGCGAGGCGACTTCCTTGAGTGACGGGCTCACCGGAGTCGGTTGCTCGCCGCGCACCAAGCCCGATGAACTAGCCGAGATCATGCGCCGACTACTCACCGCCGGCGGCATGTACCAGCGAACCGGTTCCGGGGCGTTGAACCTCGCGTACGTGGCCGCCGGACAGCACATCGGCTACGTGGAGATGCATATCCACGCGTGGGATTGCCTCGCCGCGCTATGCCTGATCGAGGAAGCCGGTGGCCGCGTATCGCCGTTCCTGGCCGACTTCGGAGTAGGCGGCGCCGGGCCGTTGGTGGCCGGAGCACCCGCGGTTTTCGATCAGCTCGAGGGGCTCATTCGCGGCGTAGCAACGCAATGAACATCGCATCGGTTCCGTGCAGGTGCGGCCACAGCTGAACGTGCGGCCCCGGACCGAGATCGGGGATGCCGGGTAGCAGTTCTCGTGCATCGAGTTCGACGATCTCCTCATGCGCTATCAGTGCGCCATCGACGGCATCGCGGGTCTCGGCCACGTGCGGTGAACAGGTGACGTAGGCCAGCACTCCCCCGCGCCTCAGCGATCCCAGGCCGACATTCAGCAAGCGCCGCTGCAGCGCGGTCAACTGCGGTAGGTCGGCAACCTGACGCCGCCAGCGGGCTTCCGGGCGGCGTCGCAGCGCGCCGAGGCCCGTACATGGCGCATCGAGCAGGATCCGATCGAAGAAGCGGTTGCCCCATGGCCTGGTCGTGGCATCAGCCACCTCGATCTCGATATCGACGGGGGCGACGGTGCGCGCGACCAGTCCCGCGCGGTGTTCGTGGAGCTCCACCGCGAGCAGGTCCACGTGCGCTGCATTGGCAGCATCGGCGAGCAATGCCGCCTTCCCACCAGGGCCGGCACACATGTCCAACCACGCCGACTCCGGCGGGTCCACGGTGGCGGCGAGCAGCGCCCGGACCGCGATTTGACTGCCTTCGTCTTGAACGATCGCGGTGCCGTCGCGTACCAGCGCCGATTGCCCGGGGATACCGGCGGACAAGGTGCGCGCTGAGGGCAACCAGCGCGCCGGTTCGGTTCCGTCCGGTTCTTGTTGTTGTTGTTCGGGCTGCGTTCGCAGCGCCAAGGTGACGCGGGCGGGCAGGTTGTCGGCCGCCAGCGCCGCCGTCAGTTCGGCGTCGGTGGCATCGCGGCCGAGGTGCTCGCTAAGTGCGGAGCGGATTGCCGCGACGATCCATTCGGGATGTGAGGTGGCGACCGCAATACCGGCATCGGCACGGCGGGAGTCGCGCTGCTGGGCGCACTGGGCCTGCCAGGCGGTCAGATCCTGGGCGGCCACCTTGCGCAGGACCGCGTTGATGAAGCCGATGCGCCCGGCATCCTCGATGCCACGGGCCCGCGCGAGTTCGCAGGTGGAGTCGACCGCGGCGTGGTCAGGCACCCGCATGCTCAGTAGTTGATGAGTTCCCAGCCGCAGGACCTGCAGGATCAATGGGTCAATCTGATTTAGCTCGCGCGCTGCACATGCGGCTATGACGGCGTCGTACAGGCCCTGCCAACGCAAGGTTCCGTAACCCAGGTCGGTGGCGAAGGCTGCATCGCGGCCCTCGATCCCCCACCGCGCGATGATCGACGGCCACACCACATTGGCGTAGGCATCATCGGTGCGCACCGCCTCGAGCAGATCGAGGGCGGCCTGGCGTGCAGGATCTGCCTGCACTACTCGACGCTCGGATTCGCAGAGCGCAGCCCCCGCGCCCAATCAGGCGCCGCCATCTGCTTACCCCCGTGCGGTTGGACCATTCCTAACTCCACGAAGCCCCCCTGGGCGCCGACTTTCACCGAGTGCTTGTCGATTACGAGTTGCCCCGGTGTCGCGCTCGCATCGGGGTGTACGGCCACAGGCGCACCGATTCGTAGCCGCGCACCGTCCACTGTGGTCCACGCGCCGGGCGCCGGCGTGCAGCCGCGGATCCGGTTATCGACCTCACCTACCGGCTGCGCCCAATCGATACGGGCGTCGTCGGTAGTCAAACTCGGCGCAAGCGAAGCACCTTCACCTGCTTGCGGGACCGGCAGTACCGAGTCTGAGGCCAGCGAATCGAGAGTGTTCACGAGAAGTTCCGCGCCGATCGGTGCCAGCCGCTCAAGAAGGCGGCCGCTGTCATCACGCGGCTCGATCGGGATTCGTGACGAGCGCATCAGGACCGGCCCGGTGTCCAGTCCGGCTTCGATCCTGAAGGTGGTGGCCGAGATCGATTCATCGCCGTTCGCGATCGCATGTTGGACCGGCGCGGCACCGCGCCACCGTGGCAATTCCGAGAAGTGGACATTCACCCACCCGAAGCGAGGCAGGTCCAGCAGGGCAGGGGGTACGAGCAGTCCGTACGCCACGACCGCCACCACATCGACCTGTTCGCGGTCGATCAACTCGGCGATCTCGCTCGTGGCATCGATGAGGGAGTGCGGGGTTTGCACCGGCAAGTGGAGTTCGTGGGCGGCCTGTGAGACAGCGCTCGGCCGCAGTGTTCTGCCCCGGCCGGCGCGAGCGTCCGGCTTGGTCAGGACCGCCACAACAGAGTGGACTGAGTTGTGCACCGCGCGCAAGGCAGGGACTGCGACCTGCGGAGTGCCCGCGAAGATCACGCGGAGTGGATTCACAGCCACCGTGCGGATTGCGTATGCGGACTGATCTTCACCGTGAGCGGATCTGCCCCGAACCATTCGGATTCGCGGATCAACTTCATGGCCTCCTTGCGAGTGGCCGGATCGAGACGATCGATGAAGACGATGCCATCGAGGTGGTCGGTCTCATGCTGCACGCACCGCGCGAGCAGGTCACTGCCTTCAAGCGTGATCGGCTCGCCGTACATATTCATGCCCTTGGCTACAACGCTCTTCGCGCGCTTGCACTCGAAGGACAGGTCCGGCACCGACAGGCAGCCCTCCTCCCCGTCTTGCTGCTCCTCAGATAGGTCCAGCACCGGATTGACCAGATGGCCGAGTTCGTCGTCGACCCAGTAGGTGAAGACCCGCAGCGAGACTCCCAACTGCGGCGCCGCCAAACCGACTCCGGGTGCGTCCTGCATGGTGTCGGTGAGGTCCGCGACGAGTTTGCGCAGTTCTTTGTCGAAATCGACCACCTCGGCGGCCGGTGTTCGCAGCACCGGGTCGCCGTACAGCCGGATCGGAATCACGCTCATCGGGCGAAGTCTAGGTGCGCGGGAAGGGGGCTACATGTCCCGAGGGTCCATACGCACACGAACTTCACGCATCGAGTCATCACCCATGGACGCGCGCCGTATCGCCTGGTCCAACTCAGCAGTTAACGAGGCGCCACGTGAACGCGGCACCACCACGTAACTGCGCACCTCGCCGCGACGCCCAGCCTCGGCGGAACCGGATAGCGGAACCGGGCCCAGAACCTTGTGCGGGACGCCAAGGCCAGTGACCACCCCACTGACGCCAGCGGCCGGACCGGTCAGCTCAGCCACGCGGGTGACCGGAGGCAGGCCGACTGCGCTTCGCTCATCGATCTGCCGATCAGCGAACCATCGGGAGTCGTAGCGAATAAGCGACTGCACGGAAGGGACGTCGGCCTCGGACACGATGCACACGCGACCACCCTCGCGCACCAAGGACACCGCAGAGAACCACCGACGAACCTGCTGCTCGGACCCGGACAACGTGACGGGAGCGAAGCGGGCATCAAGCAGCACTACCGCCGCATAGCCGCCTGCAGCCCATGGTTGCGCGCCAGGAGTGGCGACCACAACGGCGGGCCTATCGGGCACTTCGCGCACGATCCGCTCGGCTTCGGACCACACCACCGGGACTCCAGGAAACGCCTTACCCAGTTCCTCCGCAGTCCGACCGGCACCGACCGCAACCGCGCGCAGCCGGCGACTCCCGCACTGTTGACACACCCAGTTGCCTGCCAGCGCCCCGCACCGTATGCACTGCGGGACGGCGTGGCCGGAGGTTGCGAACAATCCACCGCCGCAATCGGCCACGGCGCAGGTTGCCGGCGCCCGGCACTCCTGGCAGGCGAGCACGGGCACATATCCGCGACGTAGAACCTGGAAAAGCACCGGGCCGCGCGAAAGTGCTTCGTGCGCGATCTGCCACGCCGCCGTAGGGATCCGGGCACTGGCCGCCGCAGGGTCGCGCGCGACCTCTCGATCGTCGATCGCCTGCACCTTCCACCACGGCGGACGTACCGGCTCGATCGACTGCGCCCATTTCGATCGACACCACCACTGGGTGGCCACGCTGCGTGCCGGACCTCCGACATACAGTTCGCAGTCTGTGAGGTGGGCGCGCAGTGCTGCGACCTCCCGGGCGTCCCAGTACGGGGCATGGGGTTCGCGGTAGACGTCGTCTCCGTCGTCCCACACGATGAGTGCGCCGAGATCAGCTACCGGCGCGAAGACCGCGTTCCGTGTCCCAAGAACCACGCGTGCCAGACCCAACCGGGCTCGCAGGAACTCCCGATAGCGTCGCTCGGCCCCGTGATCGGCGCTGAGCACTGCGATCTCGGGCTTACCTAGCACCGCGAGCAAGCGCTCGTGCACCCGTTCTAGATCCGAGGCGTCGGGGACGACGACCACTACGCCGCGACCGGTGGCGAGGGTGCCAAGGGCAAGATCGGTTACCTCGGAGGCGAAATCGCTGGCAGGTGCCGAGGACCACACGAGTCGTTTAGGTTCGGCGACCGACTCGGGCCAGTGGTATCCATCCCAGATGCGAGGATCGCGCTCGGGAACAGACTCCGTCGATGGGGCGCTGTGCGGTTCGACTTCTGATTCCAAGGCATCACGTTTGTCGAGCACGCTCTTCTCTGCCCGCGCATGCCTGGCCGGTACCGCCGCACGAACCACATCCCAGAAACTGCCGACGTAGCGATTCGCGGTCTGCCGCACGAGATCCAACGTCTCGTCGGTGAGCGGCGGAATCGCATCGACCACGCGCTCGATGGGACGCGGCTTGTCTACATCCGCGGTGTCGCTGCGAGCCAGTACATAAGCATCGCGAAGCCGGCCTGAGAACCGCACCCGTACTCGGGCACCGGGGACAGCGAGATCACTCCACTGCTCAGGGACGAGATAGTCGAAGTCACGGTCAAGGTGACGGATGGGCAGATCTACCCGGACCCGCGCGACGGGCGCCGAATTGTTCGACTCGTCAGACACCCGCTGCGCCGCGCAGGTCCTGCGCGCGATCGGTGCTTTCCCACGTGAAGGTCGGGCCGACCTCGGTGCGCGCTGCCGGATCGTCGGCGTCGAGCAGGACGTTGACTCCTTGCGGTCGGCCGAAGTGACCGTATGCGCTGGTGATCCGGTAAATCGGACGCAGCAGGTCCAAATCACGGATGATCGCCGCGGGGCGAAGGTCGAAGACCTTGAGCACTGCTTCTTGGATCGCCTCATTGCTCATGATCCCGGTGCCGAACGTCTCGACGAACACACCGACCGGATGCGAGACACCGATGGCGTATGCGACCTGCACCTCACAGCGGGTGGCGAGGCCAGCGGCCACAACGTTCTTGGCGACCCAGCGCATGGCATACGTTGCCGAGCGGTCGACCTTCGAGGGGTCTTTGCCCGAGAACGCACCACCACCATGGCGGGCCATTCCTCCGTAGGTATCCACGATGATCTTGCGGCCCGTGAGACCCGCATCGCCCATGGGCCCACCGACTTCAAAGCGGCCGGTCGGGTTCACCAGCAGACGATAGTCACGGCTGTCGATGTCGAAGGTCTCCAAGATCGGCTGCACTACGTGCGTGCGGACGTCGGGTGTGAGGCTCTTATCGAGATCGATGTCCGCGGCGTGTTGGCTGCTGACGACGATGGTGTCGATGCCCATCGGCTTGTCGTTGTCGTCGTAACGGATGGTGACCTGGGTCTTGCCGTCCGGTCGCAGATAGTCGAGCGTGCCGTCCTTGCGCTTAGCGGTTAGTTGTTCCGAGAGCCGGTGCGCCATGGAGACCGGCAGCGGCATGAGTTCCTCGGTGTCCGTGCAGGCGTAACCGAACATCAGGCCCTGGTCGCCGGCACCTTGGCGATCGAGAGGATCCTCGCTGCCGTCCGCCCTCTCTTCGTAGGCGTCGTCGACACCCTGGGCGATGTCCGGGGACTGCTTGCCGATGGAAACGCTAATCCCGCAAGACTCCCCATCGAATCCCTTGACCGAGGAGTCGTAGCCGATCTCCAACACGGTCTGACGCACTAGGTTCATGACATCGGCGAAGCCTTCGGTAGTCACCTCGCCGGCCACATGCACTTGACCGGTGGTGAGCATCGTCTCGACCGCAACCCGGCTACGGGGGTCCTGCCGCAGGAGATCGTCGAGGATCGCATCGGAGATCTGGTCTGCCATCTTGTCCGGATGGCCCTCGGTTACTGACTCGGAAGTGAACAAGCGATCCGACACGACTCTCCTCGACCTTCCTGACGTTGACATTCCCTCCAGCCGACGGCTCTGCGAGGCCCCCGCGAAGGTCGCGTCAGTCTAGCGATGCTGCATCCGAGGCGGGGGCAACTCGGCCGGAAGCGCGAAGAACGACGTCCCACACCAGATGGGCGGCTTCAACCTTGTCGACGTCGTCAACCTCTGCAAGCACCGAACCGTGTGCACCCACGACGGTCACCGACGTTCTTGACTGCCCGAAGATCGCGCCATCGCGCACCTCGTTCGCAACTAGGAAGTCGCAGCCCTTGCGATCGAGCTTGCGCAAAGCTCGTACAGCGAGTGATTCCCCGGGCTCGGGGACCTCGGCCGCGAAACCTACGACGATCGGGGAAGCCGACGAGCCGCGCTTCGTGGTGATCTCAGCGAGGATGTCCACCGTGCGCTCGAGATCGAGCTGCGGAACCGAGTCGCGGGCATCTCGATCCGGCGAAGCCTCGTCTATGGCGTCCTTGGAGATCTTTCCAGGGTGCTCGCCGGCGGGGCGAAAATCAGCCACGGCTGCTGCCATCACCACCACATCGGGGAGTAGCTCGTCGACGCTTGCGTGCATCGTTTCGCGCATCTGTTCGGCGGTCTCCACATGCAAGACCGTGCACCCGGCAGGTTCGCTGCCCTCGACCGCCGCGGCGACCACTGTTACCTCGGCTCCCCGGGCTAGCGCAGTGCGCGCCAGAGCGAAGCCTTGTCGGCCGCTGCTGCGGTTGCCGAGGTAGCGGACGTCGTCCCAGGGCTCCCTCGTGCCCCCGGCGCTGATCAGCACGCGCTTACCGCGTAGGTCGAGGACATCGACCGCGCCGGGCTGTGCGACTCGGCGTAGCGCTGCTACCGCGGTATCCACGATCGCAACCGGGTCGGGCAGTCGGCCGGGCCCGGAATCGGCTCCGGTGAGCCGGCCGCTCGCGGGCTCGATCACCACCGCGCCGCGCTCGCGCAAGGTGCGCACGTTCGCCTGCGTGGCCGGGTGCTGCCACATCTCGGTGTGCATGGCCGGGGCGATGAGCACCGGACACGAGGCGGTGAGCAGCACATTGGTCAACAAGTCGCTGGCGATGCCGTGTGCGGCGCGCGCGAGGAAATCGGCAGTAGCCGGCGCAACCAAGACCAGATCCGCCTGCTGGCCCAGGGCCACATGGTGGACGGATTCGGGGTTCGACCACACGTCGGTGACAACGGCTTTGCCCGATAGGGCAGCCCAGGTGGGTTCACCGACGAAACGTAAGGCCGAGGCTGTTGGTACGACAGTGACGTCGACACCGGATTCGGTGAGCAGACGGCAAACCTCGACCGCCTTATAGGCGGCGATTCCCCCGGTGACACCGAGGACGACCCGGGTCATGGCACGAGCCTTGTCCGGCTACTCGGATTCCTCAGGTGCGGCGAACGGGTCCGCCGCCGCAGGCGCCTCAGCGCCCGATGTTGCGGCCTCAGCGGCCGCCGCCTCCTGCGCCGGATCGAAGGGCTCGGAGGTGAGCAGGCCGGCGTCGATCTCGCGCATCGCGATCGATAGCGGCTTTTCCTGGACGTATGTCTCGACCAGGGGTCCGACGTACTCCAGCAGGCCCTCACCGAGTTGCGAGTAGTAAGCGTTGATCTGGCGCGCGCGCTTGGCCGCGTAGCTCACCAGCGAGTACTTCGAATCCGTCTTCTCGAGAAGATCGTCGATGGACGGGTACGTGATGCCCTCGGGTTGGGAAGTCACAGGTGGTGCCCCATTCGTGTGGATGTCGGTTCCGGGCCGATCGCCTGGCTAGCCAGGTGGATCCTTCATGCCCGATAAGCCTGCGAAGTCTAGCAAGGCCTGCGCGCATTGCCCTACGTCGGCATTGACCAACACCCGGTCGAACTCCTCTGCCGCGGCCAGTTCTCGCGTAGCCGCCTCGAGCCGACGCGCAATGGCAGCCGGATCCTCGGTACCCCGGCCGGTCAGGCGATCACGGAGTACATCGGGATCCGGTGGCGCCAGGAACACCAAGGTGGCGTCAGGAACCGCGCGTCGGATCTGCCGCGCCCCCTGGACTTCGATCTCGAGCAACACCGGCTGGCCCGCAAAGCGGTGTTGCTCGACCGGAGCCCTGGGCGTGCCGTACCTATTTCCGGCGAAGGCTGCCCACTCCAATAGGCCACCGGATTCCCGCAGTTCGTCGAAGCGCTCAGCGTCGAGGAAGAAGTAGTCCTTGCCGTCCACTTCACCCGGCCGCGGGGCGCGGGTGGTAGCCGACACCGAGAGCCAGACCTCCGGACAGCGACGCAAGACCTCGGCTACAACGGTGCTCTTACCGACCCCCGAGGGTCCGCTAACCACGATGAGCGGTGCACTCGTCACTGCGGTTCCACCATCTGGTCGTCGTCGTTCTTCGCCGGGAACATCGCCCGCAGCGCCGCCGCTTGACGCACACCGAGTCCGCGAACGCGCCGAGTGGTCGAGATTCCCACGGCGTCCATGATCCCAGCGCACCGTGCCCGACCCACCCCGGGTAAGGAAGCGAGTAGCTCGCGGACCGGAAGATTCGCACACACCGGATCGCTGTCCTTGCGGTCGAGCACCTGCGCGACCGATATCGACCCTTCGGCGAGCGCACGACGGATTGCAGCCCGTTGCCGACGCGCTACGAGCGCTGCTTCACGAGCGCTCGTGCGCTCGGCCGCGCTGAGTGTGGGAGGACCGGTCACGGCGCGAGGGCCGCGGCGAAGGCGCGAGCTGCTTGTGCTGGATCATCACTCGCGGTGATCGGGCGGCCGATGACAAGCAGATCGGAGCCATCGGCCAATGCCTGTTCGGGGGTGGCGGTGCGCCGCTGATCATTCGCCGCCGAATCCGCAGGACGAACACCAGGCGTTATCAAGGTGATGTGCGCAGGCACCTGTGAGCGCAGGACAGCCACCTCCTGCGGGGAACAGACCAAAGCCAACGCGCCCGCATCGACCGCGGATTGCGCCCACCGCAACACAATCTCCTGCGCAGAACCTTCGATTCCGAGCTCTGCGAGTTGCTCAGCATCCAAACTCGTGAGCACCGTCACGGCAGTGACGCGGGTTTCCGGTAGCGCACCAACCGCGGCTGCAATCATGTCCGGACCACCGGCAGCGTGGACGGTGAGATACGTCGGGTCCAGCGGCGCCAGGGATGCCGCCGCCTTTCCGACGGTGGCAGGAATGTCATGCAGTTTCAGATCGACGAATACTTCGATATCCGGGCGACCAGCACTGACCGCGCATTCGCGGGCGATGCGCACTGCATCGGGGCCCAGCCGACAGAAGACCTCAAGTCCAACCTTCAGGCAGCGCACATGCGGGGCAACGGCGGTAGCCCAGGACCGGAACGTGGTGTCGTCGGGTGCATCGAGCGCGACGGCGATCGGCGCATAGCTCGCATCCGCTTTCGTCAACGTCGTTCCTCGGTGATGAAGTCCCAATCGTCGAGGCTTGTCGCCTCTTCGAGTACAGGTTGATCGGGCTCGCGGTGGGCGAAACCGATGATGTCGTTCAATCGGCTGTAGCCGTGGTCGGCTACGAGGCCAGCAAGTTCGCGATGTATGCGGGCGGGTGCGCTCGGATCGTTGAACACACTCGTGCCGACCGACACGGCATTGGCTCCTGCCAGCATGAATTCCATCGCATCCGCGCCGCTGCGGATACCACCCATACCGATGATCGGGATCTTCGGGAAAGCCGAACGCACCTGCCACACGCAGCGCACGGCAACGGGGCGGATCGCCGGGCCGGACAGCCCTCCGGTCACCCCCGCAAGAGTCGGGCGCATCGTGGAGGTGTCTATGACCAGGCCGAGCAGAGTGTTGATCAAGGACAATCCGGTGGCTCCAGCCTTGATCACCGAATCGGCGATCTCCACGATGTCCGTCACATCCGGGGAGAGTTTGGCGAAGATCGGAGTACGCGAATCGCTGCCGCGACGAACCGCCTGCACTACCTGCGCTGCCGATTCGGCGCGGCAGGCGAACACCTGGCCGCGGTCGGCCACATTCGGGCAGGAGATGTTGACCTCGATCGCCGATATGCCCGCGATAGGACGCAGCTTGGCAGCGAGCTTGGCGTACTCGTCGACAGTCTCGCCGGCAATGGAGACGATCGTGCGGGCACCTCGCTCAACTAGCCATGCCAAATCATCCTCGATGAAGGCGTCGATGCCCGGTCCTTGTAACCCGATGGAATTGAGCATCCCGCTAGGGGTCTCCGACATTCGCGGTGTGGCTCGCCCGGCGCGGGGCTTGACCATGATGCTCTTCGTCACTACCGCTCCAAGTGCGGTGATATCGACGAACGCGTCGAGTTCCTTGCCGGAAGCTGCGCAGCCTGAGGCGGTAAGGATCGGACTTGGCAATTCCACTCCGGCCAGGTCGATGCCCATGTCAACGCGCGCAGCCGCGCGATCACGCTCGGTCTCGCCGGTCCCGCGGGTGAAAAGCGCTCTGCTCATCGCACGGTCCCCCGATCCTCGGCCACGGGCGCGCCCCACGCATCCGCGGGGATGGTGTCGATGTCCGCCCAGCGGACCCGATCGCCGCGGAAGATCGGTCCGTCGACGCACGAGCGCACCATCCGGGTCACGCCGTCGTCTCCCACCACCGGAAGCACGCAGGTCATGCACACGCCGATCCCACACGCCATCGACTCCTCCACCGCGCACTGGCTGTAGATGCGGCGCTTGGTCGAGATGCGTGCGACTTCGGCGAGCATCGGCATCGGGCCGCAGGCGTAGACCACGTCCGCACCGGCGCGATCGATCGCCTCGTCTAGGACATCCGTTACCCGACCGGGGACACCGCTGGATCCGTCATCAGTGGTGATGGTCAAGGCCGATGCGAGACGTTTGAGTTCCAACACTCCGAACAACTTCGGTTCGCTCGCAGCGCCGATCACCATGTCGACGCGGCAACCGCGTTCGCGCAATTCCTGAGCCAACATGAACAGTGGTGCGCTTCCGTAACCACCGCCCACAAGCAGACACGAAACACCCTCCCGCGGTAGCGCGAAGGGCTTACCCAAGGGCCCGACAAGATCCACGACATCGTGACGTCGTCGTTCAGAAAGCCACTTGGTCCCCCGCCCCTGTACGGCGACCGCGATGTCCAAGGTGCCTCCGTACACCCCGCGGGATTGCACCTGGTGGATAGCGAAGGCACGACGCAGCACCATGCTGGATTCCTCGCCACCCATCGCCAAGGTCACGAAGTGCCCGGGTTTCGCGATGTCGGATATCCCCGGTGCCGTCAGCGACAGCACGTGGTACTCCCCGGATCTACGGTTGTCCAAGATCTCGGACTTGATCTGCTGGGGCATCAGGCCACCGTGCCTTCCCGCTGGGCGCGCATGCGCTCCATCTCTTGCGCGTGCTCCTGCAGTGACCGCACGCCCGGTTCCCCGGCAACGAGGGCGTCGATGCCTTGCACCGCAGCACTCAGGCCCTGCACGGTTGTCACGCATGGGATGCCCTTGGTCACCGCCGCCGCGCGAATCTCGTAACCATCCACTCTCGGCCCAACCCCGTAGGGCGTGTTCACGATGATGTCGATGCGTCCATCCATGATGGCGTCCACCGTGGTCGGCTCGCCCTCGGGGCCGCGCCCTTCATGCTGCTTGCGCAAGACCTCCACCTCCACACCATTGCGGCGAAGCACGTCCGCGGTGCCCTGGGTGGCGTAGATCTGGAAGCCAATGTCGGCCAAGCGCTTGATTGGGAAGACTGCGGCGCGCTTGTCGCGGTTAGCCAAGGACACGAAGGCCGTTCCCTGAATTGGCAATCCGCCGGAGTAGGCAGCCTGCTGGGACTTGGCGAATGCCACCCCGAAGGAATCATCGATGCCCATGACCTCTCCGGTCGAGCGCATCTCAGGACCAAGGACCGCATCTACTCCGTGGAAACGACCGAAGGGCAACACGGCTTCCTTCACGGCTATGGCTCCGCCGACCGGGATGTCGCCGCCGTCTCCGAGCGCCGGAAGCATGCCTTCGGCCCGCAGATCTGCGACGCTCGCACCGAGCATGATCCGCGCAGCCGCCTTCGCCACCGGGACCCCCGTTGCTTTCGACACGAACGGGACTGTGCGTGAAGCCCGCGGATTCGCCTCGAGGACGTAGAGAGTGTCTTGGGCAAGGGCGAACTGCACATTCAGCAGCCCACGCACGCCCACGCCCCGTGCGATCGCGAGCGTGGATTCGCGGATGCGATCGATATCCGCAGCACCGAGGGTGATCGGCGGCAACGCACAGGCCGAGTCACCGGAGTGGATGCCGGCTTCCTCGATGTGTTCCATCACACCCGCGAGATACATCTGCGAACCATCGAAGAGCGCATCGACATCGACCTCGATTGCATCATCCAAGAATCGATCGACAAGGACCGGGTGCTCTGCGGTGACATCGGTGGAGCGCTGCAGGTAGTCCTCGAGCATGGCGTCGTCGTAGACGATCTCCATTCCCCGACCGCCGAGCACGTAGCTTGGACGCACGAGCACCGGGTAGCCCACGCGTGCAGCGATCGCCTGTGCATCGTCGAACGAACGCGCAGTGCCGTGATCGGGCGCAGGCAGACCGGCTTGCGCGAGTACCTGTCCGAAGGCTCCACGCTCTTCGGCTAGGTGGATGGCTTCGGGACTCGTCCCCACGATCGGGACTCCCGCGTCGGCGAGGCGGCGGGCGAGTCCGAGCGGAGTCTGGCCGCCAAGTTGAACGATCACCCCTGCCACGGTGCCGCGCTTTTGCTCGGCGTGGACGACCTCGAGGACGTCTTCGCAGGTGAGGGGTTCGAAGTAGAGCCGATCGGAAGTGTCGTAATCGGTGGAAACCGTCTCAGGGTTGCAGTTGACCATCACTGTTTCGTAGCCGGCATCGCTGAGCGCTAGTGCGGCGTGCACGCATGAATAGTCGAACTCGATGCCCTGACCGATCCGATTGGGGCCCGAGCCCAAGATGATGACCTTCTGTCGATCGGATGGGTCGGCTTCGTCCTCTTGGTCGTAGGACGAGTAGTGATACGGAGTCTTCGCCTCGAACTCCGCGGCACAGGTATCCACGGTCTTGTAGACCGGCCGAATCCCCCACTCGTGCCGGATTTCGCGCAGTTCGTCTTCGCTGAGCCCGCGCAGTTCCCCGATCTGGAAATCGCTGAAGCCCAGACGCTTGGCCTTGAAGAGGAGATCGTGATCGAGCGCATCGGCCGACTTCAGTGCATCAGCCATCTCGTTGATCTGCTCGATCTGGTCCAAGAACCACGGGTCGATGCCGGTGGATTCGTGCACCGCGTCAATGCCAGCACCGAGGGCGAGTGCGCGCTGCACCAGTGACAGGCGTCCATCGTGCGGGCGGCGCATGGTGGCGAGCAGCTCGTCGACTCCGCCCGGCGGAGTGTTCTCCGGGTTCCAGTCGAATACTGCTGATGGCCGCTCCATCGAGCGCAGCGCCTTTTGCAGTGCCTCGGGGAAGTTGCGCCCGATCGCCATCGCCTCACCGACGCTCTTCATGGTGGTGGTGAGCGTGGTGTCCGCCCCGGGGAACTTCTCGAAAGCAAAGCGCGGAACCTTCACCACGATGTAGTCCAGCGTGGGCTCGAAGGAGGCCGGGGTCTCTTGGGTGATGTCGTTGGGAATTTCATCGAGGGTGTAGCCGATGGCGAGACGCGCGGCGATCTTCGCGATCGGGAAGCCGGTGGCCTTGGAGGCCAGCGCCGATGACCTCGACACGCGCGGGTTCATCTCGATGACGATCATCCGACCGTCGTCAGGGTTGATCGCGAATTGGATGTTGCAGCCGCCGGTATCCACTCCGACGGCGCGGATGATGTCGATGCCGACATCGCGCATGTGCTGGTACTCGCGGTCGGTCAAGGTCAACGCCGGGGCCACGGTGATCGAATCCCCGGTGTGCACACCCATCGGATCGAGGTTCTCGATAGAGCACACCACCACCACGTTGTCGGCGCGATCGCGCATCAACTCCAGCTCGTACTCCTTCCACCCGATGATCGACTCCTCGAGCAACACTTCGGTAGTCGGACTGGCCTGCAAGCCAGCACCGGCGATGCGCGTGAGATCTTCGGGGTCGTAGGCGATACCCGAGCCCGCGCCGCCCATCGTGAAGGACGGCCGAACCACGACCGGGTAGCCGAGGTCCTCGGTCGCCGCGAAGCACTCGTCGAGGGTGTGGCAGATGATGGAACGGGCGCTAGATCCGCCGATCTGCTCGACGATCGTGCGGAACTTCTCCCGGTTCTCGCCACGCTCGATCGCATCGACATCAGCGCCGATCAATTCCACGCCGTACTTCTCCAACACTCCCGCGTTGTGCAGTGCGATAGCGGTGTTGAGTGCGGTCTGTCCACCGAGGGTGGGCAAGAGTGCATCCGGGCGTTCTTTCGCGATGATGCGTTCGACGTATTCCGGAGTGATCGGCTCGACGTACGTAGCGTCGGCGAATTCCGGGTCGGTCATGATCGTGGCTGGGTTCGAGTTCACCAAGATGACCCGCAGCCCCTCGGCCTTGAGTACCCGGCACGCCTGCGTCCCGGAGTAGTCGAACTCGCAGGCCTGGCCGATCACGATCGGACCGGATCCGATGACCATGACCGATTCGATGTCATCTCGCTTGGGCATCAGGCATCCACCTTGTCGCGATGGGCCGCCATGGACTCGGCGAAGCGGTCGAATAGGTAGGCCGCATCGTGCGGACCGGCTGCGGCCTCCGGGTGGTACTGCACGCTGAAGGCTTGGCCATCAAGCAACTCCAGGCCCTCCACAACGTCGTCGTTGAGACATTTGTGGCTCACTCGCGCGGGGCCGAAGGGGGTGTCGAACTCCTCACCGATAGGCGCTTGCACCGCGAAGCCGTGGTTATGCGCGGTGATCTCGACCTTGCCGGTGGTCAGATCCGTCACCGGCTGGTTGATCCCTCGATGTCCGAAGCGCAACTTGTACGTTCCAAGCCCGAGCGCGCGGCCGAGGATCTGGTTGCCGAAGCAGATTCCGAACACTGGCACTTGGGCCGCGAGCGCTTCCCTCATGACGCCGACCGCATCCTCAGCGGTAGCCGGATCACCAGGACCGTTGGAGAAGAAGACACCGTCGGGTGCGAGTTCGGCAATCTGCGTCCAGGCGTAGGACGCCGGGACCACATGGACGCGCATGCCGCGCTCGGCCATTCGATGTGGGGTCATGGACTTGATGCCCAGGTCCACTGCCGCGACGGTGAATAGGTGCTCGCCGATCGGCTCGATGGTGTAGGGCTCGGGGGTAGTGACATCCGCAGTGAGGTCTGCGCCTGCCATGGGAGGACTCGCCTGAACGGCAGCGAGCAGATCGGCACTTACGCG
>CBFIHB010000022.1:0-19608 GCA_965662415.1 Actinomycetes bacterium | reverse complement strand
CCCCGCCTGCCCTTGCCGCGCCCACCTTTGCGGCCGGCACCGCGCTTGACGAAGGCGCGATCGTCACCGATCGGGGCACGCGCAATCGAAGCAAGGAAACGACTGACTTGGCGATTCGTGCGCCCACCGGGCTGCCGGGACTGCGCCCAGGACATGTGTAGTTCACGCGCAGCGCGCGTCATGGCGACGTACAGGAGGCGGCGCTCTTCTTCTACCTGATCAGGGCCATCGGCGTGTTGCAAAGGAATGAGGCCGTCACTGCATCCAATGACGTACACGATCGGCCACTCCAGACCCTTGGCGGCGTGCACGGAGGCGAGGGTCACTCCATCGGCTACCGGTGCGAATTGACTCGACGCCCGCTCATCGAGCAGCGTGACGAAGGCGGGAAGATCCTGCGTAGGAGTTTCCCGAGCGAGTTCCACCAGCGCAGCCAACGACTCCCAGCGCTCACGGACAGCCCCCGTTGTGGTCGGCTGCTGCGGTGACCAACCCATTGCACTGAGGACATCGACGACACTCCCTGTCAGCGAAGCCGCAGCGGAACTTTGGCTCTCGTCTAGGAAGCGGGCGGCGGCGCGCAGCCTGGTGATCGCCTCGCGAATCTCTGCTCGCTCGAAGAAGCGCTCGGATCCTCGGACTGTGACGGGGACTCCTTCGTCCGCGAGCGCGCTCTCGATCTCCACGGCTTGCGCGTTGATTCGGTACAGCACTGCGATGTCCCGGGGCCTGGTTCCCGCGCTGATGGCGCGGGCTATCCGTTCGGCCACTGAACGCGCCTCGGTGACATCGTCTGCGTAATCGGTGATGGTCGGCTCCACGCCCGGGGCAGTTTGCGATCGCAGGGTGACCGCATTGCGAGCAGAAGCCCCGGCATGAATCAATCCGTTGGCCAATTCCACGATCTGCGGTGAGCAGCGGTAGCACCGAACCAGCCGCACGGTGGTGGCTCCAGGCAACTCCTGCGGGAATCGCAGCAGGTAATTCGGACTGGCACCGGTGAAGGAATAGATGGTCTGGCTGGGATCACCCACCACGCAGAGGTCGTCGCGCTCACCACGCCACAATCCGAGCAACTTGTGCTGGATGGGGTTGACGTCTTGGAATTCATCCACCGTGAACCATCGGTATGCGTTACGCACTTCCCGGGCGATGGACTCATCGGTGGTCAGGGCGCCGATCAACACGATCATGACGTCCTCGAAATCGATCACGCCGCGATCGGACTTGGCTTCCTCGTATGCAGCCATGACACGAGCCAGTTGTGCGGGAGTGATCGCAAGGGATCGGTCAGTATCGATGGTCGCAATCGAGTGCTCATCGTGGAAGTTAACCCGAGCCCACTCGATATCCGAACTGACATCGCGGACGAGCGAGGTGTCCGGGGAGATGTCGTGAGCAGAAAGCGCGCGGGCGACGAGAGCTGCCTTACTCGGCATGATGTCGGGGAATCCGCCTTCGGAAATCCGCGGCCAGAAGTAGCGCAATTGCCTCAGCGAGGCTGCGTGGAATGTGCGAGCCTGAACCCCGCTGACCCCGAGTCCGCGCAGGCGCCCACGTAACTCGCCCGCTGCCCGATTGGTGAACGTGACCGCGAGGGTGCGGTGCGCTTCATGGGCCCCGGTGAGCACGCCGTAGGCGATCCGGTGGGTGATGGCACGGGTCTTGCCGGTTCCGGCACCCGCGAGCACCATGACCGGACCCTCCAAGGTCTCGGCGACGGCTCGTTGCTCGTCGTCGAGGCCGGAGAGCACCTCTTGGGGATCCACGGGGGCGATGGTGCCACGGGACTCCGACGTCGGTATCGGCGATCAGTGCAAGATCGCGTACTCCACGATGACGATGCCAAGGCCGAGTGCTCCGTATACGAGTCCGTAGCGAACTTGAGCCCACTTCCCCAGGCCGGCCGCTCGCGCAGCGAACACGCCCCAGAAGATCAGACTCAATGCGTACAGGTCTCCCGCAACGTCTACCACTGTGCCGATGTTGCCGCCTGAAATCGACACCACCACACCCAGGATGATCACCGGCACTCCGACCGACAGGTACTGCAATCCGTCGCGTAGCAGTACGAGCCGATCCGCACGCATCAATCGCCTACCGGTGCGGATTTGGATATCGATGGCATCGGAGAAGCTGTGTGCGAAGGCGAGTGCCAGCAACGGGAAGAACACGACCGCCAACAGATCGCCGAGACCTTGACCACTGATGATGTCGATATCCACATCCCCCGCTGCCGCGAGGGTCACCATCAAGATGATCGTGGCGTAGATCAATCGGTGCGGATCGAAAGGAATGGAACCCACGTGCACTAACCGATGATGCCTAACGTCGATATCCGCTTCGGACATATCGCCACCATATCCATGGCTGATCGGTCACTGGACGGCTGCGTTCGTGGTCTCATGGAACCATCGAGGGCGTGTGCTGCGTCGGACTCGTACTTTCGCGAAGGCATCGTGATAAACGGGGCACGACAGCAAGGGGCGCGCTGTGACA
Source organism: Actinomycetes bacterium (assembly GCA_965662415.1). GTDB lineage: Bacteria > Actinomycetota > Actinomycetes > S36-B12 > S36-B12 > S36-B12. The sequence continues at coordinate 17,109 of CBFIHB010000022.1, read as the reverse complement.
AAGGGACACTGGTGGAGTCGACCGATGGTTGTCATCCCCGTAGCCGTTGTGGCCTCGGTTGCCCTGGTAGTCGCGCTGGCCGCATTCCAGCCATGGCGGCTGTTCATCGACGTGACAGTGAACGAGGACTTGCCAACAGTCGCGTCGGTCCAACGAAGCGAACCCGATGCCTCAGACGATGAGACCGGGCAAGGCGAGAACACCGCCGAGAGCGAACCGACGGCTGCAAGCGAGGTCAGCCCATCGCCAGCCGCTGGAGCGAACGAAGATCCACGGCCGAAGCGGACGATCATCGCCGAGGGGGCATTCATCTCCCACGAACACCCGACCGCAGGCACGGCACGCATCATCACGCTGGAAGACGGCAGCCGGGTCTTGCGGCTGGTGGGCCTGGATACCGATAACGGTCCCGACCTCAAGGTCTGGCTCGCTGCGGCCCCTGTCATTGAAGGCCGAGACGGCTGGTTCGTCTTCGACGACGACGAGTACCTCAGCCTCGGAGCCCTCAAGGGCAACAAGGGAAACCAGAACTATCCGATTCCGGCTGATGCTGACATCTCAGACCTCACCAGTGTGACGATCTGGTGCGAACGATTCAGCGTTTCCTTCGGTGCCGCCGAACTGATGACCGTGTAAGCACATTCACACTTCCCAGTACCCTGCGGGGGTGTCCGAGAATCCGTGGATCCCTGCCCAGGGCAGCGTGACGATGTTCAGCACCGTGTGGTGCGGCTATTGCCAGCGATTGAAGTCACAGATGATGCGCGAAGGCGTCGACTTCACCGAGATCGACATCGAGCACAGCCCGGACGCTGCGCACTTCGTGGAGAACGCCAATGCCGGGAACCAAACGGTCCCCACTGTCGTGTTCCCCGACGGCTCGACTATGACCAACCCGCCCTATAAGGAACTCGTCGCCAAGTTGGAGGCGTTAGCGAACTAGTCCGGTATCCACATCGGCTAGCGGGCAGGTCGCGTGAGTGGACGGGACCAATCCCCCGGCAGTGGGGATCCGTACCAACGTTCGATCAGTTTGCGCGCGATGCTCACCGCGGGCGGAAGTGAGATCTCGCCCGTATTGCATACGTCGGCTAGCTCCTCGCGGGTGAACCAGCGTGCCTCGGCGATCTCTTCGCCATCGACATCGATGGTCGGATCGTGTGCGTATGCGTGGTAGCCAAGCATCAAGGAAGCAGGAAAGGGCCACGGTTGGGAGCCGAGGTAGCGGACATCGCTCGGCCCTTGGCCGATGCGCACCCCTGACTCCTCCTCCACTTCGCGACGCACCGCCGCCTCGGCGGATTCACCCGCCTCCACGAAGCCGGCCAAAGTGGAGAACCACGTCGGTTCCCACCGCACCTGCCGGCCGAGCAACGCACGATCGAACTCGTCTCTTACCAAAACAATCACGGCTGGATCAGTCCGCGGGAAGTGCGAGGTGGCATCGCGTTCGCATCGCCGAGACCAGCCAGCTTCATTCCATGACAACTGTCCACCGCAGCGTGGGCAATGTCGATGCGAACGCGACCAGTTATCCAGCGCGACCGCTGCCACCATCAAGCCAGCATCCATGGCATCCAGATTCGAACCGGCCATCCGTAAGTCCGACCAGGTTCCTTGCTTCAGATCCCGCGGCAGTTCCTCGTGGTGCACGCAGAAGAATGCAACGCCAGAGTCATCTACCCCCAACAGTGTGGTGTCGACATCGAAGGCTGGGGACCCAGTTAGGACCAGGGCATCGTTGTCGAGCAGCGCGCTGCCCTCGTGTACGTGAACGAACCGACTAGCAGGATCGGCGAGCGCCTGCGCAACCCACGCCGAATCTGCGCGTCGCTCGGCTGCCCGGTCGATAGTGGATCTAGCCAGGACGAGATCATCAAGCAGCCACCACTGCGGATCCGACATTCGCACCTGCGCTCCCCAATCACGTTCGCCGCGAGCCTAAGGTGTTGCAGGTGAGCGTGTTCATCCGCCAGTTGACGGGGATACGTTTCGTGGCCGCATTTTGGGTCTTCGCCTACCACCTACAAGGGCCTTTCAACGTGCTCGGACTTCTTGCGATCCCAGTCCTCGGCGATGTGATGCGGGTGGGGAGATTGGGCGTCGATCTGTTCTTCGCTCTCTCGGGGTTCATCCTTACCCACACCTACCTGAATCGGATGGGCCACACGGCCAAGGCGAAGGCCACTTTGCGCTTTTGGTGGCTGCGTCTGGCCCGCATCTACCCGGTCCACGTGGTGATGCTCGTCATTGCGGGTCTCGCAGTCTTCGCACAAGCGCGACTTGTCGGGGAATCGGTGGACCGGGACTGGTGGAACCCGATCGACTTCATCAAGAACCTGCTCCTCATCCAAGAGTGGGGCGCAAACCCCGAGCGGGGGTGGAACTTCGTCGCGTGGTCTCTTTCCATGGAGTGGCTCGCCTACTTGTTCTTCCCACTGCTCGTCTTGGTGCTCTGGCGTCTGCACAAGAAGGTGCCGACGTTCGTATTGGTGATCGCGTGGTTTGCCGTCCTGACTCCGTTGGTCGGATACGGATTGGGCACTAGCGATCCGTACTACACGAATAACTGGGGCTCGACTTACCGGATCGGGACCGAGTTCATTGCCGGCGCCATCACCTACCTGATCGTCCAGCGGCTGGTCGATGGCGGGCGACTCGTGCAACGAGGCGCCGAGGCGCTCTCGCTGCTCTTGCCCTTGGCTGTAGTCGCCGGAGCGGTGGTCCTCGCCCGCCTCCCTGCGGCGCAACCGCCCGCAAATGCCATCAATCCCGATGCCGAACCGTTGCCTCCCTACTTCCATCTCACCTTGGTGCCGCTACTGATCGCCTGGATCGGCGCTCTGGCGCTGGCCCGCGGAGGCATGGCACGAGCCTTGTCAACGCGAGCACTCGTGTTGGGCGGCTTCATCTCCTACTCGCTCTACATGACCCATCTGGTGTGGATGGGCCTGTGGCGCGCGGGAATGAACGCAGCGGGTATCGAGGGCGGGGCGCTCTATGCGATCGGCGTGGTCGCCTTGATCGCCGGTGCGATGGTGATTGCCTGGTTGATGTGGAAAGTGGTCGAGGAACCGGCGCGTGAATGGATGCGCGGCCTGGTCGGCACCCGTCGAACTCCCACCGAGGAAGCCGGTGAAGCTATCGTCGAGGCCGACGAAGCCCGCGCACCGTCCAAGGATGAATCGGTCGAACCAATCGAGCCGGTTGCGGTGCCCGATGAGGACTCGCGCTGATCAGTTGAGCGCGACCAGATCCAGCACCTCGTTATCGGTGTTCGGGCGCAGTTCCTCCCCGGTGGCGACCATCACGAACGCGGCATCGACATCCCGCCAGTCCACTCCCTGCATCCGTGCCCAGGCAAGCCGGTAGACGGCCAGTTGGCGTGGATCCACTCTCGCGGTACTACCGGTCTTCCAATCGACCACTTCGAAGCGGCCGTCGATATCGAAGACGGCATCGATGCGCCCGTTGATGACACGCCCCCCCACCACCAACGCGAACGCCCGCTCCACCGCGATCGGGTGCATTGCCGCATAGCGAGTTCGCTCGAAGGCGGTCTTGAGGCGCTCGAGTTGCTCATCGCTGGCGATGTCGGAATCAGCCGCACCGGGCAGGTCGTCGGTGCCCCACAACGACTGTTGCCCGAAGACCGTCTCAACCCAGGCGTGCCACGCGATGCCACGGGCCGCCGCGGGTGAGGGCTCCCGGGGCATCGGGCGCAGTAGGTCCAAGGCCAGTTGGTCGGGATCGGTCAGCGCCCGCAAGAAGGTCGTGGCACCGACATGCGGGCCCAGCCTCACTACGGGCTCATCGATCGGTTGCTGAGCCTTCGTGCGCAACGTCTCGAAGGTGTCTTGCAGGACCTGCATTCGGTGGTGCCAACTTTCGCCCTGATCGCGATCGGTTACCGAGGACGTAGACATCGTCAATTGGGTTGACTCGGGGGTATCGGCACTCGCAGCGCGGACTGCATTCGCGGCGCGCTCCAGTTGTTCGAGACGCATCTGCGGAGTGTGCTGGGGCCAGGTCTCACTCGAGCTTGCGCTCACCGGGTTAACCGCCCCTGCTTCGGGAGCAGGGGCCCAGGTGACGATTCGACACAAGTCCGGATCACCCGAGCGCACCGCCTCGGCGATAGTGGCGAGGAATCGATGCGGCCCGCGCGGCGAGGCTTGCCCTTGACCCCACCAGTGTCCGGTGACGGTGAGGGCGCGTTCCGCACGGGTAAGTCCGACGTATGCCAGCCGCTCATGATCGCGGTCGCCTATTTCACGCAGTTGCTCCAGGTACTGCTCGTGCTGCTTGTTCACCGAATCGTTGCTGCCATCGGGGAAAGTGGCCAGCCCGGGGGTGGCGTCTTGTCGAAGCGGCCACGGAACAACACCGGCACCAGTGGTCCAACGGCCACGGTTGCGTCCACCGGGGAAAGCACCATCGCTCACGAACGGAACGAAGACCGACGCGAACTCCAGGCCCTTTGCTGCGTACACCGTCATCAAGGACACCGCGCCCTCGATAGCCGGCCGCGTGTGCGAGATGGTGACGTCGAAGCGTTCCGCATCACGCAATCGAGCTAGGAAACCACCGAGGCCGATACGCGGATCGGAGTCGGTCACCTCCGCCGCCAGCGTCAGGAAATCGGCGAGGGCAGCACTCGAGGACCCTGAGGGATCGTTGACGCGCGCTTCGATGTCCACACCTAGCGCTGCCATGGCACGGGCACTGACATCCACAACGGACTCCCCCGGATTCATCCGCAGTGTTTCGATCAACACGTGAATGTCCGCGAAGGCCGCCAGAGCCTGCGGGGAGTAACGATCCGAATCACCGGGATCGGCCAGGGCATCGGCTAGCGAAACGACGTCAACCGGATCACTGCCGACCACCGCCTCCTCCAGGGCTTCATCGATCGTTCGCGCATGTCCGCGGGATCGGCCACCGGCGAGGTCGCTTGCGCGTCCACCGAGAGCAGCCAGATCGCGTGCACCCACCCGCCAGCGGGCACCGGTCAGCAAACGCACCATCGAGGCATTCGCGGTGGGCTCGTGCACCACCTCCAACAGGGCACGCAGATCCGTGACAGCTGGGTCGGCAAGCAACGCAGCGGCGCCTGTCACCTGCGTAGGTACGCCCAGTTTGACCAGTGCGGAATCGATACGTCGGATATCAGCGCCCGTGGTGCACAGCACCGCGATAGTGGCGCGCTCTCCGCCACCTGCGTGCAACCTTTCCGCCGCGAGGTGCGCGTCGCGTATCGCATGCGCGAGGTAATCGACTTCATCCTCGATGGTCTCGAACAGCGCGACTTCGACACGTGCCGCCGGTGCCTGCTCGGCCGGGACGAGCGGCAAAGCCGCCTCGTGCTCGGCGCGCAGATCCGTGGCGATCTCGTTAGCCACATGGAGCACAGCCGGACCGGAGCGTCGGTTCTCCGATAGTGAGTACCGGCGTGCGCGAGTGCCGTCCGCTTTGGGGAAGTGATAGGGAAAGGACTCGATGTTGTCGACGCTGGCACCGCGCCAGCCGTAGATGGCCTGACACGGATCGCCAACCGCGGTGACCGGGAAGCCATCTGCGAATATCGCTTGCAGGAGTCCCCGCTGGGCTATCGAGGTGTCCTGATACTCATCGAGTAAGACGATGTCGTATCGACGACGTATCTCGGCAGCCACTTCCGGGAAGCGACGTACTACATCGCGCGCCAGGCGTATGTGGTCTGAGTAGTCCCATAGGTCGCGCCGCTCCTTATATTCGCGCCATCGCGTCGCCAGTTGGGCCAACGCGATCCGTTGGGTTGCCGCCTGCGCAATGTCGCGGCCGATACCTCGTGTGGCACCCATCTGCTGCAGCATCTGGATTAGTTCCCGATCGTGTTCGACGATCGATTCGGGCTCGATGTCCACCTCGCTGAGCTCGCCGTCGAGTGCGAGCATCTGCTCTGTCAGTGACACCGGACTCTTCCCTAGTGCGGCGAGGCGATCGCCGAGAGAATCGCTGCCATCAGCCTCTGCTCCGCAGACCAGGGAATACGCCCGCTGGTGCTTGCTGCTGTCGGTGAGCAAGGTCGCATCCGGCTCGCGTCCGATCCGCATCCCGAACTCAGAAACCACACGACCGGCGAACGCGTGGTACGTGGACACAGTAGGTTCGATGACCTCCGATCCCTTGGCTGATGAGACGGCAGCCGTGCGCGTACGGAACGCCCAGAGCAGCTGGGCTGCGGCCTTGTTCGTGAAAGTCAGACCCAGCACTCGATCGGCAGCTACTTGGCCGGTACCGACCAGATAGGCAACCCGTGCGGACATCGAGGTGGTCTTGCCCGTCCCCGCCCCTGCCACGATCACACCGGGCTCCAAGGGAGCGCTAATCGCCTCCCACTGCTCATCACTCGGGGAGAAACCGAGTGCCTTTGCCAACTGATCGCGACCGAATGCGTTGCTCATCGCTTTGTCCGATCCACGTCGGCAATATCCCCAGGCAGCCCGAGGTCGATCACGCTGAGTACTTGATTCTTCGCCGGGCAAACCCGCTGGAATGTGCAGTACGAGCACTGCTTGCCTACCCGAGCAACTATGTCCTCGTTACGGATCGTGTCCACCGCCTGCGCCAAGGCGTCTTCGATCCAGGTTCTCTCGCCTTCTGCTCCGAGTGGCTCTTGGAATTGCTCCTTGGGTGCGGGATCGGAGGCGCCGGCATCCTTACGCAACTGCACGAGTGCTGCGCCACCGATCGGTGCATCGAATTCCGGCTCTTCGCGAAGTAGCAGTTGGTAGAGGCCGAGTTGACCGTGCTCGGCGGTCTGCGCCTTGGTCGGCACTGCGGTAGTCGTCTTGAGGTCGATCGCTACTAACTCGGAGTTGTCGTTGCGTTCGATTCGATCGAGGTAGCCACGAATCGCAACGGTCTCGGTGCCGCCATCGGATGAGGGCACCTCGATCTCGGTTGCCAAGAATCGCTCGGTGTCCACGAGTTCGCGTATTCGTCCTTGGTGGTAGCGCAAGAACCGCTCCAAGCAGCGCTTCGCCTCAGCGCGTTCGGATCGAGACTTCCATGCCGCTTCGAATTCCACGGCGGACCACACCCGATCGATGTAGGCATCCATAGCCTCGATGTCCTCGGGGATATCCCCCTTGGCAACATGATCGGCCACGGCATGAACGATGCTTCCGAAGGCGGTTCCCGAGCCCCGCATCGTTTCGGCGTGGACCTCATGGTCGAGGAACCACTTCATCGAGCACTCGCGCAGCGCGTCCAGGCTCGATCCGGAAAGCGCTATGGGTTCGTTCGGATCTCGCAACGGCACCGGGCCCTCGGACAATGCGCGAATGCCCCACCAATTCGCAGGGTCGGCACCCGGGGCGCAGGGTGTGCCCGTCGCGTCCTTCGCTCGGGCCATTGCCGCAAGCAACGCGGCGGCCTGCCGATGGGCCGTTTCGGGGGCGGTGGTGTCGGCGAGAATGACGCGGAGTTCGGCCACGAGCGCGGGCCAACTCGCGATGGAATCGACACTGTTGGATGCGGGCTCCACTGGGAACCCAGCGCGGACGAGGTCATCGACGAAGCGGCTCGGGCGTTCGTCTCCAGCGTCACCGGAATCGACGCACATCAACGTCAGACGGTCTTGAGCCCGGGTGCACGCGACGTACAGCAGGTTGCGCTCCTCACGCACCAAGGCAGCGACCGAATCGCCCCGAGACTGCGCATCGCCAGCCTCCTGGAGTTCTTGAACACCAAGCAGAGAACCGCGTGGGCGCAGGTTGGGCCAGCGTCCCTCCTCGAGTCCGACAACCCACACACGGGGCCACTGCAATCCCTTGGCGCGGTGCACGGTCATGATGCGAACCACATCCGGATCGCGGTAGGTGCTGGTATCGGCGATCGCTTCCGCGGGGATCGCTTGATCGCGCAACGTGGCCAGGAAGGCGCTAACGCCGTAGACCCCGCGATAGCGCTCGCTGATCCGTTCGGCCGTGGCGAACAAAGCCATCACGGCATCGAGATCGTGATGGGCCATCGACGAGCCACCCAAGGCTTGATCACGCAGCCGCTGCGGCCACCCATGCCCGGGTTCACCTCCCGTCCAAGCAGCCCACAGCACATCACCCACCGCGGCCCCGGATTCGATCAGCGCTGAAACGTCGGCCAGTACTGAGCGCACTCGCTGGACCGCCTGCGCCAGCGGCGATGTCGGCTCGATGGTCGAAGGGAGCGGTTCTGCTCCCATAATCGCCTCGGCGATCAACTCCCGACCGGCGAGCACCGGTGCTCCGGTAGACCGTCGCGCGTCGCGAAGTTCCCGGCCGAACCGACGCATGGCAGATGGATCAACGCGCCCGATCGGGCCGGCGAGCAAATCGATCACCCGTTCTGGGCGCACTCGCTCGGGGTGCGCAGCGATATCGATGACGGCAAGCAACTGCGCGACGGCCGGCTCGGCGTGCAGCGGTACCTCATCGACCGTGACGGCGGCCGGGACTCCGGCGAGGGTCAACGCCCGTTCGATGCCGATCAGATCATCGGAGGTCCTCACCAGAACCGCCATATCCCGCCAGGTGAGGCCGTGATGCACGTGGGCGGCCAAGATCTGCTCGGCCACCCGAGCATCGCGAACCGCGATAGACGGGCAAGACAAGACGCGCACCGGGGTCGTCTCGGCAGGGTCATCGGGCACGAAGGGATTTCGGTGCTCCCGTTGCGTCTGCGCCGGAAGGCCGGGCAAGGCTGCGGGAGCCAGGGCCGCCCGGGCGGCGGAGCCGATAGCGGCTGCGTACCTGCGCACCGTGCGCAGCGCGACTACTTCGGCGGAGGATCCATCCTCGGCGACGAAGGTATGCGGGAAATCCAGGATTCCGCGCACGTCCGCTCCACGGAATGCGTAGATCGCCTGATCCGGATCGCCAACGGCCACCACCGAGCAGCGCGGACCAGCAATGCGGCGCAGCAAGTGCACCTGCAGTGGATCGGTGTCTTGGAACTCATCGACGTAGATCGAGCGAATGCGCCTGTGCAGGACTTCCCGCACCTCCGGTTCGCTTGCGCGCAGGACGGCGCGGCGCATCAATTCCGCGTAGTCCAGAACATTCTCGAGGACCATGACGTCCTCTTCCTGCGCCGCGATATCGGCTACCGCCACCCATTCCGGACGCCCCACGTGCGCCGCGAGTCGACGCAATCGGCTCGGGCTGATGTCGCGTTCGCGCATCCGCGCGATCATCGTCCGCACTTCAACGGCGAACCCATGCGTGCCCAAGGCCTCGGAGAGGTCCTCCGGCCAGTCGACAGAACCGTCCTCCACCGTCCCGCGGATCAACTCACGGATGCGTTGATCCTCCTCGGCCCCGGACAGCAGCCGCGGCGGATCGGAGTACTCCTCGCTCGATGCACTCGCCCGAAGCAGTCCGTAGGCGAAGGAGTGGAAGGTGGCCACCTGAGGCAGGAGCCCACCACCGAGGCGGGCGGCGATCCGATCGCGCAACTCCTGCGCCGCTCGCCGCCCGAAGGTCAGCACGAGGACGGACTCCGGATCCTCCCCCTCGGCAAGTCGGGCCACGACGGATTCCACGATGGTGGTGGTTTTGCCCGTACCTGGACCAGCGAGGACCAGCAAGGGTCCCTCGCGGTGCGCCACTACAGCCCGCTGCTGCGCATCGAGATCGGGGGCGGGCATGGCAGGTAGCGGCGTGAGGTCCAGCCGAGCGCGCACAGGCCATGGATACCACCACGGTGTGACACCATCGACCGGTGAGCGACGACACGCGGCCAGATGAGGCGGCCCCGGAGTCGACGCTGCGCACCGAATGGACCATCGCCGGCCCGCTGCCGGTCCCCGTCGATGAACCCGACCTTCGCGACCGAGTGCTTGCCGACGCTGCCATCGCACCCCCAGCCGCACCCTCGGATTCCCCGGCGCGCTACCCCAGCTACCCGGGACGCTCCGGACCCCCCGGGGGCGACGGTGTTACGCCGGCGGGGACCATCGTCATCGAAGACGGGGTGATCCCTCGCCGACTTCGCCGACCTCTCGACCTGGCTCGCCTAGCCCTGGCTCTCGCCATCGCCGCCGGCTCGGTCGCGCTGGGCTGGTTCGCGACCGGCACCGCCACGGGGTTGGAAGAGGACCTCGCCGGCGGTGCACGGCTGTTGCCCAACGGGGTAGTCCTCGTACTCAACATCATCGGCGGCATCGGCACCTTGCTGCTGCCGATCGGTGGTGCCATCGCACTCATCGTGCGTCGCCGAGTCCGTCAACTCTTCGACGCCCTCGTCGCACTTCTCGTTGCCGCTGTCGTCCTGACTGGTCTGTCCATCCTGGTCTCGGAATTCGGTGATGCGCGACTGCTGATCACCCTGACCGGTTCAGCCGACCCCAACAACGCCGCCACCACGCCGGTGCTCGGCGGCTTACTCGCCTTCATCACCGCATCGCGGTTGATGAGCAGACGCCCGTGGAACGTGTTGTCGTCCTTGGTTATGGGCTCACTGATCATCGTCGCCGTGCTCAGTGCCACGATCTCCGTTGCCGGATTGGGCGCCTCCCTTGCGATCGGCTGGGCGATGGGCCTAGCGATCCGATACGGATTCGGTACCCCCACCACACGCCCAAGCGGAGCCGAGGTGGCCGATGCCCTCGATCGCGGTGGACTCCCGGTGACGATGCTGCGCGCGCAGGAATCCACCCGTCGCGGTAGGCGCTACCTGGGCACCACCCGAGCCGGTGAGACCCTGCAGATCACCGTGTTGGATCGCGATCTCGAGGGTGCGGGATTGGCCCAGGCGATCTGGACGTCGTTGCGCTTGCGCGAGGAGCCGGGTAACTCGGCTTTCAACATGCGCCGAGCTCTCGAGCACGCCGCCCTTGTCTCCTATGCCGGGGAAGCAGCAGGCGTGCCCGAGCCACGCCTGCTCCTAGCCTCCGAAGTAGGCCCCGACTCCTGCGTGCTCGCCTACCAACATCTCGACGGCGTCCCTTTCAGTGAACTCACTGAAATCACCGACGACGATCTCAAGGGTGCCTGGCGGGCCGTCCGGACACTGCACGAGCACCAGATATCCCATCGCGCTCTCAATGCAGATCATCTGCTGCGCGCCGCCGACGGCACCATCTGGCTGACGGGCCACGACACCGGCGGGGTCGCTGCAAGCGATGTCTCGATGCGCATCGACGTAGCCGAGATGCTGTGCACGCTGGCAATGCTCACGGACGTAGATCGCGCCGTGGGTACCGGTCGGTCGATCCTGGGTCTCGAGGGCATCGGCAAGGCGCTGCCGGCGCTCCAGCCGGTCGCGCTCTCGCGCACCACTCGCGCGCAACTGCGCAAGCGCAAAGGGATGATGGTCTCGCTGCGAGATCGACTCGTCGAGATCCGCCCAGGAGCCGACGAAGAGACGATCCAGTTCGAGCGCATCAAGCCGCGCACGTTGATCATGGTGCTGGTTGGCACCATCGCCGGCTACGTCCTGCTATCCCAACTCGCGCAGGTCGATCTGGTCACGCTGGTCACCACCGCCGATTGGCGCTGGATCGCCGCAGCGGTGCTGTTCTCGCTACTGACCTACTTCGGCTCGGCATGGTCTCTATCGGGATTCGTGCCAGAAAAACTGCGCCTGTCACGCACCCTCATGGCGCAAGTGGCCGGCGACTTCGCAACCCTGGTCTCCCCTCCCACTCTCGGATCCATCGCGATCAACGTGCGCTATCTGCAAAAGTCCGGGCTGCACCCGGCGCTGGCTGCCGCGAGTGTCGGCGTGTCCGGGGTGATGACCTTCATCATCCACATCCTGCTACTTCTCGGGTTCACCATCGCGGCAGGAACAGCAACCGACTTCACCTTCGACCCGCCCCGCGCTGCGGTGATCGCCGTCGGCGCCCTCGCGGTGGTGGTGCTTGCGCTGCTCACGGTCCCGCGGGTCCGCAAGGAGATCTCACGACGTATTCGCCCGCTGATCAAGGAAGTTGTCCCACGGCTGATCACGGTGGCGCAGCGCCCGATGAAACTGCTGGAAGGCATCGGCGGCATCTTGCTGCTCAACCTTTCCTATATCGCCGTGCTCTTCGCTTGCGTAGGAGCCTTCGGCGGCTCTCTGAGCATCGCCGTGGTGGCCGTGGTCTACCTCGCCGGTGCCACGATCGGTCAGGCAGCACCCACCCCCGGTGGCCTCGGCGCGGTCGAAGCGGTACTCGCCGCGGGCTTGACCGCCGCTGGCCTCGATGCTGGCACCGCTGTCTCGGCCGTCCTGCTATACCGACTCATCACCTTCTGGGCCCCCACGATCCCGGGCTACATCGCCTTGAACAAGCTGACCCGCGACGGCTTGCTGTAAGACGACCCAGCGCGCATCCGGTCGCTACGCCTGCAATGCTGCGCCCATGAGCGAAGACAAAGTGATCATCACGCCCCTGCTCGACGGACCGAACCAGGTTGCCGGCGGTGTGGTCGTCAAGGACGCCGACGGCAACGTCATCAAGGAAGCCGAAACGGTCTACCTGTGCCGATGCGGATTCAGCCAGGACAAGCCGTTTTGTGACGGCTCGCACAAGAAGCACGACTGGAAGTCCTCCTAGGGCGAGGGTCGCTACGAGAGACGGCCACCTTGCCTCGATCCACGGGGACTCGCCCCACTCCTCATTGGCCGTAGTCATTTTCGACATTAGGTGCCGAGTGAGGCGAAGGCTCGTTAGCATGGTGGCCAACTGACCGACGGGACCCTCATGTCACACGCTTTCGACGTAGATTCCGAATCACGAAAGCAGTCCGCCCCTCGGCGCGAGGACTCAGTTGGCCCCATCGGGGCAACCGGTAAACGTCCCCAAACCTCGGTGGACATGGGCTCCTCTCCGCCGACTACTCGGCCGAACACATCTGCAACGGGCAGCACCGCCACGGGCGAGCGGCCTCCTATGGCAAGCGCTGTCCAGTCGATGGGGCGTCGCCTCGCCCAACTCGGTCAACGTGGAGACGAGGCCCTGAATAGCGGTCCGATGGGGGCCTCAGGGGCCGCCGTGGACTTAGCGGCTAGCCACATGGGATACGTCGGACCATCGCTGTCCACTATGGGGACGCATGCGTCGATCGCCGCGACCGCGGCGGGGCGGATCGCCATGGAGGCGAGTGGGGCGAAACCGACCGACGTCGCACACGACGAACGGGACGCCTACCGACAAAGTAAGGCAGCCGTCCAGCAAGCCGACCGCGTTGCCCAAGCCCACAAGAAGCTAGAGGCGGGAGAGAGCGCCCCCACCACGGGCGAGACCCAGGAAGCACTAGCCGCTGCAGAAGACCCTGGAGAAAAGGAAAAACTTGCCCAAGAGCACATGGCCATGTACCGCGCCAAGCGGGAGAAGCAGGCCGGCAAGCGTGGTCCGGGCCGACTCAAAGCACGTAGTCACCAACTCATCGCAGCCCTTCGCCTCGGAAAGGCAGTGGAATCCACCGGCCACCGGGCCGGATACGAGGGAACGATGGCTGAAAGTGCCAACGTCCTAGGGGCGTCACTGAAGCGGGGGGCCGACGGCACCACGACCTTGACGGGTTCCGGTGACCTACCCCAAGAGCAGGCCGGCGGTCGTGCTGCGCAGCATCTGTCGATGTTCCATCGAGGGATTCAGTCCCTCGGCGGAACCTTGGGGGGTGAGACCGGCAAGGAGGCACTGCTCCGGGGTGAGAACGCCACAGCGCTCGCCAAGTCCGGAGCAGGAATGGCACGTGAAGTAGCAACTCACAGTGCCGGGGTCGTCGCGGACGCCCATGGGGCCAGCGGCTTCGGCTCAACTATCGCCAATGCAGCTATGAAGGTGTCCGGTGCCCTGGTGGGTGGCATTGGGTGGGGCATCGGCAAGGTCACGGGTCTGGAGTCCGCTGCCAAGAACCAGGACAATGTCGACGCCCTTCGCAAGTACACGGGCGAAGACGGTGGGACCTCACGTGCGCAAGAAATTGAAGAGCGCGGGTTCCGGCCCCGCGCACAAGCCACCGGTTTCAACGACGCCGAGGCCGGCTTGCCCAGTATCGATTTCGCCAAGAAGGGCGAATCATGGAGCGAGGCGCGTGAAGCCGCGGCAGCCAAGGGTCACACCTACGCCGCAGGCGGCGTACGTGGAGCTCTGCGCGGTTTCGGTGCCGGCATCGCCGGTGCAGCGCGTGGAGTGTGGAGCAATGTCAAGGGCCATACGGCCAAGAAGTACCGGGATGCAAAGAATCTGGCCTCGGAGAGTTTCGCGTCCGCGCGAGCTAAGGCATCGTCGCTTTCGTCGAAAGCCAAGGCTGGACTATCTCGCGCCGGTAGCGCGATGAAACACGGGTGGCAGTCAACAATGTCCTGGTTGCGTGGGCCCCGATCCTCCGGTGCCTCGCGGGAAGAGGAGGGAGTCGAACTCCAGCCCACAAGGTAGGAGCGACCCTCGGTCATCGCCAGCGATGGCGCTGGTTCTAGTTGGTGGTCCTTTGCCAGCCATCCGGGCCGTTGGAAACGTCGTCGTCGAGCACGTCACCCACCTTCGTCAAACCCTTGGCGGCCTGCTCTTCGGGCGTCCCGTACAAACCCTTGGGATGCATGTACTGCTCGCGACCCCCTGGGAGTCTCTCACCTTGACCGTCCACCTCGTGAGTCTTGTGCGTCTGGGGAGCCGCTGCGGACATGAGGACAGGTCCGGCTCCCTGGGGACCCACCTCGTACGCGTGAGAACGCGAATGCTGGACGTCGCGCCCCTGGCTTGTCCATGCCAGCGCGTGACCTTGAACCGCCTCTTCCCTTCCGAGCATCTGGGGGGAGGAGTAGTGGCCCCCGTTATCTCGATCCGGATCCGACCGCGAGTGCAACGTTTCTCCCGCTCGAAGGTGACGGACACCGAAGGTTCCCGGGATCCCCGTCTGCAACTCACGCGTTACGTCTGAATCGAGGTTTCGATGGGGGTTTTTCTCGAATCTATCCTTCGCGCTCGCGCCGTCTAGCTTCTCACCGCGGGTGTTCATGGTGTCGAACATCAATCCCCGCACTGTCGCCTCATCATGTGGCGTGTGTTGCTCCGGTGCTCCGCGACCGTCCGGTCGCCCAGCGTAGGAGTTAGAGGTCACCGGCCTAGTCGAAGCCACAACGTCGCTTGCGGCCGAAGCCGGTCGACGTACTCGATCTTGCTCCGCCTGTTGAATGTGAGCGGCAGGACTGGTGCCTGCTTCGAGTCGTTCATGCATAACAGCCCCATTCTCCACTGGAACATTGAACTAGTCGACCCGCCTCGCGACAGCGCGCTCTGCCCTCACCACTCCTCTTATCCGGACTAAACCAACCCGGAAGTGACACGGGTCAGGCCACCGACGACGCTTTGTGACGAGCACCGTGATCGATCCGCGCGTTAACGATTGCCCCAATCACGAAAGACACGACTCCGATCCCGAGCATGACCGTTATGAATCCCGGGATCGATACCGAGGCCTCGACTCCATCGGAACCAGAGACCGAGAAGGTGAATTGGAAGGATTGTGCTCCTGTGCTCGTGGGATCGGCCGGACACATGGTGAGCCCACAATTCGCAATTACCTGGATAACCGACATGACTACATAGGCCGAGAGCCACACGATCGTGGAAAAGGCGAAGGCTCGTGCGGCTCCCCGGTGATGGAATAGCCCCCGATCGAGCGCTCGCCACGAAGGTGTCCACAGCAGCATGATGGCGCACGCCAAGATCGCGGCGAGGAAGATCGCAAAGGACCATTCGAACATCGGGCGGCCGAGTACAACTTCGTTCGGATCGAGCTGCAGGTCTCCGGTGGCGTGGAGCAGGATCTGTCTACCGCTCGCGGCGCAGCCGATAACCGCGGCGAGGATCGCGATTGCGTAGTTGTTCGGTCGCATACCCCGCATCAGGTTGAGCATCGGTGCGATCGCAGCACCGACCAGAGCCGACCGCTCCGCAACTCCAAGAGCACTCGGGGCCATCCCGTAGCCGTACTGCTGCGTGAGCGCGATAGTGATTGCTCCGATGACCACACCGATCGCGGCAATGTTCAACCAGCGTGCACTCCCCACCGCGGGCGTCGGCTCCGAATCGGAGGACGTACGCACTGGCGCCTCACCACCATGCACCCCATCGCCCTCGGGCAAGCTCGGCATCTTGGGAGACTGCGGCATCTTCGGTGGCTTCGCACCCTTGGGCATGACTCCCTGGAGAGAGTAGGCGGCACCGAGGGTGGAATTCAGATTCACGACAGGAGCCTGCTACTCACTTGCTCGGCAGGAGATCATGGCAAGGCCACGAAGACGGCGGTCACCACTAGTGATCCCAAGGCGGATGGAGCCGCCCACGAGTTACGCATCACTACGAGTCCGATGACCGCGGACCACAGGAGGAAGAGGACGAACACGAAGGAAAGTTATCGCGAGCGCGTGGACCACCGCAGGGGATCTGTCATTCCACTTCCACGTTGAGAGCAGGTGAAGGGCCAGTGAGCTCGATCGTCCCCGCCCACAGGCATTCGCACACCGATCCCTCCGTCAGTACCGGCAGGCCATCAATCAAGACATTGCTAGGAGAAATCCAAGGCGTCACCACCGCGGGGATGCATGGCGCAGGCGTGGGAACGCCCAGCGCAGCAGCCGTGAGGGCGATGACCGCTGGGTTGGCTGGTGAGTGGCACAGACCGAAAGTCGGGATATTGACCATCGGAGCGAAATTCATCAATGTGGCAACCGGGAGGTCGTTGGCGAAAACGCCGAGCGGCTCCACCACGAGGGCAGAGGGAGCGAGACCCATGTCACAGAACATGGGGGTACCCAGGGTTGCTACCGGACCCGGCATGTGGCGA
The DNA here is from genome assembly GCA_965662415.1 of Actinomycetes bacterium. GTDB lineage: Bacteria > Actinomycetota > Actinomycetes > S36-B12 > S36-B12 > S36-B12. Next base: position 307 of record CBFIHB010000022.1, on the reverse strand, counting down.
CAGTACCTGCAACGCAGTAGGAGCCACAGCCAATGGGAACAATTCGGTGAATTCCGGGACGCAGGAGGCCTGTGTGCCCCATAGTGACACGACCAAGTCAGCAATTTCCGAGGAGCCTTGAATGCCCAGCTACCTATCCCCAGGTGTCTACGTAGAGGAAGTCCCTGCTGCTACCCGCCCGATCGAGGGCGTCGGAACCGCGATCGCTGGCTTCGTCGGCTTCGCAACCTCAGGGCCCACCAACGAGCCGACGCTTGTGACCAACTGGCAGCAGTTCGTCGACATTTTCGGTGACATGGCTGAGGAG
>CBFIHB010000021.1:0-20293 GCA_965662415.1 Actinomycetes bacterium | reverse complement strand
CACGTTGCCTCCCGTGTCGTTGGCTCTGCACTGTTTGCAGAGTCCACTAGTGAAACTCTGACAGAGGTAGTGACCAAACGCAAAGATCTAGGCGTCAATTCGCACCGTCGTGTCGCGTTTGTGGTAAGCGCATCGAATTGTTCAGAGCGATTCCCAGCAACTGTGGATGCGCCGCGAGATGCACTGTCTGGCAAGATCACGTTTCATGACAACCGCACCGGATCCCTATTCACTTCCCGACGTTTCGGACATGACTGTGAGCGTGCTTGGTGGCACAGGCGAACAAGGTCGTGGGCTTGCGCAGCGCCTTGCGCGCGCGGGTCAGCGGGTGCTCATTGGATCACGATCGGAGGAGCGTGCAGCTGAGATCGCCGAAGGTATCGGTGCTGGTGTGCACGGTGTGACCAACGAACAAGCTGCGCGCGAGGGAGACATCGTGATTGTCGCGGTCCCTTGGGACGGTCATAAGGAACTGCTCGCTTCGTTGGCGGGGGCACTGGCGGGAAAGATCGTCGTCGATTGCGTCAACCCGCTCGGGTTTGACAAGCAAGGAGCGTTCGCACTGGACGTGCCGGAAGGCTCAGCTGCCCAGCAGGCCGCGATGGTGCTGCCTGATAGCCACGTCGTTGCGGCCTTCCATCACATCTCTGCAGTGCTCCTGCTCGATGACTCAGTGGAATCGATCGAGACTGATGTACTGGTGTTGGGAGATGATCGCTCGGCCACGGACAGCGTCCAAGCTCTTGCGTCCCGCATCCCGGGTATCCGCGGCGTCTACGGCGGTCGATTGCGCAACGCCGGCCAGGTAGAAGCGTGGACCGCCAACCTGATCTCGATGAATCGTCGGTACAAGGCGCACGCGGGTGTACGAATCACCGACGTCTGATTCGTGTTTCCCGAACCCGTTTAGTTGTATGAGTGCTCGGGCGCCGGGTATTCGCCCGTTTGCACGTCATGAACCCACTGTCCGACGGCTTCGGACATGACCTCCCGCAGGTTCGCGTAGCGTCGTACGAAGCGTGGCGCCGGATTGGGAGTCAGACCCAAGAGGTCCTGCCACACGATCACCTGCGCGTCGGTCCCTGCACCCGCGCCAATCCCGATCGTGGGGATCGACAGGACTTCGGAAACCTGTGCTGCGAGGTCTTCGGGCACAACTTCGAGAACCACGGCCATCGCTCCGGCGGCTTCTAGGGACTTCGCGTCACGCATGAGCAACTGACCGCTTTCTCCGCGCCCTTGGACTCGGTAGCCGCCGAGCAGGTTCACCGACTGCGGGGTGAGGCCGAGGTGGCCGATGACCGGAACGCCGGCCGCCGCGAGCGCCTCGATCTGTGGGAGTACCGATAGTCCTCCCTCGAGTTTCACTGCGTGCGCGCCGGCTTCCTTCATGAACCGCGCAGCTGTGGATAGGGCCTGCGCCGGTCCTTCCTGGTAGGAACCGAAAGGCAAATCGGCTACGACGAGGGCCTGGTTGGTCCCACGAACGACCGCGGAGACCATCGGTACGAGGTCATCGACGGTGATCGGAATAGTGGAATCGTGGCCGTGCACGACCATCGCTGCCGAGTCGCCTACGAGGATCGCGGGGATACCCGCAGCCTCGAAGATCCCAGCGGTGAGGGCGTCGTAGGCCGTGATCATGGCCCACGGCTCGTGCTGGTCCGTACGTGCTTGCAGGTCGCGCATAGTTACGCGGCGAGGGGCGGAATGCGTTGACATGAGCGGTCTCCCATCTCGAGGCTCCCGAACGGAGTCCCCGGACACCCCTAAGCATGCCACCACACGCCCTGGATGGATAGTCGACTCGGCGAGTACGCTTCAAGTGCTTCTTCGCAGACTGTGATCCTTTGATGATCGTGGAGCCATCGCAGGAGCCCCGATCGCTAGGAGAGCGCGTGGCAGGTCAGCAGCCAATCGACGACGACTGGATGACATCCGGAGCAGGTCATCCGCGACGGTGGGCGATTTTGAGTGTCCTGGTAGTCAGTTTGCTGGTTGTTGTGCTCGACAACACGATCTTGAACATCGCTCTGCCGACGATCCAACGGGATCTGCAGGCCTCGCAGGGGGAGTTGGTGTGGTCCATCGACTCGTACATCCTCGTGTTCGCCGCCTTCTTATTCACCTGGGGGGTCCTAGGTGACCGATATGGGCGAAAACGAGTCTTGGTAATCGGCCTGCTTATCTTCGGATCCGCATCAGCACTCAGCGCCTTCGCCGTGAATGCCCAGATGCTGATCGGGTCCCGGGCGATCATGGGAATCGGGGGAGCGGCGGTTCTGCCCACCACGTTGGCGATCATCACGGTCGTCTTCCCACCGCATGAGCGGGGCAAGGCAATCGGTTTGTGGGCTGGTGCGGTCGGTGCCGCCGTGGCGCTCGGGCCGGTCCTGGGCGGAGCGCTGCTGCAAAACCCCCAATGGTTCGAACCGCTCACCGGCAACGAGTGGGGTTCGGTCTTCTTGATCAACGTCCCGATCGTGGCCATCGGCCTGCTGTTTATCTGGCGGGTGGTACCCGAGACGAAGAATCCGCAGTCCCGGCGCCTCGATGTTCCCGGTCTGGTCCTTTCGATAGCCGGGCTCACCGCATTGGTGTACGGGATCATCCACGTCTCGGAAACCCGCACCTGGCTCGATGCCGGGGTACTCATCCCGATCGCCGCAGGGGTAGGGATCTTGGCCCTATTCCTCGTCCTGGAACTGCGCAGCGATCATCCCAGTTTCGATGTCACCTTGTTTCGCAATAGGGGGTACGCGGTGAGTATTGCCGCTGTCTCCCTGGCCTTCTTCGCACTCTCGGGTGTCACCTTCACACTTCCCTTCTATCTGCAGATCCTGCGTGGTTTCGATCCACTTTCGGCTGGCCTGTGCTTTATCCCGTTCGCCGTGGGGCAGCTAATCGCAGCTCCGCGCAGTGCATCGACGGTCGCGCGCTTCGGCTATCGACCGGTGATGACCTTCGGTTTGACGATCGTGGCGATCTCGCTTCTGGCCCTGACTGTTATCGAGATCACCACTCCACTGTGGCTGCTGCTTGGTGTGTTCTTCCTGTTCGGCCTGGGAATGGGCAATGTGATCGCACCTGCGTCGACGGTGATGCAAAACGTGTTGCCACTAGCTCGAGCCGGTGCGGGTTCAGCCGTGCAGAACACTGTGCGGCAGGTGGGTGGAGCACTTGGTGTGGCGATCGTGGGCACGGTACTGGCCACGCAGTACGCCAGCTACCTGACAAGTAGTTCGCAGTCACTTCCTGACTCAGTGACCGGGGCACTACCCGAGGGCGCACTCGAAGCGGCCTCGGAGTCGATCGTGGCGACCCAACAGGTGCTGGTGCAGGCCGGTGATGCTGGGGTCCCATCGGCCGTACTCGATCCGCTTCGCGCAGTCGCCTTTTCAGACTTCCTCTCGGCTTCCCACCTCGCGACCGGCATATCCGCAGCGGTCGTGATCATCGCCGCACTGCTCGTCGGCTTCGCCCTGCCTCACATAACTCCGCCCCAGGCCCCAGGCGCGGGCACCAAAGCGCCATCCCAGGATGCACATCCCAGCCCGATCGACGAGCGCATTGCCGAGCAGAGTTCGCACTACCGCAGCGAACTAACCGAAGAACTCGAAGCAGACGAGGGAACAGTGCGGGCACGAGAAGCGGGTGAGGACTAGCCCGAGGTTTTTTCCCGCCAACGGTTGGTGATCGGCAGCCTGCGATCGCGTCCGAATGCCCGAGACCCGATCTTCGTTCCCGGCGGATACTGACGGCGCTTATATTCCGCGCCATCGGTCATTGCGAGTACGCGTTCGACGAGTGCCGGATCGAAGCCGGAGCTGACCAGGTCCTTTGCTCCGGTGTCTTCGTCGACATAGTCCTCCAGCAATTCGTCGAGTATCTGGTAATCGGGAAGGGAGTCGGCATCGCGCTGATCGGGTCGCAATTCAGCCGATGGTTCCTTCGTGATCGAACGCGGGGGAATCGGCTCTATCTCTCCGCGGTGGGTGGCTTGTTCATTGCGCCAGCGTGACAGTTCCCACACGAGTGTCTTGGGGACGTCCTTGATGGGCGCGAAGCCGCCCACGGCATCGCCGTAGATGGTCGAGTAGCCGACCGAGAGTTCGCTCTTATTGCCCGTGGCAAGGACAAGGTGGCCTTCGGCGTTGGAGATACCCATCAAGATCATCCCGCGAATACGGGCCTGCAGGTTTTCCTCGGCTAATCCGGTGAAGTGCAAACTTCCCTGGAAGGCATCGAACATCGGGGCAATCGGCACATCACGAATCGACAAACCGGTTCGTTCGGCGATCCCATGTGCGTCTTGCACCGAATGGTCTGAGGAGTACCGGCTAGGCATCGAAACACCGAAGACACGGTCGGGACCGAGCGCATCGACGGCTAATGCGGCGACGAATGCCGAGTCGATGCCGCCACTTAGCCCAAGCAGAACAGAGGCGAATCCGTTCTTGTCCACGTAATCAGCGAGCCCCATGCGAAGTGCCGCGTAGACCTCTTCGTGATCGTCCAGCCGCGGCACGATCACACCCGGGCGTGATGGTCCCGGTGGTGATCCTGCTGAGCGCGACCGCAGGGACTGGATCTGCGAATCGTCGTCGGGCAGCCCATTCGGCGCTGCGCTTCGGTCCTTCGCTGGAACATCGAGGTCGACGATCAGCAAATCGGGCCCGAACTGACAGGCACGTTCGAGGAGTCGTCCTTCGTGATCGACTACCAGCGAATCTCCGTCGAAGACCAGCTCGTCTTGACCCCCGAACATGTTGGCGTAGGCGACTGCGGCATGGCTGTCGCGCGCCCGCTGCACGCACAGCTCCAGCCGGACATCGTCCTTCATCCGCTCGTACGGTGAGGCGTTGAGTACCGCTACGAGATCGGCTTGGGCATCGCGCGCCCACTGGGTTGGACCTCCCTCGCGCCAAAGGTCCTCGCAGATCGCCACGCAGACTCGGACATCGTCAATGTCGACGATCAAGGCCCGGCTTCCGGGAACGAAGTACCGGGCTTCGTCGAATACGCCGTAGTTAGGCAGGAAATGTTTGTCGTATCGAACAAGGACGCTTCCGGCGTGCACGAGCGCAGCCGAATTCACCGCACCACCTCGGGGTCGGCCGATCTCTTGATCGGCTTCGTCACTGTGGTCGAGGTATCCGATCAGGCAAATGAGGTCCCCGTGTCCGTCGGCGGCTATCCCAGCGGCTAACTGCTGCATCGCTGCCCGCGACGCATTCTGGAAGGAAGGCCGCAGGCTGAGGTCTTCGACGGGGTACCCGGTAAGTGCCATCTCGGGAAACACGATCAGATCGGCTCCCGCCTCGTGGGCGCGGGCAGCCGCGTCCCTGATCAGAGCGGAGTTGCCGGGAAGGTCGCCGACGGCTGGGTTCACCTGGCCGAGGGCGACGCGAAGGGTGGGCATCGCATGAGAGTACCGAGGGCTAGAGGGAGGGATTTCGGCGCGTTAACGTCGCTGTAACACGGAAAGCGAGACGATGAGCACGTGGAAAAACAAGCGGAGTTCGTCCTGCGGACGATCGAAGAACGCGATATCCGGTTCGTGCGATTGTGGTTCACCGATGTGCTCGGTCAGCTGAAGTCGGTGTCTATCGCGCCGGCCGAACTCGAGGGCGCCTTCGATGAGGGCATCGGCTTCGACGGCTCGGCTATCGAGGGGTTCGCGCGTGTGCACGAATCAGACATGCTGGCCCGGCCCGACGCCAGCACCTTCACGATCTTGCCCTGGCGCAGTGAGGGGCCTGGGGTGGCCCGACTGTTCTGCGACATCTTGATGCCCGATGGCTCGCCGTCCTACGCCGATCCGCGTTACGTTCTCAAACGCACCCTTACGCGGGCGGCCGATCAAGGTTTCAGTTTTTACACCCACCCCGAGGTCGAGTTCTATCTTTTCCGCGGTCAGCCCGAGCCCGGTGAGCAGCCGGTCCCGATCGACCGCTACGGCTACTTCGATAACGCTCCACATGGTGTTGCGCACGATTTTCGTCGTCAGGCGATCACCACCTTGGAGGCGATGGGGATCTCGGTGGAGTACAGCCACCACGAAGGAGGTCCCGGCCAGCAGGAGATCGATCTTCGCTACGCCGATGCCCTGACTACAGCCGACAACCTGATGACCTTCCGGTTGGTTGTCCAGGAGGTAGCGATGGAGCAGGGGTTGTATGCCACATTCATGCCCAAGCCCTTCCGCGATCATCCCGGCAGTGGGATGCATACACACCTGTCCTTGTTCGAAGGCGATCGCAACGCCTTCTACGAGGCAGGATCGGAGTACCAACTTTCGAACGTAGCTCGCTCCTTCATCGCCGGTCTCCTGGTGCACGCGCCGGAGATCACCGCGGTTACCAACCAGTGGGTCAACTCCTATAAGCGGCTTGCTGGCGGCGGGGAAGCGCCCGCGTGGATCTGCTGGGGTCATAACAACCGCTCTGCGTTGATCCGTGTGCCGATGTACAAGCCGTCGAAAGGCAACAGCACGCGGGTGGAGTACCGGGCGATGGACAGCGGTGTTAATCCGTACTTGGCGTTCTCCGTCCTGCTCGCCGCCGGACTGAAGGGGATCGAGGAAGGCTACGAATTGCCGCCGGGGTCGGAGGATGACGTGTGGAGACTCACCGGAGCCGAACGCAAAGCGATGGGCATGGACCCGCTGCCAGGTTCGCTGAACCAAGCGATCGCAGCGATGGAGAAGTCCGAGCTCGTCGCGGAGACTCTCGGAGAGCACGTATTCGATTTCTTCCTGCGCAACAAGAGGGCTGAGTGGGAGGACTACCGGCGACAGGTGACCCCATGGGAGTTGGAGCGATACCTGCCCTCCCTGTAGCCGCATAGGCTCAACACGTGAGCGAGCGACCCGGATCCGAACGCGGGCTTCTGGCGCGTAGTGGTTTCGTGGACTCCCAGCGTGCGAGGGCAGCCCTTGATTCCCTGGAGGGAATCGATCCGTTCGATGCCGAGTCAGTGGCCGAGGTTGCCGAGGCGCTCGGTGCGTGTGCCGATCCTGATCTCGCGGTCGTCCAGTTCCTTCGACTGGTCGAGGCTTGCGATCACAGATTGCGGTCCGGACTCGTCGCCGACGACGCGCTACGTGGACGCGTCATCGACATCCTTGGAGCTTCCGAAGCGCTGGGAGATCACCTAGTAAAGGTGCCTGGGGATCTCGATGTCCTGATCGACACCGACGCGCTTGCGGTGGCGCCGTCGGCTCGAGATGTCCGTCGGGACATGCTCGAGTGCGTGGGGGCCGATCCGGGGATTTTGGAACCGGTGGCGGAGGCGCCTGATGGTGTGAATGCGCTGCGGTTGGGATACCGACGCCAACTCCTGGGAATCGCGGCACGGGACTTGAGTGACCTGGCGGAAATGGAAGCCGTTGCCACGTGGCTGAGTGATCTTGCTGATGCAACCCTGGAGGCTGCCTTGGCGATCGCACGCGCGGAGGTTGGGGAGAGCGCGTTCACGTGCAGACTCGCTGTAATCGGAATGGGTAAGTGCGGGGGACGCGAACTCAACTACATCAGCGATGTGGATGTCATCTTCGTGGCCGAAGCTGTCGAAGGAATCGATGAGTCCGACGCTTTACGAGCGGCAACCAACCTTGCCGCCAGTCTCATGCGTGCCTGTTCCTCGGTCACGGCTGAGGGTTCGATCTGGGAGGTCGACGCCGCATTGCGACCGGAGGGCAAGCAGGGTGCCCTCGTACGCACGCTCGCATCGCACATCGGGTACTACGAACGGTGGGCGAGTACGTGGGAGTTCCAGGCGCTGTTGAAGGCCCGGTTCGCAGCCGGGGATGCCGAACTAGGGGAGCGCTATGTGGATCGCATCTCCCAATTCGTGTGGGCTGCAGCGGATCGGCCGGATTTCGTAACCGACGTGCAGGGCATGCGCAAGCGCGTCGAGGATCATCTACCCACCGCATCAGCTGATCGGGAGATCAAGCTCGGGCCCGGGGGCTTGCGCGATGTCGAGTTCTCCGTGCAATTGCTGCAACTGGTGCACGGGCGAAGTGATGTGATGCTCCGCAGCCCCACCACTCTGGTCGCCCTCGAGGCGTTGGCCACCTGGGGCTACGTGGGTCGCGGTGACGCATCTGCACTGACGGATGCCTACCGATTCCTTCGGACGTTGGAGCATCGCTTGCAGTTGCGCAGGCTGCGCCGAACGCACACCTTGCCTGAAGATGAAGCCGAGCTTCGTGTTCTTGCGCGATCGATCGGGCTTCGCGTCGACCCGGTTACCGAGTTGACCAAGCAGTGGAAGCAGCACCAACGACAAGTGCGACGGTTGCACGAGAAGCTGTTCTACCGCCCGCTTTTGCAATCGGTGGCGCGGCTCGAGGCGGGCGAGGCACGTTTATCGATGCAAGCGGCCGAGGAGCGGCTCGAAGCACTCGGCTACGCCGATCCCGCCGGGGCTATCCGCCATCTGCAGGCGCTCACCAGTGGGGTCTCGCGACGGGCAGCGATTCAGCGCACTCTGCTTCCGGTGATGCTCGGCTGGTTTGCAGACGGCCCTAATCCCGATGCCGGATTGCTCGGCTTCCGACAGGTCAGCGACGCCCTGGGGTCAACCCCGTGGTACCTGCGCTTGCTGAGAGATGAATCCGTTGTGGCTGAGCGATTGTCGTTCGTCCTCTCCGCTAGCCGCTATGCGACTGACCTGCTGCTGCAGGCCCCCGAGTCCGTGCGAATGCTCGCGGACGAAGACGAACTCATCCCACGGAGCAAGGATGCTCTGGCCACTGAGGCCATGGCATTGGTCCAACGCCAGACTGAGCCGGCGGCGGCAGTCAATGCCGTGCTCAGCATGCGACGCCGCGAACTCTTTCGGCTTGCTGTTGCCGATTTGCTCGATGTGATCGATGTGGCAAGGCTTGGGCCGGCGCTGACAGATGTCGCGGAAGTGACAGTCGACGCTGCGCTGAGTGCAGCAACGCGTAGCGCCGTGGGTGATGGGGAACAACTCACCGAATTGTGCGTGATCGCGATGGGTCGCTTCGGTGGACGGGAGTTAGGGTTCGCGAGCGATCTGGATGTGATGTTCGTGCATGCACCGCATCCGGGAGTCGACGAAACCGCGGCCGGCCGTCAGGCCATGGCGATCGCCGAGGAACTCAGGTCCCTACTGATGTCTGCGTCGACCGATCCGCCGGTGGATCTCGATGCCGATCTGCGCCCGGAAGGTAAGGCCGGTCCACTCGTGCGTTCTTTAGCCTCGTATGCCGGCTACTACGAGCGCTGGTCCTCTCCGTGGGAGGCGCAGGCGCTACTGCGTGCGCTTCCGGTCGCTGGCTCGCAAGATCTTGGGGCGGCGTTTACCGCCATGATCGACCCGCTTCGCTGGCCCACTGAGGGCTTAGACGCACACGCGGTACGTGAAGCGCGCCGGTTGAAGGCGCGGATGGAATCCGAGCGACTTCCGCGCGGTGCCGACCCGAGCGTGCATACCAAACTTGGCCGCGGTGGCTTGTCCGATGTCGAGTGGACCGTTCAACTCTTGCAGATGCAACACGCAGCTGAACATCCACAATTGCAGACCACCAACACGTTGGAAGCCCTCGCGGGCTGCGTGGAGGTGGGAGTGCTGCAGTCACGCGACGCCGACACTTTGCGTCAAGCTTGGATGCTCGCCACGGAAGTACGCGACGCACTCATGCTGCTACGTGGGCGCCCGGGAGACTCGTTGCCGAGTGATGTGAACGAGGTTGCGTCGTTGGCTGCGGTGATCGGAAGGCGTGGGGCGGCCGCTAGCCAGATCCGTGACGACTACCTGCGCATCACGCGCCGCTCACGTGGAGTTATGGAGCGGATCTTCTACGGCGAGGAATGAGCGCGCCGGTCTCGCGTGCCCACACTCGCCATTCATCGCCGTATTCCTCAGCCAGCAGGCGGTCCTCCCACCTCGACTTGCCCCAAAAGAACGCAACGATCACCACGCTCCAGGCTGCGCTCCACCAGGTTCCCGCAAGGATGACGGCTGCGAGGGTCAAACTCAGCACCGACGTGTAGATCGGATGGCGAATCCGCGAGTAGGGCCCCCACGTGCGCAACCCCGCGCCAGCGATGGGAACCGGAGTTGGGGTCAGTGCTCCGCCGAGTGTGGTGAAGGAAGCGAGCCCAAGCCAGCCGCCGATCACCACGAAGGGCAGCGCCAGCGCGATGGACAGCAGACTCGGCGATCGCCAGGGGAGCACCGCGAGGATCACGAAAACGGCGATCTGCGCGGCCACGAGTAACCAACCAGTGACCGATCGATTCACACGCCAGACGCTACCGCGATGCAACAGGGGCCCCGGATCGCTCCGGGGCCCCTGCCATTCCCATGCGCGCGAGGCGAATCGACGCGAAGGGAGATCGCTTTCCTGGCTCGCTCCTAGATGTCGTAATACATCTCGAACTCGTGCGGATGCGGGCGCAGGCGAATCGGATCGATCTCGTTGGCGCGCTTGTAGTCGATCCACGTCTCGATCAGATCGGCAGGGAACACTCCGCCAGCCTGAAGGAACTCGTTGTCATCCTCGAGCGCGCTGAGAACCCCACCGAGGGAATCGGGCACAGTCGGGATGTTCGCCAACTCATCCGGCGGCAACTCGTAGAGGTCCTTGTCGACCGGTGCGATCGGCTCGATCTTGTTCTTTATTCCGTCGAGGCCCGCCATGACCAGTGCCGAGAAGGCAAGGTACGGGTTGCTCGAGGGATCAGGGACGCGGAATTCGACTCGCTTGGCCTTCGGGTTATTGCCAGTGACCGGGATGCGTACCGCCGCGGAGCGGTTGCGGGCCGAGTAGACCAAGTTGACCGGAGCTTCGAAGCCTGGCACCAGTCGGTGGAAGCTGTTCACTGTCGGGTTGGTGAAGGCCAGCACCGCGGGAGCGTGCGCGAGCAGGCCGCCGATGTACCAACGTGCGGTGTCGGACAGGCCGCCGTAGCCCATTTCGTCGTAGAACAACGGCTCGCCGTCCGTCCACAGGGACTGGTGGCAGTGCATACCCGAGCCGTTATCGCCGAACAGTGGCTTGGGCATGAAGGTTGCGGTCTTGCCGTTGGCCCATGCAACGTTCTTGATGACGTACTTGAACAGCATCACCTGATCGGCAGCGTGCTGAAGGGTGTTGAACTTGTAGTTGATCTCGCCCTGGCCGGCAGTGCCCACCTCATGGTGCGAGCGCTCGACCTCGAGGCCCACCTGCATCAAGGTGGCGACCATCTGGTCACGCAGATCGGCGTAATGGTCGACCGGAGGCACCGGGAAGTAGCCGCCCTTGTAGCGGGTCTTGTAGCCGCGGTTACCGCCTTCTTCCACGCGACCGGTGTTCCATGCACCCTCGATCGAGTCGATGAAGTAGTAGCCGGAGTGCTGATTGGTCTCGAATCGGACGTCGTCGAAGACGTAGAACTCCGCCTCCGGTCCGAAGAACGCGGTATCAGCGATGCCGGTGGAGGAGATGTATGCCTCGGCCTTGGCGGCCACATTCCGCGGATCACGGCTGTAGGGCTCGTTCGTGAAGGGATCGCGGATGGAGAAGTTCATGACCAGGGTCTTTGCCGACCGGAATGGATCGATGAACGCGGTTGCCGGATCCGGGATCAACTTCATGTCCGATTCGTGGATGGACTGGAAGCCGCGGATCGATGATCCGTCGAACATCAGGCCGTCCTCGAACGCAGCCATCCCGAAGGAGGGTGCGGGGACGTTGAAGTGCTGCATGACGCCGGGAAGGTCGACGAAACGGACGTCGACGAACTCGATGTCGTTGTCCTTGATGTACTTCAGGACCTCATCGGGGCTGTTGAACATTTCCACCTCCTGCACTCGCGTGCATCGCCTCGCTCGGTGACCCGTTGCCACCGGATATGCGAGGAATTTAGGAAAGGGCGGTATCGGCCCGGTGTCCCGATTGTTTCGGGGGTGTTAAGCGTTCGGCCCGCTCCAGGCGGCCAATACGGTGGGGCCGTGGCGAAGGAGTCGGGTACGGGTGCGCCGGGGGAACCACGGGCCTGGATTGGGCGCCGAATCGTTGGTTTCTCGATCGATTGGATAGCCAGCAGTCTGATCGTGCTGCTGTTGTTTCCGCAGTTCCCCTATGGATCGGTGCAGGCGTGGGTGCCGACGGCCATCGTCTTCATCGTGGAAGCGTCGGTCCTTACCTGGCTCACGGGATCATCGTTCGGGCAGCGCATAAGCGGATTGGGTGTGGCCTCCGTCGACGGTGGACGGCTGCCTCTGTGGCGTGCGCTCTTACGTAACTTCCTGATCTGCCTGGTTATTCCTGCGGTTGTGTACGACAACCAGGGACGTGGGTTGCACGATCGCCTGGCGGGTACCTACGTCGTGAAGGTGCGCTAACGGCGTGCCTGCTTAACGGCGTTGCCGCCGTACCTGACGTGCGCTGGTCGGCATCGGGCCCTTAGGCACGGGCATGGACTGCTGGACGTTTCCGAGCGCCTCGAGGCGGCGTCGGACCTCGGTCACTTCGCTGCCGCGCAAGTTCTTGGGCAGTTTCGCGAGAGTCTTTTGGATCTTCCCGAGGCCGATCTGGCCCTCGGCGTCGCCCACCTGGATCTCGTAGATCGGGATGTCGGGAACCCAGCGCGCGGTCTTCTTCCGCTCATTGGCCAGCATGTGACCCACTCGAGACGGGGCACCTTCGGACACCAAGATGACCCCGGGCTTTCCGATCACCCTGGAGACCATGTCCTCATTGCGACTGACCGCCACGGCCGGGGTGACCGCCCACTTGCCGCGCAGGGACTCGATCACTGCAGCCGCGGCTCCTGGTTGGCCCTCAATCCGCGAATAGGCCGCGCGCATCGCGCGACGACTGAACCAGAAGGTGGCTGCCAGCAGACCCAGGGGAAGCGCGATAAGCACTGCGGTGAGCCAGTTGATGAACAGCGAGACCGGAACGGCCACCGCCGCGACAACCAGCACGAAGATCCCCAGCACTTCGGCCCACAAGAAGCGGTAGACGCGCTGGGTCATCGACCAGTTCTCGCCGATGGCCTTCAAGCTGGAACGGATCTTGCCCATGTACTGAAGCCTAGTCGGGGCTATTCGGGTAACACGATGGCGATCTCGTCGCCCGGGCGGACGGTTCCGGGGCGTTCGACCCATCCGGTCACCCCACGGCGACCGATCGCGGCCTTGGGGAAGGCTTCCGGCCGAGAGCCGTACTCGCGGGCTACCAACCCGCCGGCGATGGTGCATGGCGCATTGGCGCCGCCGAGCATGATCACGGCGCCGGAAGGGAACACCAATCTGGTCATCCGCGGCAATGAGGTCAGTGCGGCGATGCCCTCAGTCGTGATGTTCTCCGCGATCGTCCCCGGTTCGATGCGGGGGATCGTGAGTGCCTCGGCGATCTGTGCCAACTCAGCAAGATCCACGAGCGACAACTGTCGATGGTTGCGGATTTCGGTGCCGCGCGGGAACACGGAGGATTGCCTGGTGTCCGATGCCATCGTCTCACCGTGGTGCCGATCGCCCACGGGACCGCCCCAGTCCAGCTCCAATGCGTCTGTGGAGACGGGTTGATCGGTGTCACTCGGCCACACGTATGTAGCGGCTACACGGGCGTTCACGTGACAGTGATGGTGGCGCGATCGCCGCTCTCCCGAGCGGCCAGGGCTTGCTCGTACAAGCGCCCGGCGCGGTAGCTGGACCGCACCAGTGGACCGCTCATCACACCCGCGAAACCGATGGATGTGGCGACCTCGGCGAGTTCGACGAATTCCTCGGGCTTGACCCAGCGCTCCACCGGGTGATGGCGCGGGGAGGGGCGCAAGTACTGCGTGATCGTGATCAGTTCGCAGCCAGCATCGTGTAGGTCCCGCAGTGCCTGCTCGACTTCGTCGATCGTCTCGCCCATACCCAAGATCAGGTTGCTCTTGGTCACCAGGCCCACCGCCCGCGCCTGGGTGATGACGTCGAGGCTGCGCTCGTAGCGGAAAGCGGGCCGGATCCGCTTGAAGATGCGCGGCACCGTCTCGACATTGTGGGCGAGTACCTCGGGAGTTGAATCGAAGACTTCGCCGAGCAGGGTCGGGTTTGCCGAGAAATCGGGGATCAGCAATTCCACCTTGGTGCCGATACCCAGACCGTGTATGCGACGGACCGTTTCGGCGTATAGCCAAGCGCCCTCGTCTTCCAGATCATCGCGGGCCACGCCGGTGACTGTCGCGTAGCGCAGACCCATGGTGTTCACCGATTCGGCAACCCTGCGGGGCTCGTCGGTGTCGAGTGGTTGCGGCTTGCCGGTGTCGATCTGGCAGAAGTCGCATCGACGCGTGCATTGCTCGCCGCCGATGAGGAAGGTTGCTTCGCGGTCTTCCCAGCATTCGAAGATGTTCGGACAGCCGGCTTCCTGGCAGACCGTGTGCAGGCCTTCGCTCTTCACCAGTTCCTTGATACGGGTGTACTCCGGGCCGGTGCGCATGCGGGTCTTGATCCACGGTGGCTTGCGCTCAATAGGCACTTCAGCATTGCGAGCCTCGATACGCAGCAACTTCCTGCCTTCGGGATTGGTGCCTGAATACACGCTCACTTGCTGCCTCCCGATAATTCCGGCAGGTACTCGCTGACAATCGGTACCACGTCGGCCACGGTGATGATCGTGTTGAGTTCATTACTCAAGGAGGTGACGCTGGCGTCGGATATCCCGCACGGCACGATCCGGTCGAAGGCACCGAGGTCGCAATCGCAGTTGAGCGCGAAGCCGTGCATGGTGACGCCGCTAGCGACGCGGATGCCGATTGCCGCGATCTTTCGATCCGGGCCGCGCTCGTCCGCAGGCACCCATACGCCGCTACGCCCTTCGATCTGCTGGCCGTGCACTCCGAAGTGCGCACACACATCGATGAGCATTCGCTCGATGCGTCGGACGTACGCGACCACGTCGATCGGGTCGGGTAGTCGCAAGATCGGGTACCCGACGAGTTGGCCGGGACCATGCCAGGTGATCTTGCCGCCACGATCGACGTCCACCACGGGCGTGCCGTCGAAGGGACGCTCATGGTCTTCGGTGCGCCGTCCTGCCGTGTAGGTGGCGGTGTGCTCGAGCAGCAGCACGGTGTCGTCGTCACCGGAGACCACGCCTGCGTGCACCTCACGCTGCAGATCCCAACCGCGCTGGTAATCCACGGCCTGATCGCCGAACCCCACATGCTCGATGCGCAGCGGTTGCACCGCCGACTCCACGAGGCTCATGCCACCACTCTACGTTCGAGTGGCCGCTTGATCCCTAGTCGGTCCAGCGCAAGATCACCGGCGCGCCGCCCGCTGACCATCGCCCCTTGAATGCTGGCGGTTGTCGTGTGATCGCCGGCGATGATGACGTCGCCCTGCTCGATGGCATGCGAGACACGACGAGGCGGGCGCATGGAGGGAAGTGCGTAATGGATGGGGTAGGCGGCCAGCAGCTCCCACGCGCGGGTATCGGTCCCGTACAGCGTCGCTAGTTGTTCGCGAATCAGGTGCTCGGTGTCGGCTGCGACACCGTCAGGCGACGCATGCACCCCGAGGGCGGAGGTCGAGACCAAGATGGAGTCCGCGGGGGAGTAACTGGGCACGGCGTACGTCAGCGGGACTGTGTTGATGACCGGTCCTTGAGTAGTCGCTGGGACGGTGAGCATGCTGCGGCCGCGAGCTAGCGGCTCCCACAGTGAGTCGACAGGCACAGCGTGGTACCACGTGGTCACCGAATTCCCTTCGGTCTCGATCGGTACGCCGGGCAGTAGTTCCGCGGCTCCTGCTGCTTCGGTGGCAACGATCACGACCGGAGCTTCGAATCTTCCGGCCGACGATTCGACGTGATGGGCAGCGACGCTCGTCACGGTTGTCGAAAGGTGCACCGTTCCCTCCGGCAGCGCGGCGTGCAGTTGATCGGGAATCGCCTGCATTCCGCCCGCCGGCAGGGATGGCGTGCCCTTTACGAAGCTCGCCAGCACCACATCCATGAACCGACGCGATGTCATGAGATGGGGCTCGAGGAAGACCCCCGTCAAGAACGGCTTGATGACCTCATCGATCAAGGTGGCATCCATTCCGGCCCTCGCCAAGGCCACCTGGGCTGGCTCATCAGGTCGCGCATCGATTTGTGAGCCGCGTGAACGCGCTGCAGCCAGCGCGTAGCGTGCGAATCGGGCTTTTCCTGCGACCGTGCCGGCTTTGCGTGAGAGCGCCGAAAGGTGCCAGGCGCGAGGGGAGCGAGGATCACCTAGGTGCACCACGGATCGCTTAGCGCGCGGGCCGGCGCCATCCGTCCGCACCACATCAACTCCACGCGCCAATGGCTGCAGGTCCAGCGCTTCGTGGTCCAAGACGCGTGCCGCCTCGGGGTAGGAAGGGTTGTAGAGCTGGAAACCTCGATCGAGGGTGAATCCGTCGACCGCATCGCTTTGGACCCGGCCGCCCACGCGATCGGCGGCCTCCAGGACGCACACGTTCGCCCCGTGGATGGACAATTCGCGGGCCGCCGACAGGCCGGCGAGGCCGGCGCCGACGACGACGACGTCACACCTGGTGGTCATCGCAGGCCGACCGCTCAATCCAACGCGGCGCGGATCGCCGACTCCACCGTGGCGTCCTGCCACGTGAACCCGGTGTCCTCCAGGACCGCGGGTAGGACGCGGGCGCTGCCGAGGACCTCGATGGAGAACTCACCAAGGACCGTCTTGAGGGCAAAGGCCGGGACGGAGAACAAGGTAGGCCGATGCAGGACACGGCCCATCGCCTCGGTCACCTCGGAGTTGGTGGCCGGAGCGGGTCCGGTGAGGTTGACCGGGCCGGAGAGGGATTCGTTGTCCAGCAAGTACATCAGTGCGGAGATTTCGTCGCGCAACGAGATCCACGACCAGTACTGGCGGCCGGACCCGAGCTTGCCGCCGAGGCCGAGTTTGAAGATCGGGAACAGGCGCGCCCAGGCGCCACCGGCACCAGACACGACTAAGCCCGTGCGGGCGTGCGTCACCCTTATTCCGGCTTCGCGCGCCGGATCCGCCGCCGCTTCCCAAGCCCGTACGACATCGGCAAGGAAGCCAGTCCCGGCCGGCGCGGTTTCATCCACGGCCCGATCACCGGTCTCTCCGTACCAGCCGATGGCCGACCCGGCCACGAGGGTGCGGGGCTTGGGGTCGAGCTGAGTCATCGCACGCACGATCGTGTGGGTTCCGTCGACCCGGCTATCCAGGATTGTCTTCTTGTAGGAGTCCGTCCAACGGCGATCGCCCACTCCGGCTCCCGCCATGTGGACCACTGCGTCGATCCCGGCTAGCCCATCGAGATCGACGGTGCCGGCGATCGGGTCCCAGGACACTTCGTCGGGCGCTACCGCGGGGCGGCGCACCAAGCGGATTACCTCATCCCCCCGAGCCCGAAGCGCCGGTACGAGGGCTGAACCTATGAGGCCGGAGGCTCCAGTGACGGCGATCTTCATAGAGCAAGCATCTCGCATTGGCTAGGCCGGCGCCCTCCGGCGGGTTCCCCGCCCAGGCTCACGCGAAGATCTGGAAGACGAATACGCCCACGGCTTGGACGAGCAGCAGGTTCACCACGTTGCTGGCCATCAGGTTGTGCACCACTTCGTCGTTACCGTCTGTACCGGAGCGACGGTGCGCGGCATAGGAGGAGAAGAAGGTGGTCAATTCCGGCAGGCTGGTGGCCAGAGCGGTCAGGCCGCCGAGAACTGCGGCAGGCACTGCGAAAGCTACGCCGAGTTCGTAGACCGAATCTCCCAGGATGTCGCCGAGCACGTACAGCCCGACAAGTCCGAGGACCAGGATCCCGACCTGTACGGCCACGTTGGGCTTGCCGTTCTCCCAGACCGCCTCGGCGTCTTCGGCTTCGACCGGACCGCCGGCTTGGTGGCGCTTGCGCATCACGCGTAGATACGCGATGTAGCCGGCGGCGAGCGCGATGCCACTCCACAATGCGCTGTCCTGCCGAGTCACCAGTAGCAGTACCGGAATGATCAGCGAGCCGAGCACGATCGCCTGCTCGAAGCGAAACTCCTTGCCCGCTATGCGGTGCAGTTGCTTGAACCACAAAGCCGCGACAGTGGCGAGGATGACGTTCACGATGTTGCTGCCCAGGATGTTCGCACTGACCACGGTGAACAACCCGGTAGCAGCAACGAAGATCGTCGCGACTAGCTCGGGTGCGCTGGTGAGGTAGCCGAGCATCTGGCCGGTGGAAGCCTTGGAGAAGTTCGCAAGTCGCGCGAGCTTTTGTGCGGGCTCGTACAGCGCGAAGCGCGCGAGCACGATGATGCCGACCATCGACCCGGCGAACCACAGGGAACTGGTGAGCATCAACGTCCTTTCGCTGGTCGCCGGACCGAATCGGCCGGGCGCTCCAGCGGACTAGCCACCCAACTCGGCTTCGAAGGCTGCCGCCTCGAGCCGATCCTTGACTGCGGTGAGGAAGCGGGCTGCATCTGCGCCGTCGACGATCCGGTGATCGTAGGACAACGCGAGGTAGACCATCGAACGGATTGCGATGACGTCCTGACCGGCATCGCTGATCACGACCGGGCGCTTGACTACCGATCCGGTTCCCAAGATCGCCACCTGCGGCATGTTGATGATCGGGGTATCGAACAACGCACCCCGACTGCCGGTGTTGGTGACGGTGAAGGTCCCGCCGGAAAGCTCATCTGGCGCCACCTTGCTCGTGCGGGTGCGCTCAGCGAGATCGGCGATGCGGCGAGCAATGCCGGCGATGTTCAGATCACCCGCATCTCGGATGACCGGAACCAGCAGGCCGCGATCGGTATCGACGGCGATGCCGAGGTTCTCGGACTCGTGATAGGTGATCGTGCCCGCCTCGGTGTCGATCGAGCAGTTGATCTGCGGGTAGACCTTCAGTGCTTCGATGGCCGCCTTGCAAAAGAACGGCAGGTAGGACAGGTTCACGCCTTCGCGGGCTGCGAAGTCAGCCTTCACGCGAGACCGCAATTGCGCGATCTTGGTGACGTCTACTTCCACCACGGTGGTGAGTTGTGCGGAAGTCTGCAGCGATTCGACCATGCGCTCGGCGATCACCCGACGCAAGCGACTCATCTTCTCGGTGCGTCCGCGAAGTGCTGACGGCTCCGGTGCGCTGGGCGTTCCTGCGCTCGGTGCGGCTGCAGCGGTCGATGGGATCGCGGGAGTGGCCGCCGGGGTCTTCGCGGTGCGAGCTTCCACCGCCGCAAGGACGTCGGCCTTGCGGATGCGTCCGCCAACACCGGAGCCGGTGATGGTCGACAGGTCGATGCCGTTCTCCGCCGCCAGTTTGCGTACCAGCGGAGTGACGTACGCGCCCGCAGTGTGCTCGGGCGTCGCCTTCGACGGCTCGGTTGTGGCGGGCGCAGGCGTAGGTGCCGCAGTGGATGCCGCTGGTGCAGGTGCTGGTGCAGGTGCAGGTGCAGGTGCAGGTGCTGCGGGAGTCGGTGCTGGTGCGGGAGTGGGCGCCGCCGCTGCAGGCGCACCTGTCGCGATACGCGCGATCTCGGCGCCTACTTCCACCGTGCCATCGGCTTCGACGGCGATCGAGGTGAGGGTGCCCGAGGCCGGCGCGGGGATCTCGGTGTCGACCTTGTCGGTCGAGATCTCCAGCAGCGGCTCGTCGGCGGCCACAGCATCGCCCACCGACTTCAGCCAGCGGGTCACGATGCCCTCGGTGACACTCTCGCCGAGTGCCGGCAGGGTCACGATCACTTCGGCGCTATCGGTCCCGCCTGTTGGCGCGGGCGCCTCGGCGGCAGGCACAGCAACGGGCTCGGCGGCCGCTGGTTCGGGTGCTGGCTCAGCCGCGGGAGCCTGGGCGGCAGGCGCAGCGGGCGTTTCGGGAGCGGTTCCGGCCTCGCTCGGCTCACCGATCACCGCAAGGAGTCCCCCGACCTCGACGACATCGTCTTCGGCGGCGTCGATGCTCAGGAGTGTGCCGGATGCTGGAGCGGGGATCTCGGTGTCGACCTTGTCGGTGGAAACCTCGACGAGCGGCTCATCGGCGGCGACGGTGTCGCCCACTGCCTTCAACCAGCGGGTGATGGTGCCTTCGGTGACGCTCTCGCCGAGTTGCGGCATGGTCACGTTGACCGGCATGTCTGCTCCTTGTGATCTCGCCTCGTGGGCGTTGTTCCTATGAGTGCGCGTGCAGGGGTTTGCCTGCGAGCGCAAGATGGGCTTCGCCCATTGCTTCGTTCTGGGTCGGGTGTGCGTGGATGAGGTTCGCGACGTCATCGGGATAGGCCTCCCAGTTGACGATTAGCTGCGCCTCACCGATCTGCTCGCCC